>CANRBX010000005.1 GCA_947628955.1 uncultured Lachnospiraceae bacterium | reverse complement strand
ATTTTCAAACTGGATCTCGTAAATCTGCTGTTCGGCAATATGTCCTGGATTTCGAGAATAATATATATTCTGGTCGGACTGGCCGGTCTCTATGTGCTCAGCCTGTACGGCAGAGTGCGGGAAATGGGCAGTGAATAGAGATACAACGTCCGCCTAGCAGGCGGCTGAAGCGAAGCAGAAGAACTGCCGCCGGGCGCCGGGAGGCTTGTCCCGGAACCAGGCGGCAGTCGCTATGTATCCTTTAATTGCACAGCTTACAGTTCTGCAATAATATTCTCTTTCAATTCCGCATCGAGCACGTCCGGACTGATGGAAATGCTGATGACAAAGGTGACCTGGAACTCTTCCCCGATTCCCCTGATCCTCTTAAGAAGTCCGTTCACAGAGGCCTCGTCCGTCTGGGCGATCTTGAGAAAGCTGTCCAGGTAGATCTGCTCCAGATCGTGATCCTGGGAAAGGATCCCATAAAGAAAACCTACAAATTCCTCGCTGGAGCACAGCGCGAACGACGATACGTCGATCAGCCTGACTCTGTTGTTCAGTTCATACATATGCTTGGTGCTTTTATCAAGATAAACGATATTTCCATGAGCCGTTCTTACCTCAGAGTTTACTTTGTCAAGTAAAATCTTTGTCTTGCCTTTTCCTTTTTCGCCTAAAATTAACTGTATCATGGGACATCTCCTCCTTTAAGCAGCAATAATTTTCGTGTTTTCATTATAGACTATTTACATGGAAATTACAACACTTAATTGAATCATTCGATCAGGGACAGGATCTGGTTCATCTCCGGATACAGCGTCTCCTTCGTGCTGGAATGGAGGATCACGGAGATGTAGGGATTGCCGTACAGGTCCTTGGCCACGATGCTCAGGCATGCCCCCGCGTCCTCTGTCGTGCCGGTCTTGCCGCCGGAGATCGTGATGCCGTCCGGCGCTTCCGCGGCGTTTGTAAAGTAGGCGTTCGTCGACTCCCAGGTCACGGCCACGGGCGAGCCGTCGATCCTGGAGTACTCCGCATAGTAATTGGTCCGGCTGATGATATCCTGGAAGACATCGTATTTCAGGGCCGCGTTCAGCATCAGGTAGATGTCGTAGACCGTTGTATAGTGGTCCGGATCAGTCAGACCGTGCGGATTCGTGAAATGCGTGTTCGTCGCGCCGAGCAGGGAGGCCTCCTCGTTCATCATCGAGACAAAGTTTTCCACGGAGCCAGCAATGTGCTCCGCGATCATCATTGCGGCGTCGTTTCCGGAGGCGATCATCATCCCGTACAGAAGCTGCCGAAGCGAGAGGACATCCCCCTCCTTGATGTCACAGACCGAGGATCCGTACTCGATATCCTTCACGATCGGGGTCACCGTCACGATATCGTCGAGATTGCCGTACTTCAGCGTGATGAGAGCCGTCATGATCTTCGTGATGCTGGCCGGGGAACGTCTCGTGAAGACGTCCTTCGCGTAGACGGTCTCCCTCCGGTTCAGGTCGAACACGCCCGCAGAATACGCGGTCAGGGAGACTGCCTCCGCGTTGACATCGCCGTTTACCACACAGAGATCGTCCGCAAACGGAGCCGCGACATTGTCGGACATCAGGCTGCTCCCGGACCCGAAGACCTCGTCGGATCTGGAATAGGGCTGAAACAGGGTGTAATCATGGGAGCGCAGCACAAAATAGTAGACCAGAAATGCGAGCAGTGCCGCGGCTGCAGCTAACGCCGCGGCTGCCAGGATCAGTCTGCGCTGTTTTTTTATTTCTATCCGTTCTCGTGCCTGTATCCGGACCCATTCGCGCTCCGTATACATGGAGGGCTGTCCGCCGCCCGTGTTATCTGTACATTTCACGCCACTCAAGATCTCCTCTGTCTAATGATTTCAGTAAAACCTCCGCGGAACCGATATTGGTTGCCAGGGGGACATTGTGGATATCACAGAGGCGGATCGCCTTGTTGATATCAGCCTCGTTCGACCTCGCCCCGGACGGGTCGCGCAGAAAGATCAGCAGATCGATCAGGTTCTGCTCGATCATGGCGCCGATCTGTTCTTCTCCCCCGATTGTTCCGGCGAGGGTCTTGTGTACATTTAAAGCGGCAGCCTCCTCGATCAGGCGGCCGGTGGTTCCGGTCGCGTACAAGACGTGTTTCGCAAGAATGCTGCGGTACGCAATACAGAGATTCTGCATCAGCTGTTTCTTGGCGTCATGTGCGATAAGTGCGACATTCATGCATACTACCTCCTTTTTGTGTTTATATTTGTACGTTTCTTAGTATTTCCGTACCTGAAGCCCGACATTCAGGACGAGCCCGATCCCGATACAGAAGCTGATCAGCGAGGTGAGCCCGTAGCTCACGAAGGGCAGCGTGATCCCCGTGTTCGGAAGGAGGCCGGTCGCAACCGAGATGTTGATAAAGCTCTGGAAAAAGATCAGCGAGGCCATCCCCGCACAGATCAGCGTGCCCGAGAGCACCTTCGCCCTCCTTCCGATCAGCAGGCACTCCAGGGCGATCAGAAATTCCAGGAGCACGATCACGCAGCAGCCGATAAAGCCGAGTTCCTCTCCTGCCACGGCAAAGATGAAATCCGTCTGCGTCTCCGGGATAAAGTTGCCGTTTTTTACGGAATCTACGTCGTCATTCTTCAGCCCCTTGCCGTAAAGCTGGCCGGAGCCGACGGCCTTGATGGAATTCTGCTGCTGGTAGGCGTCCTGCGGGTACTCCTCCGGCCGCAGCCACGCGTAAACGCGCCTCATCTGGTATTCGTTGATCAGGTTCTGCTCCGGCTGCATCAGGATGCTCACCAGGATGACCACGATCGGGATGCACACGGCAATGATGCCGCAGATGATCTTATAGTTCAGCCCGGCCATATAGATGAGGACGCAGAACATCAGCGCGGTGACGATCGTGGTGGACAGATCCGGCTCCTTGTAGACCAGAAACAGCTGGATGCCGACCAGGAGCAGGGAGAAAACGATCGTCTTCAGGCGGCTGACGCGGTCCTCGCGGACTTCAAAAAACTTGGCAAAAAACAGGATCAGCATGATCTTCACGATATCAGAGGGCTGAAACTGAAAGCCGGCGATCCTGACCCAGCGCGTCGCGTTGTTCCTCGTCACCCCTATGCCCGGCAGAAGCACCGCGCCGAGCAGCACCGTGCAGACCATGTAAATGATCCAGTAAAAATTGAGGATCCATGTGTAGTCGAACAGAGATACCACGACCATGATGGCGACGCCGGCGACCAGGCCGAGCGTCTGCTTGGTCTGGTAGTCCTCGTCTGCGCTGCCGATGATCAGGATCCCGAGCGCCGCAAGCGCGATCACCCAGAGGATCAGACGAAATCTGTAGTTACTTAATTTGTATTGTCTTAGCATCTTTAAACCCCTGTCCTGTCCCGCAGGCGATATCTATGCGTATTTCAAACAGTTCATTTTCGAGATTCATGTATTTTGATAAAACATTCCGGACCTCTCTCTGCATCTGCGCCAGCTCTTCCTGATTGCAGTCGAGGCGGTCAGACGCGATGGTAAGCCGCGTGCGTGCCTTGGCGATTTTTCCGGACGTGCGCAGGGGATACTCGCGCCGTGCCCTCATGAGGCCTGCCTTTTCCGAAACAGCGATGCGACGCGCTGAAACAGCGACAAGCCGGCGTCAAGGTCGAGAAGAGGTACTTTTTCTCCGGTGATGCGCCGCGCGATGTTCATGTAGGCCTGTCCGGAGAGCGTATCGCTCCCGACGACGGACTCCCCGTGGTTTGCCGCGATGACGACGCTTTCCTCGTCCGGCACAGCGCCCAGAAGGTCGACCGCGAGGATGTCCAGAACGTCCGCGACGGACATCATCTCTCCCCTGCGCACCATGTCGGTGCGGATCCGGTTGACGATCAGCTCGGTCTTCTTATGTCCGCCCGCCTCGAGCAGGCCGATGATGCGGTCGGCGTCGCGGATCGCGGAGACCTCGGGCGTCGTCACGACGATGGCGCGCTCTGCGGCCGCGGTCGCGTTGCGGAAGCCCTGCTCGATGCCTGCCGGACAGTCCAGAATGACATAGTCAAAAAGCTGCTTCAGGCTGTCCACAAGCTTGATCATCTGCTCCGGCGAGACGGCGCTCTTGTCCCTCGTCTGTGCGGACGGAAGGAGGCAGAGCCCCGGATAATGCTTGTCGCGGATCAGGGCCTGCCGGATGCGGCAGTTTCCCTCCACGACGTCGACGAGATTGTAGATGATCCGGTTTTCCAGCCCCATCACAACGTCGAGGTTGCGCAGGCCGATGTCCGTGTCAACAAGCACCACCTTCTGGTTCATGCGGGCGAGGCCCGCGCCGATATTTGCAGTGGAGGTCGTCTTTCCGACGCCGCCTTTTCCCGATGTAACGACAATTACTTCGCTCATATCCTGTGATCCTCCCATTCTTCCGGTCTAAACTCTGTCTGGCGTACCTGGCCGATCCTTAAGAGAGATATTCGCTCAGCGTCTCATTGGAAATCGATTTTATCTGCAGATGGTCGTCTTTGATATATACGATCTTTGGTTCTATCGGATATTCACCGGTGTCGGTCTTCTTCACGATGGCGCTGCGCGCCGTCTTGTCCGCGATCCGGACCTGCATCGGCTTCATCGTGAGTGCGGCTGCAAAGCAGCTCCGGTTGCCCGAGGCCCCCGCGTAGATATTGCCCATGCAGCAGCCGAGGATCACGATGTTTCCGCGGCTGACCACCTGTGCGCCGGGATTCACGTCGCCGATGATCACCACGCTGACATCCGACTCCAGCACCTGCCCGGAGCGCAGTGTGCCGCGGTAAAACTGCCCCTCGCTCTCCGTCTGCTTCTCCAGGGCATGGGTAACTGCCTTTCTGTAGTATTCTTCCGTGTCCTTGTCCTCATCCACCACACAGATGATCTGTATCTGGGAATTCTGGACGATCGCCTCGATCAGCCGGGACTCCTGCTCCTGCGTCAGCACGCGCCCGCGGAACGTCAGGGCGAGCTTTGCATTTTTGAAGAAATTGCCTGACGTCCGGAACTTTTCCGCGACGGCCGCGCACAGCTCATCGAAAGGAAGCCCCGGATCCAGATTTAGGATCAGGCCGTATGGATTGCTCTTGATCGTCACAGCGCTGCGCCTCATGGCAGTACTTCTCCTTTCATCAGTCATTTACCTCGTACTTCGCAGACACCTCGGAGGCGTGCCCCGTGATCAGCTGCTCGGCAGGCTGTATCCCGTAATAATAGGAAATCACGTCGCGCGCCACAAGCGCCGCGTTCGCGGAGGAATAGCCGTTCGCGATACGGACCGCGATCGCGATCGCGTCCTCGGATTCCGGATTCTCATAGGGCGCATAGCCGATAAACAGGCCGTGGTTCGGCACATCCGTGCTGACCTGAGCGGTTCCCGTCTTGCCGGCGACAGAGATCCCGGTAAAGTTGGCAAATGCGTCATGGTTCTGCACCACGCCGCGCATTCCCGCGTGGATCGTACTCCACAGCTCCGCCGGCAGATCCACGGTGTTGCGCACCTCCGCCTCATGCTTTTCGAGGACGCTCCCGCTCGAATCCGTGATCGCGTCGACGAGCGTCAGATTGTAGCAGGTTCCGCTGTTGGCGATCGTGCTGACGTAGCGGGCGAGCTGCGTGGTCGTGAACAGGTTGTCCGCCTGCCCCATCGCGGTGCGCGCCGCGTCCATCTGGGAAATGTTCGGCGCGGATTCCGGCACCTCGACGCCGGATTTCTCATTCAGGCCGAACAGCGAGGCATAGCGCGTAAGCGCCTCGATGCCGACGGAATCCTCGTATTCTCCGTTCATGCATCCGAGACGGTATCCCACCGTATTAAAGAAGACGTTGCAGGACTCTGTGATGGCCTGCTGGAGCGTCAGGACTCCGTGGCCGTATTTATTCCAGCAGTTGATGACATTGTCCCAGAGCTCGAATTTGCCGTTGCAGACAATCCCCTCGCCGATGTTCAGGACGCCCTCCATAACGCCTGCCACGGAGGTGACAAGCTTGAAGGTGGAGCCGGGCGCGGTCGCCTCCTGCGTCGCACGGCTGTAGAACGGGGAGGACATGTCCATGTTCAGCTTTGTGAAGTAGTCGCTGTCCATCTCGTTGGCCAGGCGGTTGTTGTCGTAACCCGGGTAGGTCACACAGGCAAGCACCTCGCCGGAATTCGGATCCGTCAGCACGACGGAGCCGGAGCACGGCGTCACCGCGAGCTGCGCCGGCGTGATCTCCAGATTCCGGATCTTCTCGCGCATAAAGTCATATCCGCTGAGTGAGCCGTTCTGAAGGTTCTCATAGTCGGCGGCGTTCATCTCCAGCACGTTCTGGTCGAACAGAAGCAGGCAGATGTCCGCGCCGCTGATGCGGTCCTCCTGCAGCATGTAGCGGTAGACCTGCTTGCAGAAGTTGTCGTCCTCATACAGGTAATCCGCGATGTAGTCCGCAAGCGCGGAGAACATCTCCTGGGTATCCATATAGGCGGTATCGTCCCCGGAGATCTTTGTGATATCAAGCCAGCTCTGGGAGATCGCGTGATTCAGGAACTCCTGCAGGCTGATGCTTTCATCCTCCGTCCAGGCGAGATAGACCGGATCCGTCTTGTCGATCGCGGACTCATTCAGGATCCCGGTGCCCTTCATAAGCATGTCGTTGACAATGTAGGACATGTACACCTGATACTGCTCTCCGATCTCATAGAGGTCGTCCAGATCGCGGTAGGCGGTCGGGCTGTCGGTCAGAAGCTCGTCCTTGAGGATCCGGAAGATCTCGGCGGCCTTGTCCTGAAACGCCGTGTAGACCATCTGCTCGTTGACGGACGCATCTCTGGCCTTCAGGTGGCTGACACTGAGGACATTATTCTCAAACAGCGCATAGTAGATATCATAGATCGGGATACGCACGCTGTCGGAGGAGTTGATCCATTCCGCGTGGAACTCCGCCTCATTGATGATCATCTGCCAGACGATCCCGGCGATGTACTGCTCCAGGATCTGGTAGGCCGCCTTCTGCAGATCCATGTCGATCGTCAGATAGACGTCGTTGCCCGCCTGGGGCTCCACACGCGACTCGCTGTCGACGTCGAGCGTGCGGCCGAGGCTGTCGACATAGACAACCTCCGTGCCCTTGTCCCCCTGAAGAGTTGTCTCCAGCACGCTCTCCAGGCCGGTTTTGCCGACAATGTCATTGGCGGTGTAGCTGCTGTCCTCCTTCTGGAGCTCTTCGAGCTCTTCGGCGGAGATCCTGCCGGTATAGCCGATCAGCGGGGCCAGATATTCCGCATCCGTGTAGACCCTGCGGTATTCCTCCGAGATGGCGACCCCGGGGAAGTCCGCAATGTTCTCGAGGATCCGTGCGACCGACTGGCTGCTGACATTGCGCGCGAGCGTGACCGTCTGGTAGCGCTGGAAATTATAGGCCGCAATGGCCGCCCGCAGCGACACCAGCTGAAGGATCTCATCATCGGTATAACTCTCCGGGAGGCCGTACTTCCGGCGTTCTTCGTCCGTGATGCTCTTGTCGAAGATCCCGTAGTGCTCGTCGTCGCACAGCATCTCCATCAGATCCGGAGCCGTGATGTTGAGCTCTTCCTCCTTCAGGTCGTCGATCAGCGCCTGGCCGAACAGGTCCGCCTTGAAGCGGTTCAGCGTAAAGCCGCTGGCGTTGTAGACGTAAGTGCCCTCCTCGGTCAGATCCACCCTGAAATCATCGACGATCGTGTCGCCCTGTTCCTCGAGCAGCTTGATCAGATGGTACAGCATCCCGTTGACCGCGAGATTCTTGACGTGGGTGTTTGCATACGTGCCCCTGTCCTCGAACGTCACGCAGTAGGACAGCTCATTGTAGGCGATCGGGTTGCCGTTGCGGTCATAGATGTTGCCGCGCGAGCTGGGCAGCGTCCGCTCCCTGGTGATATAAAGAGAAAACTGATCCTGTGTGTCCTTGCCCTTCACGATCTGAAGGTCGAAAAGCTTCTGTATCAGAAGCGAGGCCATCAGGACAAACACGGTCATCAGCACGATGATCCGCGAATTGATCGCCTTTTTAAAGTTTTTCTTCATTTCTTCAAACAAAATAGTCCACTCCCCTGTTGTCACTCAGACTGAGCCTCTGGTTGATCGTGTACAGGATCCGGTAACAGAGGATCGTCAGTATCAGAGTGTAGAATACCTCGGGCAGGATGATCCTGCCGAGATATGTGAAAAACTGGACGCGTCCGCGCATCAGAAAGCGGAAGCAGTAATGTATGATCCCGTATGCCAGATCGCTGACGGAGATCAGAAACAGCGGCGTCTTGATATCGTCATCGTAGAAGATCCTGTAAAAATAGCCGCTCAGATATCCGACCCACAGATAGATGAGCGCGTTGAAGCCGATGATGCTCTCGAAAAAGAGATCCGCCAGCAGGCCGCAGAAGAAACCGATCATCATGCCGGACCTCCGCCCGCGCATCAGGCCGAACGACACGATCAGGATGATCAGCAGGTTCGGTTTGACCGAGGCGATGGCAATCTCTTGGCACAGCGTGGACTGCAGGATGATAAAAAGCAGGATCAGCGCTGCCATTGTAATTTTGCGTTTCATGACAATTATTTCCTCCGGATGTGTCAGATATTCAGGCGCGCGGCAGAAAATCCGGGCTGCCCGTTCTGCGGGGCGCGCCGAGGCTGTGTCATATCTTTGCGGGCTGTGTCCGGACTGCAGGCGCGCCGCAACTGCCTCGTGACCCTGCCGATGCGGCCGGTCTGCAGGCACCCAGGCCTGCCAGACCTACGGCGCCGGCTCCGTCTGCGCAGCCGTGTCCGGCTCCGCTTCGGTTTCCGTCACAGGCTGTACGGAATCCGCCGGGACGTACTCCTTCTGCTCCAGAATGACCAGCACCTCCTGCACGTGGCGAAAATCCACCACGGGGGTGATATAGCCGGATTTGGTGAGGTTGTTCGCGTCGTTGTTCAGCTCGCTGATATAGCCGATCAGGATGCCGGGCAGAAACTTTTCGCTGATATAGGAGGTGACGATCTTGTCGCCCACATGCACCTTGTTGTCCGTGTCCTTCAGCTGTATGAGATTCAGGGAGCCTTCGTCGATCAGGCGCAGGTCTCCCGCGATGATGCACTGATCCGACGTCGTGGAGACCATGGCGCTCACGTTGCTGTTGTCATCGATGATCGCCCGCACCGTGGACCAGTTCGGCCCCGTCTCGGTGACGATCCCGACGAGGCCGCCGCCGGAGATCACGTTCATATCCGGCTCGATCCCGTCCCGGGAGCCCTTATCGATCGTGAAAAGCTGGAACCAGTTGCCCGGCTCCTTGGCGATGACCCTCGCGCCGATCTTCTTGTATTCGTCGTACTGCTCGTCCAGCTCGAAAAGCGTTCTCAGGCGGCGCAGCTCTTCCCGGTCCTGCACAAGCTGGCTGTTTTCCTCGGTCAGCGTGTCGACACGGGCCTGCAGCTCCGCATTCTCCGCGCGCAGCGTCTGCGCGTCCTCGAAGTTGTCCGTCAGCCCGGAAAGCCATGAGCCGAAGCCGTTGATGCCCTTCTGCACCGGGGTGATCAGAAAGCCGCTGACCTGGCGCACCGGCGCGACCGCGCTGCTGTCCAGAAAGGAGACTACGATCAGGAAAATACAGAATGCGCTGAGCAGCGTCAGCAGGTATTTATTTTTCAGATGTTCATTTGTCGATTTTTTCATAGTCGTCCGCCTTTATCTCATCCTCGCCAGATCCGTCAGCGTATAGGTGAACTGCCGCAGATCTCTGTTGTTCAGAATCTCCACCAGCCCGCGGATCGTGCTGTTCTTCGGATCCTGTATATGGTGGAGCGGGATCCCGACCTCCCTGCGGATGTATTCCGGAAGATTCAGGATCATGGAAACGCCCCCGGTCAGGTAAATGCCCTCCCGCGCAATGTCCTTCATGAGCTGGGGCGGCACGCGGTTGTAAATGGATTTGACATTCTCAATGATCGCGTCGATCGTATCAATGATCGCGACGCTGACGGCCAGGGAGGGGATCAGGTCGGACTTTGGAAGTCCCGAGAGCGTGTGGATGCCAAAGACCTTCTGCTCCAGCTTCGGCCCGTTGATCATGAAGGCGAGGTTCTTTTTGAGCGACTCGGCCGTCTGCTGGCCGATGCTCAGATTGAACTTGCGCCGCACCATCGTGGCGATGTCCTCGTCGAGCCTGCGGCCGCCGACCTTCAGGGTCTGGCTGAGGATCACCTTTCCCGCGGAGATCACGGAGATCTCTGTCGTGTCGGCCCCGATGTTGACGATCATATGCCCCCTCGTCGAGAGAACGGGAAGCCCGGCGCTGACGGCGTCCGCGATCCCCTTGTCGATCAGACGGATCCTGCCCGCGTTGATCTTTCCGCGCATCACAAGAAAGAACGCGCGCTTTTCAACCTGGGTGATATCGCTGGGCACAGCGATGCACAGAGATGCGCCGGAATGGAAAAAACCGGAGAATTTCTTCAGGAGATGGGAAAGTACCATCTCCATCTCGGTCGAATTGGCGATCACGCCGCCGGCCATCGGCCAGACGACCCGGATGTTCGCCGGGTTCTTCTCATAGATCTCGTAGGCGGCGTCCCCGATCGCGAGCGGGGAACCGTCTTTGCGGAGTGCGATCACATTCTTGCTGTATAAAAAAAGTTTTCCGTTCCTGTCGCGGATCTTGATCGTATCCGTTCCCAGATCGATCCCGCAAACCTTGTGAAATAACATGCCGTGCTACCCCTCATAAACTCATTCCTGCCAGAAGCCCTGCTCCCTCATGCTGACCGCCTGGCAGTCTCCTATGATAATGTGGTCCAGCAGCTCAATCCCCAGCAGAGAACCCGCCTCCCTCACGCGCTGCGTCAGCGCGATGTCCTCCCTGCTCGGATCCGGGATCCCGCTCGGGTGATTGTGCAGCAGCAGAATGCTGACTGCCCGGCCGCGGACCGCTTCAATAAAAATCTCCCTCGGAGAGATCAGGGAAGAACGGACCGTCCCCTTCGAGATGATCTGGTCCTTTAAAAGCTTCCCCTTGCTGTTAAGCATGACAAGCATCAGGACTTCCTGTTCCTGATGACGGAGCTCCTCCATATAGTATTGTGCCACGGTCGCGGGATCCCTAAAATAAAGTCCCCCGGAAAAGGTGGCTTTTGCGATGCGCCTGGAAAGCTCGGCGACACATTTGAGCTGTACCGCCTTTACCTTTCCAAGTCCCCGGGTTCTGGTTAAATCAGAAATCGACATATGATAAATGCCCAGAAGACCGTTTGCCTCCCCATACTGGGCAAGTATCTTCCTTGACAGTTCCAATGCCGATTCACCTCTGGAGCCCGTGCGAAGTATCACAGCCAGAAGCTCCGCGTCGGTCAGGCTTTCCGCGCCGCGCGAAAGACACTTCTCATAAGGCCGCTCATCTTTTGGTATGCTTTTCATTGTCTGCGGAACAGCTGTCTCCTGCTCCGCCCGTCCGGCAGATTGCTGCGTATCGTTCATTCCCTCACCGATACTCTCCGCCCCGTTTTTTTCTCCCTCGGCAGATGATAAAATCTGCCTTCCTGATCATCCATTAGGTTATCTTACCACAAATTCTCAGCAAAGTATACACCCAAGCAGAAATTTTTTAACATCGGCTCCGCCGGTCTGCTCCTGTCTGCTCTCTGCCTGCCATCTGTCCGATCCTGTCTGCCTCTGTCTGCTCTGCCTTCGCTTACTCTGCGTATTCCCTGCACACTGCCTCCGCGACCCGGATCCCGTCCACGGCCGCCGATGTGATCCCTCCCGCGTATCCGGCGCCCTCTCCGCACGGATAGATGCCCGGAAAAACGCTCTGGAACCGTTCATTCCTCAGGATCCGGACCGGCGACGAGGTGCGGCTTTCCACCCCGGACATCAGGGCGTCCGGGCAGTCAAAGCCGGGGATCTGCCTTCCGAACGCATGGATCCCCTCGATGAGCGACGCTTCCAGATTCCGCGGCAGGATTCCGCGCAGGTCTGCCATGACATACTGTCCCCTGCAGCACGGCCGGACCGCGTTTTCTGCGCGAACCGCTTTATCTGCACAAACTGTGTTTTCTATGCGAACCATGCTGTCTGCGCAGGCTGCGCTGCCTGTATCTGCGCGGGCTGCGCCCTCTGCATAAATCCTGCTCCCGGCAGTGTCCGTGCCTTCGGCGGCATCCCGGCCCGCGCAGAAATCTCCGAAGCGCTGCACCGGGATGCGTCCGCGCCCGCGCTCATAGGCCGCCTGCTCGATGCGCCTCTGAAAGGCAATTCCGGCAAGCGGATGGCTGTCTTTCGCGTAATCTTCCGGCGAGACGGTGACCACGATCGCACTGTTCGCATTTTCCCCGCCGCGGCCGCTGTAGCTCATGCCGTTGACCGCGGTCATTCCGGGCTCCGAGGATGCGTTCACGACGTATCCGCCCGGGCACATGCAGAACGAGTAGACGCCCCTGCCGTCCGCGCACTTGTGCGTCAGCTTGTAGGGGGCGGCCCCGAGGTCGTAGGGACAGTCCTTTCCATACATGGCGTTGTTGATCCATGCCTGCGGATGCTCGATGCGGAAGCCAACCGCGAAGGATTTTGCCTGCATCGGCAGGCCCAGGGCATGGAGCATGGCAAACGTGTCGCGCGCGCTGTGCCCGATCGCGAGGACCACATGATCCGCCGCGAGGGTATCCGCTCCGCGGTTGATCTCCAGGAGGTACCTCCCCGCATCCCGGATCCCGCCGCGCTCCGGCCGGAGAGAAATGCCCGTCAGGCAGTTCTGAAAGCGGATCGTCCCTCCCAGGCGCAGGATCTCCTCCCGTATATTTTTCACGATGCCCACCAGCACGTCCGTCCCGATGTGCGGCCTGTGGTGGTACAGGATCTCCCCGCCGGCCCCTGCGCGGACAAATTCGCGCAGCACAAAGCGGATCCTGCCCTCAGGATCCCGGATCATCGTGTTCAGCTTTCCATCCGAAAAGGTTCCGGCGCCGCCCTCGCCAAACTGCACGTTTGACTGAGGATCCAGGCGACCGGTCTCCCAGAAGCCGGCGACCGTTCTGACGCGCGACTCCACCTGCTCTCCGCGTTCCAGCACGACGGGGCGCAGGCCGGCTCTTGCGAGCATCAGGGCACAGAACAGTCCGGCCGGACCGCTCCCGACCACGACCGGCCGCATTGCCCGGCGGCCGCTGTCCGTTTTGGCGCAGGCTTCCTCTGAGAAAAACGGTTTTCCGGAAGCTTTTCCACAAAAAGGAAAGAAATATTCGTTTTTTTCCACAGCCGTTACCTTTTTGCTGTGGATCCGTCTCATCACGGCCTGAGGATGCGCGGCTGCCACGTCCACGGTATAGACGTAACGTATCTCCGGCTTCTGACGCGCGTCGAGCGACCGGCGCATGATCTCATAAACCGGTTTTTCTCCGCGCAGGCGCAGGATTCTGCTGATCTCCTGCTCAAGCTCTTCCCGCGTGTGATCCGGCCGCAGCTTGAGTTCACTGATTCTGAGTACCATAAGCTCTCCCCGGGCAGTCTGTCAGACTGCAGGAATTTATTTTCTGCGCGGCCGCGTTTCCGGCCGCAGCGCCGCTTGCCCATGCCCACTGCAGGTTGTATCCGCCGCAGGGGCCGTCCACATCCAGAAGCTCTCCCGTAAAGTAGAGGTTCGGGTGCAGTCTGGATTCCAGCGTGTCCGCGAGGATCTCGCCGCAGTCCACCCCGCCCCTGCAGACCTGGCAGGAATCGAAGGATTTCGTGCCGGTCACGCGGAGCCGGAAGTCCTTGATCTGCGCGGCGATAGCGTCGAGCATGTCATCCGTCAGATCCCTGCACAGCGGGGTTTTTGCCTGTCCGGCAGATTTTCCTGCCTGCAGCGTCCCCGCCAGGACGACCGGGATCAGCTTGTGATGGAGCATCCCGCCAAGCAGTGCCGGCGCGTGCTCCTTCGGAAGCTTCCGGGCGCGCTGCTTCAGCAGATCTGCGAGGTACGCCCGCTCAAATTCCGGGAGAAGATCAGCGGACAGCCAGAAGGAATCGCCATTTTTGCCGCCGTTTTCGATAAACCTGGAGAGCTGGAATACAACGATTCCGGACACTCCGTATTTTGTCCACTGCAGCTCCCCTGTTTCGCTTTTGATCAGCTCTTTATTCCGGTACAAAGAGACCGCCGCGCGGCTGCGCACGCCTGCGGCGGCGGGCAGAAAGCTGCCCTCGCAGGTGACCGGCGCCAGCGCGGGCCCCGGCCGTACGACCGTATGTCCAAGCTGTGCGGCGATGCGGTAGCCGGTTCCGTCCGACCCTGTCTCCGGCAGGCACTTTGAGCCGCAGGCGAGGATCAGAACGTCTGCCTCGTAGCGCCAGGAGTCTGTCTGAATCTTCCAGATGCCGGATGCGCCGGAGTCTTCCCGGGCCGACTGCCCGTCCTCCCTCCATGCGCGCCGGACACGCTCCTTCAGCTTCAGTTTCACATGCAGTCTGCGAAGCTCGGTCAGAAACGACTCCAGCACGGCGGAGGCCTGCATGCTGCAGGGATAGACGTATCCGTTTTTCTCTGTGGTCAGCAGGCCGAGCCCTTCAAAAAAGCGCCGCGCCTCCTGCGCTCCGAAGCGCCCGGTCAGAAGCCGTGCCGTCCTTTGCCCGCTCCCGTAATAGCGCAGGGGCAGCTCCGGATCCATGTTTGTGAGATTGCACCGGCCGTTCCCGGTCAGCAGAAGTTTCCGCCCGGGCCGCTCCATGGCCTCCAGCACAGTCACCTCCGCGCCGGCTCTGGCCGCCGTGACCGCCGCCATCAGCCCGGACGCGCCCGCCCCGGCGATGAGAACCTTTCCTGCCATATCCCAGCACCTCCCTGCCTACAGCTTCACAAGCCCGCGCTCGTACAGCCTCTGCAGGGATTTCAGGATCCCCAGCTTCGCGTGCGGCCAGGTCAGTCCTCCCTGGAAATAGACCGCGTACGGCGGCTTGATCGGGCCGTCTGCCGACAGCTCGATCGACGAGCCCTGCACAAAGGCCCCGGCCGCCATGATCACATCGCTGTCGTAGCCCGGCATCGCCCACGGCTCCGGCCTCACATAGCTGTCCACCGGCGCCGCCGCCTGGATCCCCTCGCAGAACGCGATCACGCCCTCCGGGAATCCGAATTCCACGGCCTGAATGATATCGTAACGCTCTTCCGTCCCGTTCGGGACCACGGAAAAGCCAAGCTTTTCATAGACGTTTGCGGCAAAAATCGCTCCCTTGAGCGCAGATGCGGTCACCGTCGGCGCCAGGAAAAGGCCCTGGTAGAAGGAGTGCATCACGCCGAGCGAGGCCCCGACCTCTTTTCCGAGGCCCGGCGAGGTCAGCCGGTATGCCGCGCGCCCGACGCAGGCGTTTGTGCCGGCGATGTAGCCGCCGATCGGAGCCAGTCCGCCGCCCGGATTTTTGATCAGGGATCCGACGACCATGTCCGCGCCGAGATCACTTGGCTCCGTGCGCTCCACAAATTCTCCGTAGCAGTTATCCACCATGCAGATGATCTCCGGATTGATCTTCTTCACAAAGGCGATCGCCTTCCCGATCTGTTCCACGGAAAGCGTCGGCCTCGTCTGGTAGCCCTTGGAGCGCTGGATTTCCACCAGCCGTGTGTTTGGCCGGATCGCCGCGCGGATCGCGTCGAAATCAAAGCTCCCGTCTTTGAGCAGATCCACCTGCGCATAGCTGACGCCGTACTCGGCCAGAGACCCGCAGGACGGGCGGATGCCGATCACCTCTTCCAGCGTGTCGTACGGCTTGCCGGAGATGGAAAGCATCTCATCGCCCGGGCGCAGATTTCCCGAAAGCGCGACGGCAAGCGCATGTGTGCCGCAGGTGATCTGCGGGCGCACAAGGGCCGCCTCGGTGTGAAAGGTCAGGGCGTATACCCGCTCCAGCGTATCGCGCCCCATGTCGTTGTAGCCATACCCGCTCGTCGCCTGAAAGCACTCCGCGCTGACGCGCGCATCCTGCATCGCCTTTATGACCTTCAGCTGATTGTACTCTGCCGTCTCGTCGATCCTTCGGAAGCGTTCCTCCAGCCCCTTCAGGATCCCGTCTGTAAACTCCAGCACCGGGCGGCTTACGCCCAGCGACTCATATAAATGTTCCATAATTTCATCCGTCCTGTATTATTTTCCCCGGGAAATCTCTTTCTGCCCCGCGGCCGTTTCCGGGATCGTTTTCATCTCCAGCAGCCCCTTCTGCCGCAGGATCCCTTCCATGTAATCCAGCATCCTCCCGGAGTCATATCCAAATTTATCTTTGTCCACCCAGATCACATCGCGCTCCCTGCGGAACCACGTGAGCTGGCGCTTTGCGAAGTGGCGCGTGTCTCGCTTGAGAATGCGCACCGCCTCATCCAGCGGGTACTCCCCATCCAGATAGCCGAGCATTTCCTTGTAGCCGAGTCCCTGCATGGAGACCATCTCCCGCGTGCAGCCCGCTTCCTTCAGCGCGCGCACCTCATCGGGCAGCCCCTGCTCCATCATCTGGTCCACGCGCAGATCGATCCGCTGATACAGCCGCTCCCGTGTATCGTTCAGCACGAAATAGGCGAAATTGTAGGGGGACTCCTTCTGCCTCTCCGCTTCATTGTGCTCGGAGATTTTCGTCCCTGTCTCATGGTAAAATTCAAGCGCGCGGATCACGCGCTTGACGTTGTTCGCATGGATCGCGTCCGCCGAGGCCGGATCCACCGACCGCAGCATCTCGTGCAGCCTGTCTGCGCCCTCAAGCTGCGCAAGTCTCTGCAGGGATGCACGGTACGACGTGTCCTCCCCGTTCTCTGTAAAATCGATATCGTACAGCACCGCCTGGATATAGAATCCGGTTCCGCCGACGAGAAGCGGGATCCTCCCCCGGCCGCGGATCTCGCGGATATAGCGTTTCGCGTATTCCTGAAATCTGACGACGTGAAATTCCTCCGCAGGGTCAAACTCGCCGATCAGGTGATGGGGGATCCCCTGCATCTCTTCTGCCGTCACCTTCGCCGACCCGATATCCATGCCGCGGTACACCTGCATTGAATCCGCCGAGATGATCTCCGCGCCGATGCGCTTCGCGAGTTCCACCGACAGGCTCGTCTTTCCGACCGCGGTCGGCCCGGTCAGGATCACCAGCGGAAGCTTCTTCTGCTCCATTTTCCGCGCTCCTCTTCTTACTGTGCAAATACAGATAAAATAAATGACCGTTCCGGGCAGATAAATGACTGCTCCGGACGCGCAGGTCACACGATCCGCTTGAATTTCTTTTCCAGCTCCTGCTTCGTCATGGCGACGATGGTCGGGCGTCCGTGCGGGCAGTTGTAGGGATTCTCCAGCGTCAGAAGCTCCGCGATCAGCGCGTCCGCTTCCTTGGCTGACATCCTGTGATTGCCCTTCACGGCCGCCTTGCAGGACATCGAGGCGATCTTCTCGAGGATTGCCTGTTCGGAGGCCTTCTCCGACACATCGGTCAGGCCGTCCAGCATCTCCATAAAAACAGTGCGGTCCGCGATCCCGCAGAGATCGCCGGGCACTGCGCTGACGGAATAGTCGTGCCCGCCGAAGGGCTCTATGACAAAACCCGCCGACGTGAAATGTTCCAGATTCTGCTTTAGAGCCGCTTCCTCCTGCATGCTCAGCGTAACGATGAGCGGCGGAGTGATCATCTGCGAGGTCTGTTCCTTTTTCCTGAATTTCTCCATAAAGCGCTCGTACAGCACCTTTTCGTGCGCCGCATGCTGGTCGATGATATACAGCTTCTCTTCGTACTCGATGAGCCAGTACGTCTCAAAAAGCTGTCCGATCAGGCGGTGCTTCTTCATGCCTTCCTCCGAGAGCAGCCGGTTGTCGAAGAGCTCCATCTGCACCGGCTTCCCGGAGACCGGAATTTCCGCTGTCCGCTCAGATGCGGCGGGAATCTGCCCGGCCGGGATCTGTGCTGCATCTTTGCCCGTGCTCCCGGCCAAAGCCTGTGCCGCTCCTGTGTCTCCGCCCCCGATATTTCCCGTCACCGGACGGATCATTCCTCCGCGCGTCCTCTGCGGATACTTCGCCTCGTAGGGGCTTTCCGCCTCCGCAATCAGCCGGCTGCGCACCTTCTCGAACGGCTCCGGGTAGCGGAACTTCTGCGCCGGCCTTGAAGGCGCGCCCGCGGCGGCGTTCCCCTGACCGGCCTGCGCCTGGGCATATTCCGAAGAGGAACTCCCCGGGCCAGACTGAGTCTGTGTATGTTCCAATGAGGGACTCCCCGGATTAGCCTGCGTCCATGTATGCTCCGAAGAGGGGCTTCCCTGGCTGGTCGATGTCTGTGTATGCTCCGAAGAGAGACTTCCCGAACCGGTCTGCTTCTGTGTATGCCCCAAAGAAGGCCTCGCCGCCCCGGCCTGATTCTGCGCATGCCCCGATGAAGGTTTCGGTCCTTCGATCGTGATCTCCGGGATCAGCTCTTTCCCGAGCAGGCCGTCCTTCACGGCCTGGCAGACCTGCTCATAGACGCCGCTCTGGTCTGCGAAGCGCACCTCCATCTTCGCCGGATGCACGTTGACGTCCACCTGTGCGGAGTCCATCTGCAGCATCAGCACCGTGAACGGGAAGCGGTGGTTCATGATAAACGGTTTGTAGGCGTCCTCGATCGCCTTTGCGACGACCGCGCTCTTTATATATCTTCCATTCACAAAATAATTTTCAAAATTGCGGTTGCCCCGCGAGATCGCGGGCTTTCCGATAAAACCGGTGATATGCAGGCCGCTCCCGGCGTCTGCGTCGAGCTTCACGATATTTGCCGTGATCTCCCTGCCGTAAATTCCGTAAATGATGTCCCTGAGGCTGCAGTTCCCGGAGGTGTGCAGCTTCGTGTCCCCGTTGTTTATGAACTTGAAGGAGACAGAGGGGTGGGACAGCGCCATCCGCTCCATCAGGTCGCTGACATATCCGGCCTCCGTCGCGGCGGTCTTCAGAAACTTCCTGCGGGCGGGCGTATTGTAAAACAGGTTCCGCACCAGAAAGGTCGTGCCCTCCGGGGCCCCGATCTCATCGAGCGTCTTCTCTGCCCCGCCCTCGATCACATAGCGTGTCCCGGTAAGGCTGCCGGGCGTCTTCGTGATCATCTCCACCTGGCAGACCGCCGCGATGCTCGAGAGCGCCTCTCCGCGGAACCCGAGCGTCCGCGCGCTCAGCAGGTCGTCGACCGAGCGGATCTTGCTGGTGGCGTGGCGCAGAAAGGCTGTCCGCACCTGCTCCTTCGGGATGCCGCTCCCATTGTCCGTGATGCGCACAAGTGAGACTCCGCCGTCTCGGATCTCGACCGTGACGGCGTTCGCCCCGGCGTCGATCGCGTTCTCGACGAGCTCCTTTACAATGGAGGACGGACGCTCCACGACCTCGCCGGCCGCAATCTTATCAATGGTCTCCTGACTCAGAAGAGTGATCTCATTCATGATATTTTACGCCTCCCAGCGGTTTTTCAGCCTGTTCTGCAGCCGGTAGATCGTGTTCAGCGCGTCGACCGGCGTCAGGTTCGAGACGTCGATCTCCTGCAGCTCTTTCAGTACGTCGGAATCGCTGACCGTGTCAAACAGCGACATCTGCTCGAGATCGACCTGGTCGTATTTCTTCGGCCTGGACTTCTTTCTGGCGGAGTCGTCCGTGTCCGGCGCCTGCACATGCACCGTGATGTCCGCGTTCGTCAGCTCCTCCGCGAGCTCCTTCGCACGCTCGATCACGCTGTCCGGGACGCCGGCCAGCTTGGCCACCTGGATCCCGTAGCTTTTATCCGCCCCGCCGCGGATGATCTTCCGCAGGAAGACAATGTCGTCGCCCTGCTCCTTGACCGCGATGCAGTAATTGTTGATCCCGGTCAGCTTGCCCTCGAGCTCCGTCAGCTCGTGGTAATGCGTCGCGAACAGCGTCTTCGCCCCCAGCAGCTTCGTGTTGCTGATGTGCTCCACGACGGCCCAGGCGATGCTCAGCCCGTCGAAGGTGCTGGTGCCGCGCCCGATCTCATCGAGGATCAGCAGGCTGCTGCGCGTCGCGTTGCGCAGGATATTGGCCACCTCGGTCATCTCCACCATGAACGTGCTCTGCCCGCTCGCCAGGTCGTCAGAAGCGCCTACCCGCGTAAAGATGCGGTCTACCAGCCCGATCTTCGCACTCGCGGCCGGCACAAAGCTTCCGATCTGCGCCATCAGCACGATCAGGGCCGTCTGGCGCATGTAGGTGGACTTTCCGGCCATGTTCGGCCCGGTGATGATCGAGACACGGCTCCTGGAATTGTCCAGATACGTATCGTTTGCGATAAACATGTCGTTCGGGATCATCTTCTCGACCACCGGGTGGCGGCCGCTCTTGATATCGATGACTCCCTTTTCATTGACGACCGGCTTCACGTAATTTCCCCGCTCCGCGACAAGCGCAAGCGAGGCAAACACATCGATCCCGGCCACCGCCTTTGCCGTCTCCTGGATGCGCACGATCTCTTCCGCGACACGGCTGCGGATCTCCAGATACAGCCCGTACTCCAGCGAATACAGCCGGTCTTCCGCGCCGAGGATCATGTCCTCGAGCTCCTTGAGCTCCGGCGTGATGTAGCGCTCCGCGTTCGCGAGCGTCTGCTTCCTCATGTAATAATCCGGAACCATGTCCCGGTAGGAATTTGTCACCTCGAGATAGTAGCCGAAGACCTTGTTGTATTTGACCTTCAGGTTGCGGATGCCGGTCTTCTCGCGCTCCTTCGCCTCGAGCTGCGCGAGCCAGTTTTTCCCGTCGCTCTTGGCGCTGCGAAGCCGGTCCACTTCTTCATTGTAGCCCTCTTTTATGATCCCGCCGTCGCGGATCCCGACGGGCGGTTCCTCGACGATCGATGATTCGATCAGCTCGTGCAGGTCAGCAAGCTCGTCCATCTGCGCCTCCAGCTCCTTCAGAAGGGAGGCCTCCAGGCTCTTCATGAGATATTTGATGTGCGGGAGCATGGAGAGGGAGGTCTTAAACGCGATCATGTCGCGCGGATTGGCCGTCTGATAGCTGATGCGGCTGATCAGGCGCTCCAGGTCATAGACCGGATTCAGGTATTCCCGCAGCTCTTCCCGCGTGATCGCGTTGTTCTTCAGCTCATCGACCGCGTCGAGCCGCGCCTGGATCTCCTTCGCGTCGATCAGCGGCTGCTCCACGAATTTCCGCAGCAGCCTCGCGCCCATGGCCGTCTTTGTCTTGTCCAGCACCCACAGAAGGGAGCCCTTCTTGTTCTTCTCGCGCAGCGTCTCGCACAGCTCCAGATTGCGCCTCGTGGAGGTGTCGAGGATCATGTACTTTCCGATCGCGTACGGCACGAGCCTTGTGAGGTTCGCGATGGAGGTCTTCTGCGTCTCCATCAGGTACTTCAGAAGGGCCCCGGCCGCGATCACTCCGCAGTTGTAGTCGGAGAGGCCGAGCCCGCCGAGCGCGGACACATGAAAATGCTCCGTCAGCACGCGCGCGCAGAGGCTGTCGTCAAAGTACCAGGAATCCAGTGAGAACACCGTGATCCCCAGGCGGCTTTTCATGTCCTCGATGTCCACCCCGCTGACATAAAAGGGGTGGTTGCAGATGATCTCCGACGGAGAAAAGCGGGTGACCTCATCGAGCAGCCTGCGCTCGTCGTCGATCTCTGTCACAAGGTATTCGCCCGTGGAGATATCCGCCACGGAGACTCCGTAGCGGTCTGCCGTGTACACGATGCACATCAGGTAATTGTTGCGCGTCTCGTCGAGCGCCTGCGCATCCAGGTTTGTCCCGGGGGTCACGACGCGGATCACCTCGCGCTTCACGATCCCCTTGGCGAGCTTCGGATCCTCCACCTGCTCGCAGATCGCGACCTTGTAGCCTTTTGAGACCAGTTTGTTCAGATAGCTGTCGACCGCGTGATACGGGACGCCGCACATCGGCGCGCGCTCCTCCTGGCCGCAGTCCTTCCCCGTCAGCGTGATCTCAAGCTCCTTTGACGCAGTCAGCGCATCGTCAAAAAACATCTCGTAAAAATCGCCGAGACGGTAGAAAAGGATACAGTCGCTGTACTGCTCCTTTGTCAGAATGTACTGCTGCATCATTGGTGTCAGTTGTGCCATGCCGCATTTCCCCCAGAAAACTGAATAAAACTGAAACTGAATATATGAATGTATGTATGTTACGGACTGTCCGGCTGCCTGCGGCCGCCGCAGTCCGCTGTTCCCAGATAGTAGAATCCTCTGCACTCCGTCAGATGGACGTTCACGATCCTTCCGATCAGCTCCGGCCCGCCCGGAAAATGCACGAGGAGATTGTTGTTGAGCCGTCCCGTGACCAGGGCGGCGTCCTGCTCGTTGACAGATTCCACCAGCACCGGCAGCGTCTGTCCCTCCACGCGCTTCGCCATCTCCTGCGAGATCTCCTGCACGAGCGCAAGCAGGCGGTTAAAGCGGTCCTTTACGATGTTCTCCGGCACCTGGTCCTCCATGACCGCGGCCGGCGTGCCGCTTCTCTTCGAGTAGATGAATGTGAACGCGCTGTCAAAGCGGACGCGGCGCACCACATCCAGCGTCTCCCGGAAATCCTCCTCCGTCTCCCCCGGAAATCCCACGATGATGTCTGTCGTGATCGAAAGATCCGGCATCTGCGCGCGCAGTCTGTCCGCGAGCGCAAGATACTGCTCCTTCGTATATTTCCGGTTCATCCTCTTCAGGATGGCGGTGCTGCCTGACTGCAGGGGGAGGTGCAGGTGCCTGCAGATCTTTTCGGAGTGCTTCATGACCTCGATCAGCTCGTCGGAGAGATCCTTCGGGTGGGACGTCATGAAGCGGATCCGCTCCAGCCCCCCGATCTGCTCCACGCGCTGCAGAAGCTGCGCGAACGTGACGGGCTCCTCCAGATTTTTTCCGTAGGAATTGACATTCTGCCCGAGCAGCATGACCTCCCGGACGCCGTCCTTCACAAGCGCCCGGATCTCCGCCAGGATATCCTCCGGGCGGCGGCTTCTCTCCCGCCCTCTCACATAGGGCACGATACAGTAGCTGCAGAAATTGTTGCAGCCAAACATGATGTTTACGCCGGATTTGAAGGAATATGTGCGCTCGGCCGGCAGGTCCTCGACAATCTGGTCCGTATCCTTCCAGACGTCAATGATCATGCGGTCAGACTCCTGCGCCGCCGCGAGCAGCTCTGCAAATTTGTAGATGTTGTGCGTGCCGAAGACCAGGTTCACAAAACGGTAGCTCTTCCGGATCTTTTCGACTTCCTCGGGCTCCTGCATCATACACCCGCACAGCGCCGTCATCATCTGCGGATTTTTCTTTTTCAGGCCGGATATCCGGCCGAGATGTCCGTATACCTTCTGGTTCGCGTTCTCGCGCACCGTGCAGGTATTGTAGATCACGAAATCAGAGGCCTCGTCGTCGGAAAGCGCGTATCCCGCGGCCTCCAGGATGCCGCGCAGCTTCTCCGAGTCGCGGGCGTTCATCTGGCAGCCCATATTGAACACGCAGGCGGTCGGCCGGCGCCCGTGCTCTGCCTCGAATTTCTGTACCCACTGCCGGCATTTTGCGATGAAGTAATACTGGCGCTCCGGCTCCCGAAGCGGGGCCGGCAGATTCAGGTCTGTCCTGTCTGTATGGTTTTCCATCTGCATCACTGAATGACCTTTCTTTTTTATTCTCTCACCTGTCCGCTGCCGAATATGATGTATTTTGTCGTCGTCAGGGCCTCGAGACCCATCGGGCCGCGCGCGTGCAGCTTCTGCGTGCTGATGCCGATCTCCGCCCCGAAGCCGAACTCGAAGCCGTCCGTGAAGCGGGTCGAGGCGTTGACGTAGACAGCCGCCGCGTCCACCTCATCCAGAAAGCGCATCGCGTTCGCGTAATTCTGCGTGATGATCGATTCGGAGTGCCCGGTATTGTAGCGGTTGATGTGTGCGATCGCCTCGTCCAGGGAGGACACCGTTTTGACCGAGAGGATGTAATCCAGGTACTCCCGGCCCCAGTCTTCCTCCGACGCCGGGACGCCTCCCTCGATGCAGGAGAGCGCCTGCGCATCGCAGCGCAGCTCCACATGGTGCTCGTCGAGGCGCTTTTTCAGCGCGGCCAGGAGCTCCCGCTCGATCTTCTCGTGCACGACGATGGACTCGCAGGCATTGCATACGCCGATGCGCTGTGTTTTCGCGTTGTTGATGATATTGACCGCCATGTCCAGGTCCGCGGACTCATCGACGAAGATATGGCAGTTGCCGGTGCCTGTCTCGATCACCGGGATCGTGCTGTTTTCGACGACCGCACGGATCAGCCCCGCGCCTCCGCGCGGGATCAGCACGTCCACGTACTGCTTCAGGCGCATGAATCGGGAGGTCGTCTCCCGGTCTGTCACCCGGATCAGCTGCAGGGCGCTGCGCGGGATGCCGCATTCTTCGAGGGTGCCGCACAGCACGCGCACGATCTCCGCGTTGGAGTGGATCGCGTCGCTGCCGCCCTTGAGGATCACGGCGTTTCCTGTCTTGAAGCACAGGCCGAACGCGTCTGCGGTCACGTTGGGCCGCGATTCGTATATGATGCCGATGACGCCGAGAGGCACGCGCCTGCGGCCGATCAGCAGGCCGTTCGGGCGCTTTTTCATGTGATCCGTCTCGCCGATCGGGTCGTCCAGCTGCGCGATCTGGCGCAGTCCCTCCGCCATGCCGCTGATGCGGCTTTCGTTCAGCATGAGGCGGTCCACCAGGCCCTCCGGCATATGGTTTTCGCGCGCACGCCGGATATCCTTCCGGTTCGCCTCCAGGATCTGTGCGCTGTGTGAGATGAGCGCGTCTGCGGCGCGCAAAAGCGCGGTGTTTTTGGCGTCCGTGGACAGCTTTCGCAGCACAGGCTCCACCTCGCGCGCGCTTTTCCCGATCGCGTCAAGGAGCACGTCCGGATCCGCGAAGAAGCGATCCTCCGTGACCAGATACTGCGGAAGAATGTCGTGCTCCCGGCACGGCACCTCGTCTGCCATCTGAAACTCAAATGCCGCGGCGATCGTTGTATGCCGCGTGTGGGAGGCCAGATACCGGTCGTAAAATCCTTTTCCGTGGCCGCAGCGGCGGCGCTTCGCGTCAAAGCCGACGCCGGGAACGATCAGAAGCGCGTCCTCTTCGGACGCCGGCCGCGCCTGCGCGCCGGGCTCCCGGATCCCGAAGCTGCCTGTCTCCAGGTCCTCATAGGAGCAGATATAATAGAAGGACATCCCGTCCCCCTCCACCCTGGGAGCCGCGACCTTTTTCCCAAGCCTCCAGGCCGCCTCGATCAGCGGCTCCGTTGAGACCTCGCCGCGGCAGTCCATGTAGACAAAGACGGCCTCTGCCTTCTGAAAGGCCTCCGTCTCCATAATGCGGTCACAGATGATCCGGCTCTTTTCCTCCAGCTCTGCGGGCTCAGACTGTCTCCTGAGGGCAGCCACAAGCGCTCTAATGTCCTTTTTTTCCATATTTCTCACCCAGATTCTCAATTTTTCCTTCTTTTGTAAGGATATCAATGTTGTCGAGCTGTCCGCGCAGGTTCCTGCGGATCGCCTCGATGTATTCTCTGCGCAGGTCTGCCTGCTCCTTTTTCTCAGATTCGGTCAGGCCCTCCGCCTTGGACTTTCTGGCCAGCTCGTTGATTCTCTGAAGCTTCCTGTCATTCATGCAGTCTCTCTCCTGTAATGAAGGTATTGTTTTTCACGCTACAGCTCATCCGCCAGAATATCGATCAGATGAAACTCTTCGTTCTGCTTTCCGGTAAAGAGCGTTCCGATCCTCTCTCCGTCCAGGATCCGGTGGATCACATGGAAATCGGCGCCGCTCGCGATCACCATATCCGCGCCGGAGGCGGTTGCGATCTGCGCCGCGGAGAGCTTCGTCGCCATGCCGCCCGTACCGACGTCGCTGCCGCTGCCCTTCCCCATGCCCATCAGCCTGTCGTCGAGCTCATCCACCGTGTCGATGAACTGCGCCTCAGGATTTTCGCGCGGATCGTCGGTGTAGAGCCCCTCGATATCGGACAGGAGGATCAGCATGTCCGCGCCCACCAGGGCCGCGACGAGCGCCGAGAGCGTGTCGTTGTCGCCAAACTGGATCTCATATGTCGAGACCGTGTCATTTTCATTTACGATCGGGACCGCGCCGAGAACCAGCAGTTCCTCAAAGGTATTGCTCGCATTCAGGCGGCTTAGGTGGTCCATCATGGTGTTCTTCGTCATCAGCACCTGCGCGGCCTGATGGCCGTACTCGCTGAAAAGCTTCTGGTAGATCATCATCAGCTGCGCCTGTCCGATCGCCGCGCAGGCCTGCTTCTCAGCCACATTTTTGGGGCGGTGGTGAAAGCCGACCACCTGGCGGCCGACCGCGATCGCGCCGGATGAGACCAGGATCACATCCATGCCCCTGTTTTTCAGATCACAGAGCTCGCGCACCAGAATCTCGAGCTTTGTCAGGTTCAGCGCTCCCGTCTTCTCATGTGTGATGCAGGAGCTCCCTATTTTTACGATAACACGCCTTTTCTGCTTCAGGCGTTCACGACTATTCATAACAGCTATAACAACTCCTCAGATGTTTCAGATTTCCCTAAAAAACCGGTCAGCAGCGCAGCGTCCTGTCTGACCGGGTAAAACCAGAATGATATATTTCCTGACCGGCGGATCCCCGCGGCCGGGCGCACTAGCGCGCCAGTCCCATTTTCCGCAGCAGGCGGATGATCAGATGCCCCTTCGGGAAGGATGACAGCTCGTCTATCGTGATCCCGCGGAACGACACCAGCCCGATACAGTAGATCACCATGCCGGCCAGCACGGACAGGACGGTGGAAACCGTGTTCCCCGCGAAGGTATTGAGGGCGGCATAGACGATGTACACGGCCGCCGCCATGATGATGGAGGCGATTGCCGGCACGATAAAGGTCCTGTACCACTCCTGGCGGTAGCTCATGCAGCGGGCGATCGCCGCTCCGTTCAGGATGCAGATCAGAGCCGCAAAGAAGATATTTGCGTAGACGACCGCATATATGTTCAGATTTGCGGAGGTCAGCAGGATGTACAGCAGGATAAAATGCAGGACCAGGGAGATGCTGCAGTTGACCAGCGGGGTCTTCAGCCTTCCGAGCCCCTGCAGGATCCCGGTCGTGAGCGTCGACAGCGCATAGAAAATGATCATCAGCGCGCCGGCCTGCATGATCCCCGCAGACAGGGGCACGCCGCTCTCCTGCGTAAAGAGCATCGTGATGATCGGCTTCGCGAGCGCAGCCATCCCGGCCGCACACGGGATCGTCAGGATCATCGTAAAGCGGATCGAGATCCGGATCTTGTTTCGCGCTTCCACGCGGTTGCGGGTCGCCATCGCCGCCGTCAGGCTCGGCACGATCGACGGCGCCAGGCAGGACGCGAGCGCCAGCGGCACATTCATGAGCACGCGGAACTGGCCGGAGTAGATGCCCCAGATCGTCCCGTACTGCGCGTCCGTATAGCCCTGCCTGCTCAGGATCTTGAAGAAGATCCCCTGGTCAACGACGTTGCTGATATTATAGACGACCGTGCTCAGGATGACCGGCAGGACCGTCAGAAAAAGAAGGCGGTAGATCCTGGCCGCAGGCTCCTGCTTCGTGCTGTGATCCCGCCGTATGTTGCGCATCAGCGTACTCTTCTGCGCGGTGTAGACGAACATCATGAAGACAAGAGCGATCGTGATGCTTGCGACGGTGCCGAACGTTCCGCCGGCCGCGCCCCAGGCGGGCCCCAGGGAGGGATTTCCCTCACTCGCCGCGAGCGACATCCCGTAGGAGAACATCACGTTCGCGCACACCAGCGTGATCACCGCGTTGGCGATCTGCTCGATCACCTGGGACACCGCGGTCGGGACCATCGTAGAATAGCCCTGGAAATAGCCGCGGAAGGTGCCGATGATCGCCGAGATGAAAATGGCCGGTGCGAGCACGCGCAGACTGTATTTCGCCAGCTCGTAGGACATCAGGTACTTCGTGATGACGCCGGCAAAAATATAAGTCAGAAGGGCGAGCGAACCGCCCGAGAGCAGCGCAAACCGCACCGCGCACAGGAAGACCCTGTGCGCATTGCGGTACTCTCCCCGGTGGACGCGCTCTGACACCAGTTTGGAGATCGCAAGCGGCAGATTGAAGCAGGAGATCATCAGAATGATCGCGTAGATCTCATTTGCCGTCGAATAATAGCTGATACCTTCATTTCCCAGTGTGTTGAGAAGCGGGATCCGGTAGATCAGACCGATGATCTTGGCGATAATTGACGCTGCCGCGAGAATCGACCCCTGAACTAAAAAATTATTTCCACTCTTCTTTTTCTCTTTCACGTCGGACCTCTTAGTTTCAGATATTAATTGGCATTGAGCTGAACCTTGTCAGCGTCCGTATTCAGCACGATGCACACCCAGGTCTTGCCCTGATTCAGGGTGATCTGATTGCCCTCTGCGTCGTAATACCTGGTCGCGTTGAAATTGCCCTCCGCAAGCTGCTCGTCCCAGGTGCCGCCCTCCTTGCTCCAGGTGATGTCGATTGCCTTGCCCTTTGTGATGTATTTCCCGGCGCCGCCGGTCAGCACATCGATATCCAGATATGTATCGGAGTCCACCTGCGTTCTCCAGTTGCAGAACTGGATCAGGATGTTGTCGAAGGTGAGTGCCTTGCCGGTGGTCCCGTCAATGTGCGGTTCGCCGAACTGGTAGCGGGTATATTTTCCGGTCGACGCATCGTATTCGAAGCGGGCGTTGTTGTAATCGTATCCCGGGGACACGGACAGTGCGTCCTGGCCGTTCTCCAGGAGAACGGGAGCGTCGTCCGCCGCGAACTGGTAATGCCCGTTCTGCGCCAGATAGGCATCCGAGTAGTTTCTGGAATACTGGCGGAAATCGATCCCCTTCTGGATCCTCTCATAGTCGGTAAACACGTTGTGCGGGGCCGGGAAATCGTCGCTGCGGTAGTAAACGATATCGCCCTCGCCGTGTCCTGCGTCCTCGAGGCCGCTCAGGTTCAGCGTCTCGTCGCGCCACAGAAGCTCCAGCGCATACCAGGCCTGTCCGAAGTGCAGGTAAAACGAGTCAAATTCCCTCGCAAAATATACGTAGTATTCACGGCTGCTGCGGACAGAGCCGATGCGCTCCACGTCCTGATAATCCTCAAAAATGCCCATCAGGCGGGTGATGCCGCCCTCCACCGGCGCCTCGTAGACAATGGAAGCGTTTCCGATGCCCGACTGGGGAAGCGCATCATAAATATTGTTGATCATGACGGAGATCGGTCTCTGACGGCCGATCGACTCCGGCACGAGTTTGCCCGTGAGGAAGCTGCGCACCATGCCGTTCCCTTCCTCCGCCGATGCCGTCATGCCTGCCGCGATGCTCCCCATGAGCATTGCCGCCGCGCCGAGCGCCGCTGCCGCACGTTTCCAAAATCTGTGTCTCATAATGATTCCTCCCTTACAATATTCAGTTCTCTCAGTATCTCTTCCTGGAGACGTTCCATCTCCAGGGCATCCTCATCCGTCATGTGATCATAGCCCATGAGATGAAGCATACTGTGTGTGATCAGAAAAGCGTACTCCCGCCTGACGGAATGCCCGTACTCGCGGGCCTGGCTGAGCACACGGTCCATGGAGAGCACGATGTCGCCGAGCACCAGCTCCCCGGAATCCGGGTCGAAGCAGTCGACGCTCTCGTCGTCCAGCACCGAGAAATCTCCGGGCCTTCCGTATTCTATCATCGGAAAGGACAGCACGTCCGTCGGCCGGTCAATGCCGCGGTGTTCGCGGTTGAGCCTGCGGATCTCGCTGTCGTCCGTGAGCAGCACCCCCACGCGCGCCTCATAGGGACATTCCATATAGTCCAGAGCCTCTGAGATCACAAGCTGCGCGAGCTTCTCCGGCTCCGGAACCAAAGCCGTGCCGTACTCGTCTTCAAAATCTACCGTCATCTGGCACCTCCGTTCGTCTGGCGTTTCCGGGCCTCGCGATGCCTGTCCCGCTTTTCATATTCTTCATAGGCGTTGACGATCTTCTGGACGAGCGGATGCCGCACGACATCTTTGCTCGTCATCTCGCAGAAGCTGATCTCTTCTACCCTGCTCAGCACCTTCCTTGCGACGTCGAGCCCGGACGGCGCACCCGCCGGCAGGTCCTTCTGCGTCAGATCCCCGGTCACGACGACCTTCGATCCGAAGCCGATCCTCGTCAGGAACATTTTCATCTGGGCCGGCGACGTGTTCTGCGCCTCGTCCAGAATGATAAAGGCATTGTCCAGCGTACGCCCGCGCATGTAGGCGAGCGGAGCGACTTCGATCAGGCCCTTTTCCATGTTCTTCAGGAAGCTGTCCGGCCCCATGATCTGATACAGCGCGTCATAGAGCGGCCGCAGGTAGGGATCCACCTTGCTCTGCAGATCTCCCGGGAGAAATCCGAGCTTCTCTCCCGCCTCGATCGCCGGCCTTGTCAGAATGATCCGTCCCACCTCGTCATTTTTGAACGCGGTGATCGCCATCGCCATCGCGAGATATGTTTTGCCCGTGCCGGCCGGTCCCGTGCCGAACACGATCATATTCCTGCGGATCGCGTCGACATAGGCCTTCTGGCCGAGGGTCTTCGGCGTGATCGGCTTGCCGTTGATCGTATGGCAGATACAGTCGCTGTCCATCTCGACGAGGGAATCCTCCTTCTCCTCCCATGAGAGCGCGATCGCGTAGTCCACATTCTGCTCCGTGATCGCGGTTCCCCTCGCAGAGAGCGCACAGAGGCTGTCAAAAATCTTCCTGGCCCTGGCCGCGTTTGCCGGACTGCCCAGAATTCTCGTCTCCCCGTCCCGGTTCAGCACTGTAACCATGAGTGCACGCTCTATCTTTTTCACATACTGGTCGAACTGGCCGAAAATATTCTGTTCATGTCCCGCCGGAATCGTAAGCGGTATCTCAACCATACTCATCGTCTGACAATTCCTCCCTGGCATCGTCCACCGCCACACGGCGCACGTCGCCGGAACCGGTAACCAGAGTACCCGATGCGATGGCAGACTTCTCATTCCATTCTATTCTAACATCATTTTCAAATAATTGAACCCCCTTTTCTTTTAAATTTTTTATAAAATACTGAAAATCTTCCTGCAGAATACGCGTGATCTCATCTCTGGTGCGCGTGACCTCCACATATTCATACTCGCGGGCCGTATATTTTTCCAGGTAAACAGGCAGATAAAAGTTTTCTCCAAGCTGCAGCTGCGTCAGGCTGCCCGTCACATCGTACTGCCCCAGCGCGTCAAAGCGGTCCGGCAGGGCGAGCGGAAGCTCTCCGATCCGCACCATCCAGGCGTGCCGCTCCCGCCCCGTGCGGTACTTCTGCAGGTGGGAAAACGGCACCGCGTCGTAGTAGCGCTGCTCGCTTCGTATCACGATGTCCGCGTCCGCCGCGACGTACTGGTACGACAGGATCCCTCCCCCGTCGTCGAAGACCGGTATGGCGCCGGACACCAGAAGATCGCCCTTTCTGACCTCGTCCCCGGCCTTCACCTGCGGAAGCCCGCTGCGCACATAGATCGACACCACCGTCCCGTCCCGCGCGGCTTCGAGGCCGGACGGCTGCGCGTCCTCCGGCAGGGCCGCGGCGCTGTCCTCTGTGCCGTTTATCCCCTCTTTTACGTGGATGAGCAGCCGCGTCCCCTTCAGCTCCACGGAGACCCAGGCAAACTGTGTGAAGTAATTGCGGATCCTGGCGGCGAGCTCTCTGCAGTCGACCCCGGACTTGCGCATTCCGTGGCGAACGCCGCTGTTCTGCAGATATTCAAAGACCGCGTCGTCCGTCTGTGACAGGTTTCCGTCCACGCGGATGTTCCAGATATGCGCGGACAGCCACGCCATCAGGAGAAATGCGGCGGCGATCCCGGCAATGTACACCTTCCGCTTCCGGTATCTGTGTATAAAAAAAGGAAGCCCGCGGCGTTCCGTGATCCTGACGGACGCATGGCTTTTCCTGACAATGGTTTTCAGTTTTTTGAAATCACCCCTGTCCACAAATGCCGTGTAGCTTTCCCCCTCCGGCTGCAGATCCCACAGGCGGATGCCGTGGAATGCGCACAGGTTCAGAAAACGGTCGTAGGAATTTCCGGTGATGCGGATCTTCACATAACCCTTCAGAGTATCCAGAAATTGTCGTTCCATCCGGCGCCTCCCTCTCAGAGATATTCCAGCTTTCGGATCCTGCCGGAGATCTCGATCTCCTCGCGCGAAAAGCGGTCGATCTTCAGGCGGTCTCCTGCAATGCTGATCTTTCTCTGATCTGTGATGAGCCGGATCTCCATCGGCGTGTAGGATGAAATTCCCTTGAAATTCTCGATCGTGATCCGCTCCTGCCCCTCCATCGAGACGAGAACATTTCCCTTCAGAAAATCCTCCGGGATCTGCGCTGCCCTGAGAAAGGACACGGCGGACTGCTTCAGAGACTGTTTTGCCATCCGGACCGTCACCCTTTTGCATGCTCTGTCTCTATAAGGTATGACGGCACGGACACAATTATGATGGCTCTCCCTCATTTGTGGTAGGGCTCCCCGCGCATGATCCGGAAGGCCCGGTAGATCTGCTCCAGGAGGATCATGCGCATGAGCTGGTGCGGGAAGGTCATCCGCGAAAAGCTGAGGCGGTAATCCGCCCGGGCGAGCACCTCGTCCGAGAGCCCGAGCGAGCCGCCGATGACAAACACGATGCTGCTCTCTCCCCGCACACCGAGCAGCCGCAGCTGTTCGGCGAACGCCTCCGAATCCTCCGGCTTTCCGTCGATGGCAAGCGCGATCACATAGTCCGCATCGCGGATCATCCGAAGCAGCCGTCCGCCCTCGGTGCGGCGGATCTGTTCTTCCTCGGCCGCGGAGGCCCCGTCCGGCGTGCGCTCGTCCGCGACCTCCGTGATCTCAAGCCTGCAGTAGCGGCTGAGGCGCTTTGCGTACTCCGCGATGCCGTCCTGCAGATATTTTTCCTTAATCTTTCCGACTGTAAGCAGTGTGATCTTCATGTCTCCTCCGGTTTTGCCGCTACTCGCGGATCCAGACGCGCATCTGGTTCAGCCCTCTGTTGCCCCACAGATAATAGGGGATCGCCTTCAGCTGCACCTGGCTGCAGGCCGGCGGCTCTTCGCTGTAGAGAGACGCGCTGTCGGACTCGCGAAGCCCGCTCATCTGCAGGGAGACAGCTCCCTTCAGCACGCCCTCCGTCTCCTGCGACGCCGTGATCTCTGCGCCGCGCGGGAGACGCAGAGCCTGCAGATACGGGCCGTTGTCCGCGCCCTCAAAGCAGTACACGACCGGTCCCCGCATCAGGGCCGTCTGCCCTGCCGTGTCACGGACGCGCACCGTTCCGTACAGCCTGCGCACCTCCATCGGAAATTCCAGCTCCAGCACATCGCCCTCCTGCCAGCTCCGCTTCAGGTAAAGATATCCGTCGCGAAGGACCGCGGCCGTCCCGCCGCCGTTTTCTTCCGTGCCGTCGCCGTTTGCGGCGTTCTCTGCCGCAGGCGCCTGATGCGTCGGCAAAGTGTCCCCGCCGCCGGCTGCAGTCTGCAGCGGGAGCGCGGATCCGGCACATTTCACACTGAGCGCCTCGGCCTTCACATAGCCGGGGATGTGCACGGCGAGGCAGAATTCTTTTTTCTCCTTCGGGGAGACCGTGTATCTGACGCGCCCCTCCCACGGGTAGCCGCTCTCCGTCCGGATCTTCGCCAGCTTCAGATTTGCCTCCTGAGCGATCATCAGGTGGGAATAGACCGTATCGTCATTTTCGCTCCAGCAGCACTGCCCGAGGGAGAGGATCATTCTGGCCAGGTTCGGCGGACAGCACGCGCACGTATACCAGCCCGGGCGCTGTGGGAGCACATGGCGCATGCCGAAGACCTCGCCGCTCAGTCCCGGGTTGACCTCGAGGGGATTGACATAGAAGAAATGCTTCCCGTCCGCCTGCATGCCGCTGATCGTGGAATTGTACAGGCAGAGCTCCATCACGTCCGCGTACTCGCCCTTCGCCTCGATGTTCAGCATCGCCCTCGCCCAGAAGACAAGCCCCACCTGGGCGCATGTCTCTGCGTAAGCGCGGTCCGGGGGCAGGTCGTAATCCACGGAAAAGGACTCCAGCTCGCCGCTTGCGCCGATCGCCCCGGTCACGTACATTTTCTTTGTCACGATATCCTGCCAGAGATTCCGGCACGCCTGATACAGGCTTTCATCCCCGGACGCCGCGGCCACGTCCGCCATGGCGCGGTAGAGATAGACGGCGCGCACCGAATGTCCCTTCGCGGACTTCTGCTCACGCACGGGCGCGAAGGACTGGTTGTAGTCCAGATTGTCCGGATCCATGCCGAACACCTCAAAGTCCCTGTTCCTGCGCTCCTCTGCGAAAAATTCCGGGCGCGTGCCGCGCGCGTCGATAAAGTAGGAGGCCATTTCCAGGTATCTCTTTTCGCCGGTCACCTGGTAAAGGCGCATCAGTCCGGTCTCGACCTCCTCGTGCCCCGGGATCCCGTAGCGCTTTTCGGGACCGAATACGGAGCAGATATGGTCCGCCATGCGCTCTGCAACCTTCAGAAGCGTATCCTTTCCGGTGGCCTCATAGTGCGCGGCGGCCGCCTCCATCATGTGCCCCATGCAGTAGAGCTCGTGCCCCTCCAGCAGGTCCTTCCAGCGGTGCTCCGGCTCTTTGATCGTGAAATAGGTATCCAGGTAGCCGTCCGGCTGCTGTGCCTTTGCGACAATATCGATCACCGCATCCACGCGCTTTTCAAGCTCCAGATCCGGGTGCACCGCAAGCGAATATGCGGCCGCCTCCAGCCATTTTGCCACGTCGCTGTCCTGGAAGACCATTCCGTAAAATTCTCCGTCCTCCATTCCCGCCGCGATCCGGAAATTCGCAAGCGCGTGGCTCTTTTCCGCGTCCGGGATCTCGTCATTGAGTATCTTTTCCTGATAGGGGAGCACCACCTCCGTCACGAGCTTCTGATAGGGCGTCCAGAAGGAATCCTCCAGTCTGGTCCTGCCCGGTGCGATCAGTTTTGCCGGTTTCATAAGCATCCCTCCTTCAGGAGGATCACGGCCTGATCCTCCTTCTGTTCGATTTCTGCGCGGCCATGGCCGGCTGCGCGGCAGCTCCAGCTTCCGCCGCCCGTCACGGTCACGGTGATCCTGCGGCCATCCCGGACTGCCCGGACAGACATTTTTTTCTGCCCTTTCGGATCCGGAATAAAAGTCTGAATCTGCTCTTTGTCCTTCAGCTCCGTGATCAGAAGCGTTACATCCCGGGTATAATCGTACTCTGGCTGCGACGCGCAGGAGCCGATCGGAAGGATCCTGCCTGGCGCGGCCAGAAGAGGCATCCCATGGTAGTCAAAACGGCCCTTCTTCCAGCCGGGTCCGGTCAGTGTCTCTCTGGTCAGCAGATTGTACCAGCTGCCCTCAGGCAGATAATACTCCACTTCGCCGCTTTCCTCAAACACCGGCGCGACAAGCAGGCTGTCTCCCAGCATGTACTGCATATCCAGCGGCAGGCAGGACCTGTCCTGTGGGAATTCCACAAACATCGGGCGCATCATCGGCAGTCCGTTCTCATGCGCTTCCACGGCCAGACGGTACAGATAAGGCATCAGGCGGCACTTCAGCTCCACCATCTCCTTGAGCACGACGCAGGCCTCCTCATCAAAAAGCCACGGAACGCGGTAGGATGATGAGCCGTGCAGCCTGCTGTGCGAGCTGAGAAGCCCGAACTGGCACCAGCGCTTGTAGATATCCGCGCTTGCCGTCTGCTCAAAACCGCTGATGTCATGGCTCCAGAACGCGAAGCCACAGCACGCGAGGGAAAGCCCGCCGCGCATCGTCTCGGCCATGGACGAATAGGTCGCGGAACAGTCTCCGCCCCAGTGAACCGGGAAGCGCTGTCCCCCGGCCACCGCCGAGCGCGCGAATACAACGGCTTCCCCCGCACCGCGCTCCTGCCCGAGCAGTTCAAATACCGTACGATTGTACAGGTATGTATAGTAATTGTGCATATCCTCCGCGTCGGAGCCGTCATACCAGCAGATATCACGGACAGGGATCCGCTCGCCAAAATCCGTCTTAAAGCAGTCAACACCGATATCGAGCAGTTTCTTCAGCTTCTGCCGGTACCATTGCGCCGCATTCGGATTCGTAAAATCGACAAGCGCCATCCCCGGCTGCCAGAGATCGGTCTGCCATACGGAGCCGTCCCGTTTTTTCACCAGATATCCGGCGTCCTTTCCTTCCGCAAACAGATACGACCTCTGGGCGATATAGGGATTGATCCACACACAGATCTTAAGTCCGCGGTCCTTATAGCGCCGGATCATCCCCTGCGGATCCGGAAACGTCTGCGGATCCCAGAGAAAATCACACCAGTGATAGGCCTGCATCCAGTAACAGTCAAAATGGAACACATGCAGGGGAATTTCCCGGTCGGCCATCCCCTGGATGAAACTGCCGGTGGTCGCCTCGTCATAATCGGTGGTAAAGGAGGTCGTCAGCCACAGCCCGAACGACCATGCCGGCGGCAGCGCAGGCCGCCCGGTCAGCTCGGTATAGCGCTCGATCGTCCCCTTCGGACTGCCTCCCGCGATCAGATAATAGCCGATGCGTTCGCCCTGCACGGAAAACTGCACCTGCTCCACCTTCTCGCTTGCGATCTCGAATTCCACATCTCCCATGGAATCCACCAGGACGCCGTAGCCTCTGTTCGTGAGGTAGAACGGGATATTTTTATAAGTCTGCTCGCTGGCGGTTCCGCCGTCCTCGTTCCAGATCTCTACGCTCTGTCCGTTCTTTACAAAGGGAGTAAAGCGCTCTCCGAGCCCGTATACATATTCGCCCGGCGTCAGAGCGAGCTGTTCGGTCATGTAGGTCTTCCCGGTATCGCGGTTTGACATGTGCGCCAGATTGCGGTATCCGGTGTGTGTGAGGAAGCGGTCTCCGTCGTAATAGGCGATCTCCCAGCGGTCCGGCTCTTTGCTGATCACGGCCTGAAGGCTGCCGGTTCGGAAAATGAGCTGCCGTTCATCTTCCTGCAGCGTGATCTCCGGTGCCAGGTCTGCGGTATCCGCACAGATCCGTTTTTTATTTCCGCCTTCAAAATGACTGACCGTGACATGAAGAATATTCCTGACAGGGCTGTACAGCCGAACCGTCAGCATGCCGACGTTCAGACAGTCGCCGCGTCCCCCGATATGTCTTCCGGCCGCATAGACAGTCAGCTCCCTGCCATGCATCTCATGTCCGGCATACTCCACCGCATAAAGCGGGGTAATCTCCTTTTTCATTAACCAGAATCCATTTGTAAATTTCATAAAATTCTCCGTTCCGCCGTCGGATGCACGGCAGGCTAAGCTGCGTCCTTCGTTCCGGAATCCTCAGGCATATGCAGATCCAGCACAGGATCGATCACCCAGGATGCCAGCAGGGCATACAGCCCCGGAACGATCACGACCGTCAGCAGATTGATCAGAAGCAGCAGATAGACGCCTGCAAAAAGCAGGATCAGCAGAATCGTTCTGGGAAGATGCCGGAACGTCAGATAAAAAGAAAGCTTCACGATCCAGGCAGGCGGCATGTCGAACCTTGACAGCGCGGGAAACGCATAGCTCGCGGCCGCGATCAGGAGCAGGGCGGCAGACAGATAGAGCATCTGCAGAAACAGCCCCGGCAGTCCGCCCAGCTTCTCCCGTATGATACCGTAATTCAGCAGAACCAGGAAGATCGATCCGCCAAAGATCAGCAGAAGCGGCAGTGAGTCCCGGATATTTCTCCGAAAGGAATTCCGGAATTTACCGCTCACAGTGCCGATATCCTTCTGGATCGACTGGGAGGCCGCGCAGTACAGCGCGGCAAAGGAAGCCCCTGCCGTAACTACAGGGACACATCCGAGCAGCCAGAGAATGCTGACGGCCATCAGATCACAGATCTTTCCCATGTAATAATAGAAGCCGGTACCCGTTTCGTATATTCCGTGATGCCCTCCGGGCGATATCCGTCTCTTCAAAGCGAAAGCCTCCTTACACTCATCCCGGTCAGTCTGTTACGGGAAGCACGTATCCGTTCCTCGTAAACACCGGGATCTGCGAAAGCGGGGCCTCCACATCGAGCCACTGTCCGCCCTCGAACGCTTCCTTCGTCCACGCATTCGTCCATACGCTTCCCTTCGGCAGATACAGACGCACCAGTCGCGCGCCCGCGTCCGTCACCGGCTTCACCAGCACATCCGGACCGAACATATACTGCGTCTCGGTCTCCCAGCAGACACCGTCCTCCGGGAAATCATAGAACATCGGCCTCATGACCGGAGTGCCTTTTTCATGCGCCTCCTTCATGCGCTCAGCGATGTAGGGCCGCATGGCCTCTCTCAGGTACAGATAACCGGAGAGTATCTCATAGACCTCGTCTGTGTAGCTCCAGACCTCATTCGGCGCACCGGATACGCACGACGCCCCTCCGGTCGTGCCGAACTGCGGCTGAAGCGGCCACCGATATCCGTGCAGACGCATCACCGGACAGAAACAGCCGTACTCAAACCAGCGCACCAGCAGCTCATGAAAGTCCGGATCCGCGATGTTTGCGCCGAAAAAGCCGCCGATGTCCGTCGTCCACCAGGGAATGCCGGCAATCGCCATATTAAGCCCGGCCGCCACCTGGTTCTTCATGCTCGGGAAGGACGATTTGATATCCCCGGACCATACAAGCGCGCCGAATCTCTGGGAACCGGCCCATGCACAGCGCAGGAGGTTGATGATGTTCTCCTGCCCTTCCGCTTTCATGCCGTCAAAGAAGGTCTTTGCATACATGAAGGGATAAATGTTGCCTACCTGAATGTCGGGTCCCAGATGATAACGATAGTTTTCAAAATTGTATACCGTATACTCTGGCTCCGCCTCATCGAGCCAGAAAATCCGAATGCCCTTGTCATAATAATTCTGCTTTGCCTTCTGCCATACGTACTCGCGTGCTTCCGGATTTGTTGCGTCATAATGCAGGGTATTTCCCTGGAAATCCATAGAGATCGGGTAGCCCATCTCCGTCCGGATCAGAAGCCCCCTGCTCTTCATCTCTTCAAAGTTCTCGCTGCGGTAATCGACCGTCGGCCAGATGGAGACCATCAGCTCAATTCCCATTTCCTTCAGCTCCGCGATCATTGCGTCCGGATCCGGCCAGTACACCGGATCAAATTTCCACTCTCCCTGACAGGGCCAGTGGAAGAAATCCACTACGATCACAGAGATCGGCAGACCGCGCCGCTTATACTCACGCGCCACATTAAGCAGTTCCTCCTGCGTCTGATAGCGCAGCTTGCACTGCCAGAAGCCCATCGCGTAATCCGGCATCATCGGTACCCTGCCGGTTGCGTTCGCGTACGCTTCCTCGATCTCAGCCGGAGTGTCGCCGGCCGTGATCCAGTAATCCAGTTTTTTCGTGGAGTACGCCTCCCAGGTTGTGATATTCTTGCCGAAATTCACACGCCCGACCGCGGGATTGTTCCAGAAAAATCCGTATCCGAGACTTGACAGCACAAACGGGACGCTCGCCTGTGAATTGCGGTGTGCAAGCTCCAGATCCGCACCCTTCACATCGAGGTAAGGCTGCTGATACTGTCCCATTCCGTACAGTTTTTCCTTCGGTTCCGAGACAAAACGCATGGACAGGCGGTAATCTCCGCCGATGATCGGCTTAAACTCCCTCGCCTCCACATCCAGCGAGCTGCAGGTGCTGCCAAACATATCCCTGCGGTTGCGCACATACTCTTCAAGCAGAACCTGACCTTTCTGATTGTAGAAAGTCAGTTTTCCGATCAGATTGATCTCCGCGCGGATCTTCCCGTTCGTGATGGAGCCGCCATCCTTTCGTGTCTCGATCACCGGCGCCGGATGTTCCTGCGGCGGAAGAAGCGCCCAGTCTTCCGGATCCATCTGCGGCAGCTTCGTCGCGCGTACCCGCAGGCTGTTCTTTCCCCACGGCTCGATCACCAGCCGTTCCGCTTCGTAGCGATAGCACAGCGCATCGCCTTTTTTCTCAAAGTATCCGTATATCTCTCTCACTTCATCCTGATTTGCCATATCTGCCCTCCCCGTCTATATTAATCCTTTACCGCTCCGGCGACAAGCCCGCCCACGATATATTTCTGCAGGAATACAAACAGCAGGATCACCGGGAGCACAAGGATTGTTCCATAGGCCATGATACAGTTCCATTTCGTTCCGTATGCATTCTGGAATTTATAGATGTTCGCGGTCAGAGGCCGCATCGTCTCGCCTACATTAAAAGTCATGGAGTAGACCAGGTCGTTCCAGCCGTTCAGGAACGAGATGACGACGATCGTGACGATACCGGTTTTGACAGCCGGAAGCATTACCGATACAAACGCGCGGAAAGAGCCGCAGCCATCCAGACGCGCCGCTTCATCAAGCGCGACCGGTATGCTCTTGAAATAAGGCCGCAGCGTGATGACCGCAAACGGGATCGACGCGGCAGCGATCGCCACCGGGGCCGTAAAATGCGTCCCCAAAAAGTGAATCTTATTGAAGATCAGATACATCGGCGTCAGTGTCAGGGATGCCGGAAGCATCTGCGACACCAGGAACACCAGCAGGAACAGACTGCTCCCGCGCACACGGTAACGCCCCATGCCGTAAGCCGCCGGGACTCCCAGAAGCAGGGTAATGCCCATGGTCAGAAAACCGTTGATAAAACTGTTGCGCAGAGAAAGCAGAAAGGTCTTGTCCTGAAGATTGACAAGCCACGGTGCAAAGGTGAACTCGCGCGGATAGTAGCTGAGAACCTTTCCGAAGGTCTCTGCGTCAGACTTGAATGAAATCTGGATCATCCAGTAAACCGGAAACAGGAAGAAAAACGCTATTACCACTGCGATGATCCCCTTGATAAGATTATTTCTCGCTTCTTTTTTGCCGGTCATCTCTTTCATGTCAGTCCTCCTCCTTTGCAAGCAGTCTCAGGTAAAACAGGCCGACGATGAACAGGCATCCAAAAAGCACCATCGCGACTGCGGAACCCTGTGAAAATTTATACTGTGTGAAGGAGAGCATATAAGAGTATGTCCCCAGTACGTCCGTCGAATTGAGCGGACCGCCTGCCGTCATGATATACATCAGGTCGAAAGCGCGGAATGTGTAGATGAAGCCGAGCATCAGGACGGACAGCATGGATCCCTTCATCAGCGGAACCGTGATATGCGCAAACCGCTGGAAGCAGTTCGCACCGTCGATCGAGGCGCTCTCATAGACGTCCGCAGAGATACTGGTCAGGCCGGAGATCAGCAGAAGCATATTGAACGGTATCCCGACCCAGCAGTTCATGATGATAACGGCGATCAGCGCCGTCGAAGTGTTCACGAGCCACTCAGGGCCGATGATCCCGATCTTTTCGAGCAGGTTATTCACAAGTCCGGCGTTGGAAAAGATATTTTTGCCGAGAAGACCCGTCACAGACATCGGGATCATGTAGCTGACCAGGAGCAGACCGCGGACAGGGCCTGACAGCGTAAATTTCTGATAGAAAAACAGAGCCAGCGCGAAGCCGATCGTGAACTGGAACACCAGGCAGGCGATCGTGAACACAAACGTATTCTTCAGGACAAGCCGGAAAGTGCTGTTGGCAAACAGATCGGCATAATTTTTCAGTCCGATAAAGATATCGCCGCCCTTTGTGAGGTTCTTGACATCGACGTTGCGCAGGCTCAGATAGATATTGTACATCAGCGGATATCCCAGTACAAACAGGATATAAATGAATGCCGGCAGGATAAAGCAGTACGCTTCGCGCGTCTTTCGTACCGACATGGACAGGTTTTTTTTCATGAAGCCCTCACCTCTTTCCTTGACAAACTATGTTCGGCCGGTTCCGGATACTGCGGATTTCCGCAAAACACAAAGACAGGTCCTTCCGCTTTCACAAAGGCCCGTGCCGAGCTATTCTGCGGCAATCCGCCGTATCGCTGTATAAATTTGTATCACTTATATAAATTTTTGAAAACGGGCCGCCGCGACGATTCTGCGGCGGCCCGCCTGGTCCTTTTTTATCTTATTACGGAAGCGGAGTCTCTTCAACGATCGGAGTAATCTTCTCCATTGCAGCCGCGAGCGCATCAGCCGGAGCCGTGCCGTCCACGAATACGGACTGTGCAGCTGTGTAGATCGCCTCGGAAATGGACGGCCACTCAGCGTGCGGTCCGCGCGCCTGCGCGTAATTCATCTCATCTACGAATACGTTGAAGCCGTCAACCTCGTAGGTATATTCTGCAACAGAATCCTGACGGGTCGGGATCTTGCCGGCAACCACTGCCCATTCGCCCTCTTTCTCCTTGGAGCACATCCACTCCAGGAAATCCACGCAGGCGTCAACATCCGTCGCGCCGGAGCAGACACCGAAGTTTTCGCCGCCGATCGTGGATGTGGAGGTTCCCTCGTCGCCGGTCGGAAGCAGGCAGAAATCATAGGCAAACGCGCCGCCGATCGCATCGGTCTGCGCCAGATGCCAGGTGCCTACCTCAGCAAAAGCGGCCTTTCCGGCTGCAAACTGGTTGAAGGCATCCGCCTGTGTCCAGTTCACACACTCTTTGCTCATGTAGCCGTTGGCGACAAAATCACCGAGAACGGCAAGGCCGTTGACCGCGGATTCAGCCGTGAGATCATCGACATTGACGCCCTCGCCGCCGGATGCGGAACGCAGCCACGGAAGAAGCTGGAAGGTACCTTCTTCGGTGGAGATACAGCACATTGCGAATCCGTATACGTCGTCGTCCGGGTTCGTGGTGGCGGCTACCATCTCCTTGAACTCATCGAGGTTCGTCGGCATATGGTCATAGCCGGCAGCCTGGAGCAGATCCAAATTGCAGGCAAGCGCAAGGCAGTTGGTGTTCTGCGGCAGCCCGTAGATCCTTCCGTCCGGATCCATACAGGAAGTAAGCGGTCCCTCATAGAACTGGTCAAGCTCACCCCATGCCTCAAGCTGGTCCGTAATGTCCTCAAACACTCCCAGGGAAATATAGGAAGCCATGTCCGGGGAATCTACCATGCCGATATCCGGAAGCTCACCGGAAAGCGCGCCGACCGTGTACTGATTCATCAGCTCGGTTCTCGATACATAGGTGCTGGTGATATGAATGTCATCCTGAATAGAATTGTACTCGTCTACCCACTCAACGATCGCCTGCGCATCCGCCGATGCGTCAAAATAGTGCCACAGGGTGATCTCGGTCGGACCCTCTGCACATACCGATATCGAGGCAGCCATCATCGCCATCACAGCGGCGCCAGTTACGAACAAACCTTTTTTCATCACATTTCCTCCTTTTCTTTGCACATGAGGAACATATATTGCATTTTTGCACAATAAATATTCCCATTATTGCTGTTGATATGTATATTTTATCACCGGAAAGGAGGGAATTCAACCTAATTTGTTGTGAAAATCACAAACTTTATGGGGCAAAATTTTAAGATTCAGAAAATAATTTAAGATTTAGATATTATTTTCACAAATTTGCAGATATTCCGCAGGTGTCTTTCCGGTTATCTCACGGAACACCTTATTGTAATACTTTGCATCTGAAAAACCGACTGCATAGGGCACAGTTTTCCGGTCGCAGGAGCCGCTCCGGTAAAGTGCCTGCGCCTGTCCGATCCGGTAGTCGCGAAGAAATGCGGAAAACGTCACTCCTGTATTCTTGTTGAACAGGTAACTGAAATATTCCGGACTCAGGCCCAGTTCCCCTGCCAGCTCTTTCTGGCTGATCTTCCCCGCATACCCGGCCTCTATGATATCGAGGGCACGGAGGATCAGCGGGTGCGCGTCCGGATATTTTTCCCGCAGCCGTCTCTGTTCCCTGACCGGATAGAAATGACGGTTTTCCAGACGGCCGGCCACCTTCTCCAGGACAGCCTCTACCTCTTCCTTTGCCGCGGGCTTCAGCAGGTAGCCGGCGACTTCCAGGGAAATCGATTCCTGCGCAAACTGAAAATCGGCGTAGGCGCTGACCACAACAAACTCTGTCGGAACCTGGCGGGTACGCACAGCGCGTATCAGCGAAAGCCCGTCGAGAAACGGCATTTTGACATCAACAAAAACAAGATCCGGACGTTTCTCCAGGATCAGTTCCAGCGCAGTCCGTCCGTTGGCTGCAGTCGCGATCACCTCATAATCTCCCTCAATACTGACGATCAGCCGTTCCAGTCCCTGGCGGGCGCGCTGTTCGTCTTCCGCAATCAGTATCCGCATCCTGTCCTCCCATTTTTAAGCAAAGTCCTCCGCCGGCTGCTCCACGAGCGGCAGCCAGAAGGTAAAGCAGGTTCCTCCGTCCGGAGCGGTTTCCATTGCAATGTCAAACCCTTCCCCATAATACATGCGCAGACGGGTCACCGCATTCTGGATTCCGATCCCGAATCCGGTCAGATCCAGATTCAGGACATGTGTTTCGGAAAGCACGCGCTGGATCATGCGGTCTGTCTCATCATCCATGCCGCACCCGTTGTCGCGTATGCTCAGGCGGAAGCGTTTTCCGTCCGGCCGGCCGATAATCTCGATCCGCCCGCCGCACTCCCGCCCTTCAAAGCCGTGCAGGATGGAGTTTTCCACAAAGGGCTGCAGAAACAGCTTGCAGGTCGGCCACTCCCCGTACTCTTCCGGAAAGTCGATCCGATAGTCAAACACCTCCATCAGACGGAATTTCTGCAGACAGAGATATTCCTCCACCCAGCGGATCTCCTGGCCGAGTGTGATCCGCGTGATCTTCCGGGAAAACGAGTATGCCAGCATGTTTGACAGGTTCTTCAGAAGGGAAGCCACTTCCTCGTTGCCGGCCTCGACGGCGTTGTAATTGATTGCGGTCAGCGTATTGCACAAAAAATGGGCGTTGATCTGCGATTCGAGCGCTTTGCGCTCCGCACGGTTCTTCTGTTTGATCGACAGAGTATTTTTCAGATGCTGGCGTTCGGTCTCATCCTGCTGTCTGTGCAGTGCGTCGACCATTGCGTTGTAGTCCTGTGCCAGCTGCCAGATCTCGTGCTGTCCGCCAATCTCAATCTTCTTTCTCTGCCGTCCGAGCCGGATGTCCTCCATTGCTTCCCGGATCCGGCCGACCGGACGGAGCAGCCTGCGGATCACAAGCTGCCAGATTGTTCCGCATATGAACAGGAGCAGAAGATACACCAGAATACTGCCGCCATACAGCCGGTTCACCCGTTCATGCATCTGTTCCGTATTCACAAGCGCATGCGCTTTCCATCCAAAATAGCCGAGCGGACAGCTGATGTCTTCATAATCCGTCAGCTGCTCCAGATAAGACGCCGCGTCGATCCCCGCAAGCTGCCGGTTTTCATGATAGATGATCGTATCATCCCGGCCGGTCAGATAACCGTTCAGTGTACTGTTGTCAACCAGCGCATCCATGCGGAAAGAAATGACGACCACCATATTCACACTGTCCCAGTTTGAGCTGTCACCCACCAGCGGAAACGCCAGATGAAACAGGCCCACATTGGGCAGACTCACATGATCCAGGGGCTGTTCACTGACACAGTAGCGGATGCCGTTTTTGCTCTTCAGAAGCTCCATGACCCGGCGGTAAAGGTCTCTGATTATCTCCAGGCGCTCTCCGGTCCACAGATTCTCATAGCCGCCCCCGCTCCAGTAGCGGCCGTACTCTTCCGGAAGCCCGTTCTCTGTTATGAGTGCCAGCGCGGCGATGCTGTTGGAGTACTGCGCCATCAGACGCATCGCGCCCTTCTGGATCAGGCTTCTGCCAACACCATCCTGTGCCGTCTCCACCGTATTCCTGAAGCTTCCGTCCACCGCGATCCGGCAGCCCAGCTCCACGAGATCCTGCAGGCTGTTATTGATGTTTGCAGCGACAGCCTCCAGCACCGCATTTTCCCTGCGGTCCGTTTCCTCCAGCAGATAGGCAAAGTACTGATTCTTCACATAGGACTGCAGGATCAGCATTACAGCCAGAAGGAGCCCCATGACGGAAAGTGTCACGGAAACTCCGATGTGTGTCATGGCATAGGTTTTTATTTTGACATATAGTTTACGCACACTGCCCATAATACTGCCTTCCCTCACTTCGCCTGCACGATTACGGAGTCGGGCCTACCTTACCTGCCGCAGTGAGAGCGGCGGGAAGCAGTGCAGGGACAAGTTTCTTTATGCGTTTCATAATTCATTTCTCTCTTGTGAGAGGTATGATTTCATCTGCGAAATATGCAGAATATTTAATAAGTATTTATATTATACACAGAGATTTCGGAAAAGTAAAGAAGAAAGAACTCTAAAAAACAGCTGTCGAAAACAACGTTTCCGCCGTTTTCAACAGCTGTCCGATCTTACTTATTCGCGCTCAGGAACTCATGGATTCCCTTCGCTGCCACCTTGCCTGCGCCCATCGCCAGGATCACCGTCGCGGCGCCCGTCACGGCGTCGCCGCCTGCATAGACGCCGTCCTTGGATGTCTTGCCTGTCTCTTCCTCCGCGATGATGCACTTTTTGCGGTTTACGTCCAGGCCGGCGGTCGTGGACGAGATCAGCGGGTTCGGCGAGGTGCCGAGCGACATGATCACGGTGTCCGCCTCGATCTCAAACTCAGAGCCCGGGATCGCAACCGGACGTCTTCTGCCGGAGGCATCCGGCTCGCCCAGCTCCATGCGGATGCACCGGATGCCGGCCACGTTGTCATTCTCGTCGACCAGGATCTCCGTCGGGTTCGTCAGAAGGTTGAAGATGATGCCCTCTTCCTTCGCATGGTGCACTTCCTCCGCACGCGCCGGAAGCTCTGCCTCGCTGCGGCGGTAGATGATATGTACCTCTGCGCCAAGGCGGAGCGCCGTCCTGGCCGCGTCCATCGCCACGTTTCCTCCGCCGACGACGGCTACCTTTCTGCCGTGTGCGATCGGGGTGTCATAGTCGTCGCGGAACGCCTTCATGAGGTTATTTCTCGTCAGATACTCGTTGGCGGAGAACACGCCCTTTGCGGTCTCGCCCGGAATGCCCATGAACATCGGAAGGCCTGCGCCGGAACCGATGAACACGGCCTCGAAGCCCTCGTCCTCCATCAGCTCGTCGATCGTGATCGACTTGCCGATGATGACGTTCGTCTCGATCTTCACGCCGAGAGACTTGACGTTCTCGACTTCCTTTGCCACCACATCGAGCTTCGGGAGACGGAACTCCGGGATGCCGTAGACAAGCACGCCGCCCGGCTCGTGGAGAGCCTCGAAGATCGTCACGTCATAGCCGAGCTTTGCGAGATCGCCCGCGCAGGTCAGGCCGGACGGGCCGGAGCCGATCACGGCTACCTTGCGGCCGTTCTTCGCCTGCGGAGCAGGCGGCTTGATGCCGTTCTCTCTCGCCCAGTCGGCCACGAAGCGCTCCAGCTTGCCGATGGATACCGGCTCGCCCTTGATGCCGCGGATGCATTTGCCCTCGCACTGGCTTTCCTGCGGACATACGCGGCCGCAGATCGCCGGAAGCGCGCTGGATTCGGAGATCACCTTGTAGGCCTCTTCGATATTGCCCTCTTTTACCTGGGCGATAAAATCAGGGATGTTGATGTTGACCGGGCAGCCCTGGATGCACTTTGCGTTCTTGCAGTGCAGGCAGCGCTGTGCCTCCTCCATGGCTTCCTCTTTATTGTAGCCGAGGCATACCTCGTCGAAATTTGTCGCTCTGACCTTCGGATCCTGTTCTCTGACCGGAACCTTTTTCAATACATCTGCCATTACTTGTCACCTCCGCAATTTCCACATCCGCCGTGATGCGTCTTACCTTCCCGATACTCGAGCAGCTTTCTGCCTTCCTCGGTCTTGTACATTGCCTGCCTCTTCATCGCCGCGTCGAAGTCGATCAGGTGTCCGTCAAACTCCGGCCCGTCCACGCAGGCAAATTTCACCTCGTCGCCGACGATCACACGGCAGGCGCCGCACATGCCTGTGCCGTCCACCATGATCGGGTTCATGCTGACGATCGTCTTCAGATTGTATTTCTTTGTGGTCAGGCAGCAGAACTTCATCATGATCATCGGGCCGATCGCCACACAGTGATCGTAGCTCTTTCCCTCGTTCGTCAGCAGATCGTCGATGACCTTTGTCACCATCCCGCTTCTGCCGTAGGAGCCGTCGTCCGTTGTTATGTACAGGTTGCCGCAGACTGCCTTGAATTTGTCCTCCATGATCACGAGGTCCTTTGTCTTGGCTCCGATGATCACGTCTGCGTCTATGCCGTGCTCATGCAGCCACTTGGCCTGCGGATAGACCGGAGCCGTGCCGACGCCTCCGGCGACAAACAGAATCTTTTTCTTCTTCGTCTCTTCCAGCTCGCTCTCGAGGCACAGCTCAGACGGCTGCCCGAGCGGCCCTACAAAATCGCGGAAGGAGTCGCCCGTCTTAAGCGTGGCGAACTTCTCCGTGGAAGCGCCGATCGGCTGGAATACGATCGTGATCGTCCCCGCTTCCCTGTCGTAGTCACAGATTGTCAGAGGAATGCGCTCGCCGACTTCATCTATCTTCGCAATGATAAACTGGCCCGGCAGGCAGCGCTTTGCGACACGGGGCGCTTCCACAACCATCTCGTAGATGTTGGACGCAAGCTGCCCTGCTTTCAAAATCTTGTACATTATAAATACCTCCATCTCGTTCTGGCAGGCTCACCCGCCTTGATATCCGTGTGCGGCACGTCTATACAAAAATGTAAAAATATGCAATCATATACACGGCACACAGTCCACATCTTCCATAGTATAAAACACACTTATGAAAAATTCAACGAAAAGTTTCTGGAGAAATTCTAATTCTGCTCCAGGTAATTTTCAAATTCTTCTGCCGACATCAGGATCTTTCTGGGCTTTGTCCCCTCCTCCGGGCCGACCACCCCGGCGTCCGCAAGCTGATCCATGATGCGCGCTGCACGGTTGAAGCCGATCTTGAAGACGCGCTGCAGCATGCCGATCGAGGCTTTGTCCTTGTCGATGATGAATTTGCCGGCGTCCGCGAACAGCGCATCCATGTCTTCTCCGCCCCTGGCCGCGGCCACGGCCTGCTGTACCTTCGCGATCTGCTCTTCCATCTGCGCGTCGTACGATACCGCAGAGTTTTCATTCTTCAGGAAATCGACGACGTCCGCCACTTCCTCATCCGAGACGAACGCGCCCTGCACGCGCGCGGGCTTCTGGTATCCCTGCGGATAGAACAGCATGTCTCCCTTGCCGAGCAGCTTCTCCGCGCCGTTCATATCGATGATCGTTCTGGAATCCACGCCGGACGAGACCGAAAATGCGATCCTCGAGGGCATGTTTGCCTTGATCAGGCCCGTGATGACGTTGACGGACGGGCGCTGCGTCGCGATGATCAGATGGATCCCGGCCGCACGCGCGAGCTGTGCCAGGCGGCAGATGGAATCCTCCACCTCGCCGGGCGCGACCATCATCAGGTCGGCAAGCTCGTCCACGATGATGACGATCTGCGGCAGCTTCTGCGGCTTGTTCTCATCCTCAATATCCTTTATGGATTCAATCTTCTGGTTGTATCCCTTCAGGTCGCGCACGCCGAACTCCGCAAATTTGGCGTAACGGTCCGTCATCTCCGCGACGCCCCAGTTCAGCGCCCCGGCGGCCTTCTTCGGATCGGTCACTACCGGAATCAGCAGGTGCGGGATGCCGTTGTAGACGCTGAGCTCGACCACCTTCGGGTCGATCATGATCAGCTTCACCTCGTCCGGCGATGCCTTGTAGAGCAGGCTCATGATCAGGGTGTTGATGCACACCGACTTTCCGGACCCGGTCGCCCCGGCGATCAGCAGGTGGGGCATCTTCGCGATGTCGGACACGACGACCTTGCCGCCGATGTCCTTGCCCGTCGCAAACGCGAGCTTTGACGGATGCTTCTGGAATGCGTCCGACTCCAGAAGGTCGCGCAGCGGGACAGCGCTGTTCTCACTGTTCGGAACCTCGATGCCCACGGCCGCCTTGCCCGGGATCGGCGCCTCAATGCGGATGTCTGCCGCCGCCAGATTGAGCTTGATATCGTCGGAGAGTGCGACGATGCGGCTCACCTTGACGCCCTGCTCCGGGAGAAGCTCATAGCGCGTCACGCTCGGACCGCAGCTCACGTTCGTCACGGTCACGCGGACGCCGAAGCTGTTCAGGGTCTGCTGAAGCTTCGCGGCCGTACTGCGGATCTCCTGCTCCTGGTTCCCGGCGGAATTGTTTTTGCCCTTCTTGAGCAGATCGAGCGGGGGATGGATATATTCTTTTTTCACTGTCCCTGCGGCCACGGCCATCTCCGCCTCGACGGACGCGATCCCGTCGTCGATCTCCTTCTGGGAAGAGCGCGGATTGCGCCTGGAAGACGGCTCCTGCGCACCGGAAGCCTTGTCCGGCGCTGCTGTGCCGGAGGCGGCGGCAGGTTTCTCTGCCTCTGCCCGGGCGCTTTCTTCGGGGATCGCCTCGTCCCCGCCGGCAAACGCATTTGCGCGGTCTCCGTGGTTTCCAGCGGAAACATCATGTCCGTGATTTCCGGCAGAAATATCATTTCTGCTGTTTTCAGTTGAAGCGTCATGTCCGCGGTTCCCGGCAGGAGTATCATGCCCATGATTCCCTGCGGAAGCGTTATTTCCGCAGCTCCCTGCGGAAGCTTCATATCCATGGTTTCCGGCGGAAGCGTCACTTCTGCCCTTCTGAGCAGTCTCCGACGGGGTTTCATCAGCTCTCACATACGATTCCGGCATTTCATACGCCGGAGAGATCCCCTCGATGTGAAGCTCCGAGAGGCTGTCATGGTAGAGCTCCAGTTCAGGCTCCGCGGACTGCGCCGCGCGGCGGCCCTGCGAAGCGTCAAGCTCGATAAAGTTTTCCCCCGGGAAGCGGGAATCCGCCGGGCGCTCCGCCCTCCGGCCCCTCGTTCTCGGCATCGGGGAGACCTTCGGCATGATCTCGTGTACCTCTGTCCCGATCTTCTCCGGATCCCCTTCAATCTTCGTGTCCATCGTCACGCCCGTCACCCTCCGGTGCTCGCGCGGGCTGACCGGAAATAACACCGGCACGTCGATCTCGGTGCGCACGGCCCTCTCCGCGGCCCTGCCGGAGGAAGGCTGGTTTCCTGTCTCCCGGGCTGCCGCAGGCGCAGGTTTTTTCCTGCCTCTGGAGGCCTTTTCCGGAGATTTCTCCGGAAGGGACGGTTCCGGCTGAGTCTCCCTGGATGAGAGGGGGCCGGGGACGTCCGCGATCTCCTGCGGGAGATCCCATTCATTCTGCCTTGCGCGCGCCTCTCTCCTGCGGGCATGGGATTCCCTCGCAGACTGACAGACGCGGCTCCCCTGCTGCTTCACGCTGCGCATCAGGGACTTCTGCGTGATCAGAACCAGAAATACGATCGCGAGGATCAGCAGAACGATGCCCGTGCCGGCCGTGCCAAGCGCCGGCCGCAGCAGCGCACAGACAACGCCTCCGAGCACGCCGCCGCCGTTCTTCGAGGAAGCGCTCTGCTCATAGAGCTCGGTGACCGCGGTGATCTCCTGATACTCCTTTGTGAACAGAGTCGCAAAGCTGCAGATGCACAGAAACAGCCCCACAGAGCTCAAGAATTTCAGCCCGGCGACATGGCTGCCCCTGTTTGAGACCAGAAACGCGGCCGAGATGAACAGCAGGAACGGAAACAGATACGCGGTGATCCCGAAGACGCCGAAGCTGACGTCTGAGACCACGGCGCCGACGTATCCGCCGATGCCGAAATAACTGATAAAAATCAAAATACAGACTGCCAGTACCAGCCAGAGGGCGGCCTCCCGCAGGATCATCGGATTTGCCGGCTCTTTCTCTGATATCTGCGTCTGTTTTGTATTCTTTGCGGCAGAGCCGGCCGGCTTCCCGGTCTGCTTTCTGCCCGCTGCAGCTGTCTTTTTGGGCTCCGCACTCCCCTTTGCGGACGCCGCCTTTTTCTTTGTTGCAGTGCCTGTTGCCAATTTTCTTTCCCCTTTTCTGATGATAGATAGGACACCGGTGCGGGAAGGTCCGGATCCCTTTCGCACCGGCATCACAGTGGTGCTGCCGCGGAAGACGCGAGGCTCAGATCAGGAAATGCCCCACGATCGCCACAATACCCACCACAAAGCAGTAATATGCAAAATATCTGAATTTCTTATTGCGGACCACGATGAGCATCGTCTTGATGCAGACATAGCCGACGACGCCCGCAAATACCATGCCGATCGCATAGATCCCCACCTGGGACAGCTCGATCGGCTCCGCGATCACATCCTTGATCTCGAGCACCGCCGCTCCGAGGATCGCCGGAATTGAGAGGATGAATGAGTATTTCACGGCAAACCTGCGGTCGAGCCCGCAGAAAAGGCAGGTCGCGATCGTAGTCCCGGAGCGCGAGAGGCCGGGAAGGGTCGCAAGCCCCTGTGCGGCGCCGATCACCAGGCCGTTGGCGTAGCTGACATTCTTCGGCATCTTGCTGCCCTCTTTTTTCAGCTCGGCCATCAGGAGAAGGACTCCCGTGATCAGCAGGCAGATTCCGGGGATCAGCAGCGTCTCGCCGGCCCCTGCGACGATGTCCTTGCCGAGCACGCCGATGACGCCGGTCGGTATCGTCGAGACAAGGATCAGCACCACGAATTTGCGGTAGCTGTTGTGGACGATCTTCCGGTACTTCAGCGAAGTCTTATGTATCTTGTTCAGGAAAAAGAGCCGCAGGTTCACGAAGATATCCCGCAGCATGAACACGGCCTCCTTGATCATGTTCCAGATGTCCCTGCGGTAGACGATAAACACGGCGGCGAGCGTGCCCACATGCAGCATGATGTCGAACAGCATGCTTCCGTTCGTCTCTACATGAAAAATATTTTCCAGAATGGCCAGATGGCCGGAGCTGCTGACCGGGAGAAATTCCGTGATCCCCTGCACGATTCCTAGTAAGATTGATTCTAAAACTGACATATCCGCCCTCCGATGGATGATGATTTTCTCGTCAGATGAAGCTCCGAAAAGGGTTTCGGGGACATCATCTGACATATTATACCAGACTATTTCCGGTGAGACAAGTTTTTTCAGGAAAAGGCGGCCTCAGCCGCGCTTTCCGCGTTTTTCGATCATTTCATACAGCTTGCGCAGGGCGTCGCTGATCCCTCCCGTCGCGTCGATCAGCCCCTCCCTGACGGCGTCCTCCCCGACGAGGATCGTTCCGAGATCCTTTGTCAGGATGCCGGTGTCCAGCATCAGCTCCTCGAGCCGCTCCCGCCCCGCCCTGGAATGCTCCGAGATGAATCCGAGAATGCGGTCCTGCATCTGCCGGAAATAATCGTACGTCTGCGGCGCGCCGATGACCGTCCCGTTCATCCGAACCGGATGAATGACCATCGTCCCCGTTCTGACGATAAAGGAGTAGTTGGTCGACACAGCGATCGGGACGCCGATCGAATGACTCCCGCCGAGCACCAGCGACACCGTCGGCTTGCTCAGGGAAGCGATCATTTCCGCGATCGCGAGGCCGGCCTCCACGTCCCCGCCCACTGTGTTGAGCAGGATCAGCAGCCCATCGATCTCCTGGCTGTCCTCGATCGCCGCGAGCTTAGGCAGCACGTGTTCGTATTTGGTCGTCTTGGAATTTGCCGACAGGCACTCGTGCCCTTCGATCTCGCCGATCACACTCAGCAGATGGATCCTGCGGCTTAAGGCGATCTCTCCTGTCTCGCGGATCGCGTCCCGCTGCTTCTCTTCTGCCCCGCCGTTGTTTTCCTTTTCCTGATTCTGATTGTCCTCTGACATTTGCGGCCTCCTTTTTCCTATTTTATTGCGCGTCACCAGTCAGTATTTCCCAAAACGGGAAAAACATACTGCGGTGCGCAAAGCAGGAGGCCGCAGAGCAAAAGGGACCGCCGCAGTCCGCGGCAGCCCCGGCAGTTCACTGTTCAGTTGTCAGTGGCATTAATTTAAGGATTCCGGACGCCCTGCCCTTTTGCGGCTGTTGATGTTCAGCTGCCGCAGAAAATGCAGGTTCAGGGAAGCATGTACCTGTCCCGCAGCGTGTGGACCATTTCCCTGTAGAGCTCCAGGCAGTCCTCCCTGCGCCCCTGTTCGATCATCTCGATGCACGGAGAGAGGTAGTTCTCCCAGATCGAGCCGTAGATCTCACGGGCATTCCCGCGCTGATTGATGTGCTTCACAACAGAGGGGGCCACGTCATAGTACTCGTCTATCATGGCCTTTCCGTCCGGAAGCGAGGCCAGATAGCCGTCCCGGTAATCCCGCAGAAGCGTGAGCTCGTAGCAGTCGTCCGCCTTTCCGAAGGATTCGCAGACCGCCGTCGTGATGTAGCAGAATTTCTTGTGGAATCCCTGCTCGATCTCCGCGTACTCCGCCGTCTGCAGGCTGCTCTTCGGGAAAGCCTCCTTCCAGGCTGCGAGCAGAGTATCCGCAAGCGGCCGGGAGGAATTTCCGTGGTATTCCAGGATCATCGGAAATACGAAAACGGCCATCGCCATATTGAGGTCCATCATCTTGCGGTCCTTCGCCCCGCGGCGGCTGCAGGCATCCATCTTTCCCTGCGCGGACTCCACGAGCGCGGCCGCCATGTTCTTCAGGAACTGTTCCTTGTCTATCACGGAATTGTATCCGTTCTCGATCGCGTCCAGCGTCTGGAAATTCATCTGGTACAGCCGGGCAAACGCATCCGGATAGCTTTTTCTGTTAAAACTGGGCAGAGGATCCTCGCAGCACTCAAGCAGCTTCGGCATACCCTCGATTCCAGTCAGGTAATAGTTCATTTCCCTATTCCTCCAGATTCGTGTACACTGCCTGAACGTCGTCGTCGTCGTCCAGAAGGTCCAGCGTGCGGTTGAGCTGCCTCAGCGCAGCCTCGTCCGTGAGCGCCACGTAATTCTGCGGGATCATCGTGATCTCCGCGGAGGCCATCGGAATGCCCTGGTTCTCAAGGGCCTGCCGGACATCGCTGAAGCTGTCCGGATCCGTCAGCACCTCGAAGCTGTCCTCTTCCTCGGAGAAGTCCTCGGCACCGGCGTCGAGCGCCGCCATCATCAGGTCGTCCGCATCCATCTCGCATTCTTCCTTGTCGATGATGATCTGCCCCTTCTGGTCAAACATATAGGAGACGCACCCCTGCGTGCCGATATTGCCGCTCCCTTTGGTGAAGGCGTTGCGGACGTTGGAGGCGGTCCGGTTCTTGTTGTCCGTCAGCGCCTCGACGATGATCGCGATGCCGCCCGGGCCGTAGCCCTCGTATGTAACGTACTCGTAGTTCACGGAGCCAAGCTCTCCGGCCGCTTTTTTGATGCCGCGGTCGATCGTGTCGTTCGGCATGTTGTTGGCCTTCGCCTTGGCAATGATATCGCGCAGACGGCTGTTGTTGGCCGGATCCGCGCCGCCCTCCTTGACGGCTACCGCGATCTCACGGCCGATGATCGTAAAGATCTTGCCCTTGGCCGCGTCGTTTTTCTCCTTTTTGTGTTTGATATTGGCAAATTTTGAATGTCCGGACATAAGCCAAATGTCACTCCTTTTCCTCTTCTATTTTTGTAACTTTTATCAGGCGGATCATTTTGTCCTCCACCTTCAGGATCTGAAACAGGTATTCTCCCATCTTCACCTCGGCCTGCTCTCCGTCTGCCGGGATCCGGTCCAGGCGGGCGATCAGAAGTCCGTTGAGCGTGTCGTAATCCTCCTCGTCCTCCCCGAGCTCAAGGCCGAGCTCGTCCACCACATCCTGAAGCGGGGCCATGCCGTCCATCAGATAGCTGCCGCCTGTCTCGCGGCGGATCAGCTGGACGTCATTGTCGTACTCGTCCTGGATGTTGCCGACAATCTCCTCCAGGATATCCTCCATCGTCACAAGGCCGGCCGTCTGCCCGTACTCGTCCACCACGATCACAAGCTGCACCTTTTCCGCCTGCATGCTGCGGAACAGCACGTGGATCCCTCTTGTCTCCGGGATAAACCGCACCTTGCGCAGAAGATCCGGGATGTCGCGGATCAGCCAGTCGTCGTACTGCCCCATCGTGTGAAACTTCATCGCGTCCTTGAAGTGGAGCACACCGATGATATTGTCGACGCTCCCGTCGTAGACCGGAAACCTGGAGACCGTCTCCCCCACCATGAAGGAGATCGCATCGCGCAGGTTTACGTCGCCGCTGATGTCGATGATATTCTTGCGGCGGATCATGATGTCCTCGGCCTTTTTGTCATCCAGCTCGAAGATATTCTGGATCATCTCCGCCTCGTTCGCATCGAGCACTCCCTGCTCGTGCCCCTCGTTCACCATGGAGATGATCTCGTCCTCCGTGACCTCCTGCTCCAGCGACCGCGGATCGATCCGGAACAGGCGCACGAACAGATTCGAGACAAGCGTCATGACCCAGGTAAGCGGGAACAGCACGTTCATCAGCCCGCGGACCGGGGCGGACATGGACAGGACAAGGCGCCGGTCATACTTGCGCCCGAGCATCTCCGGGATGGAGTTCCCGATCAGGTAGAACAGGATCATCAGGACCGGGAGCACCGCAAGCGGGGAAAAAGGCGCAAACGCCTGCACACTCAGGAAGCCGGCCACAATGTAGGTGATCGAATTCATCAGCCATATTGTATGGATCAGACGCCCGGGATGGTCCTTCAGCTCCAGGATCCACCCGGACGGCCTGCCGGCCTCCTGGTATACGGTCTGCAGCTCGGAATCCGAAGCAGATTCCAGAGCGGCGCGAAATGCTGCCGCGACAAAGTCCAGCAGCAAAAGCACGATTAAAACTATAGTGCCGGCCAGGTGGCACGTGTCACTGTCCATAAAATGCATTACTCCTTCTTAACAGTACATTATTAGAAATATATCATTTCTGCACACTTTCGTCAAGGTCGGAATTGCAGCGCACGTTTTTACACGGCTTCGGACATGCCGGACTCTGGACTGCTTACAAACTATGTAATCAGCTCCAGGCTGACCTGCAGCGCCCGGTCTACGCGCTCGAGCATCTCCAGATCCAGGTGGCAGACCCTGTCCTTCAGCCGCTTTTTGTCGATCGTGCGAAGCTGCTCGAGCAGGATCACGGAATCCTTCACGATCCGGTATCTCCCGGCCTCGATCTCCACGTGTGTGGGAAGCTTTGCCTTGTTCATCTTTGATGTGATCGCCGCACAGATCACCGTGGGGCTGTGCCGGTTCCCGACATCATTCTGTATGATCAGCACCGGGCGCACCCCGCCCTGCTCTGATCCGATCACGGGTCTTAAATCCGCATAAAAAATATCTCCTCTTCTGATATTCACATCACTCACACTCCGATACAAGGATTTTTGACTGCCTGGTTACCTTAAGTATTTCCCTGTTTCTTTTGTATATTCATGTGAGTTATGAAAACAAGAATTTATACGTACCTGCGCGGCACGCGCTTTCCGATGTCGCACACAAACTCATATGGAAAACGCCCGGAGAGGGCGTCCAGCTCTTCCAGTGTGATGCAGCCGCCGCCGTCGCGCCCGAGCAAGGTCACCTCGTCGAGCATCTCCGCGCGGATCCCGCTTACGTCGACCATGAACTGATCCATGCAGACACGTCCGAGGATCGGCGCGCGCTGCCCGCGGATCAGGACGCAGCCTTTGCCGCTCAGGCTTCTCGGATAGCCGTCCCCGTAGCCGACGGGGATCGTCGCGATCCGCATGTCCCGCGGCGCGGTAAACGTCCCGCCATAGCTGACCGGCGTTCCCTTCCTGATCGTCTTCAGGCAGACGATATGGGATTTCAGCTCCATGGCGGGCCTGAGGCCGAACGCGCGGTCCATCTCATCCGACGGATAGATCCCGTATATGCTGATGCCTGCGCGCACCATGTCCATGTTTGCCTCGGGCAGCTCCATGATCCCGGCGCTGTTCGAGCAGTGGCGCAGAAACCCCTTCACCCCGAGCTGTTCGAGCCGTCCGCAGAACGACGCGAAGCGTTCTGCCTGTGCCCTTGCGCAGCTCTTGTCCGCCTCGTCCGCCCGCGCGAAATGGGTGAACACACCCTCGATCTTCAGGTTCGGGAGCGCACCGATCTGCGCCGCCGTCAAGACGCCCGCCTCGTCGTCAGAGACCCCGATCCTCGACATCCCGGTGTCCACCGCGATATGCACCGGCGCGCAGATGCCGAGAGAGGCGGCCGTGTCGGAAAATTTTGCGGCCATGTCCACGGTGAAGACGGCCGGCCGGATCCCTTCCTGCGCCATGATCCGGTAATCCTCTTCAAACGTGTATCCGAGGATCAGGATCGGTTTGCGGATCCCGGCCCTGCGCAGCTCGAGCGCCTCGGAGCACGCGGCCACCGCGAACCCCCAGATATAATCGTATTTCTCCGCCATCTGAGCGATCGGCACGGCGCCATGGCCGTAGCCGTCTGTCTTGACCACGGCGATCATCTGCGTCCCCTCGTGCAGGCGCTCCTTCATGAGGCGGAAATTCTCCGCGATCGCGTCCATGTGAATATAGGCTGTCACTCTTCCATTCTTCTGCATCCGGCACATCCTCAGTCAGTCCTCCCGTCTTCGGCACGCTTCAGCACCGTGCCGATCTCATCCGCAATATCACGCGCGATCATCCCGTACGCGCTGTGCTTCTCCTGTGCAGCGTCGCCCGCGAGGCCGTGCAGATAGACCCCGAGCGCCGCGGCGTCAAAGGCCGGCATCTTCTGCGCGAGCAGCCCGCAGACGATCCCGGTCAGGATGTCCCCGGAGCCGCCGGCCGCCATGCCGTTGTTCCCGGAAGTGTTCACATATGTCCGGACGCCGTCCGAGACAACCGTCCTGGCGTCCTTCAGCGCGCAGATCACATGGTACTCCCGGGCAAACCGGCGCGCCGCGCGCAGCAGATCCTCCAGGATCTCGTCCTTTGTGTTGTCTGTCAGGCGCATCATCTCGCCGATATGCGGCGTCAGGATCACCGGGGCGTCCGTGTCGTACAGAAGCTCAGGCTGCTTCGACAAAAGGTTGAGCCCGTCCGCATCGATCACGAGCGGCTTCCGGTATTCCGCCAGGACATGGCGAAGGATCTCCTCCTGGATCCGGCCGGTTCCGAGGCCGGGCCCGATCCCGGCCACATCGGACCAGGCGAGCGCGGCCGCAAGCTCCTGTGCCGGAAACTGCTCCCCGCTCCAGGTCGTGATCAGCGCCTCCGGCAGTGCGGTCTGGAGGATCTCCCGGTTGCACTCCGGCGTGAAGATCCTCACCAGGCCGCTTCCTGTGCGGTAGGCCGCCATGGCGCAAAGAAAGGCCGCGCCGCTCATCCCCCGGCATCCGGCGATCAGCAGGACCTTCCCGTACGTTCCCTTGTTGGAATACGCCCTTCTGCGCGCGATCCGCGACAGATCTTCTTCGCTGTATGTAAATACGGTGGGAACGCCTCTCTCGAAGCGGTCCGCCGTGATCCCGATCTCGCGGCGAACGACCTTCCCGCAGATCTCTGTCCCCGGAAAAAGGACGTGCCCGAGCTTTCTGTAGGCAAAGGTGACCGTCAGATCCGCATGCACCGCGCACCCGAGGATATGGCCGGTGTCCGCGCTGACGCCGGAGGGAATGTCCACGGCCACCGTATATGCGGCCTGCCGGTTGATCCAGTCTATGACCTGCGCGTATCGCCCTTCGATCTCTCTCGAGAGTCCGATGCCAAAGATGGCATCTACTATAACAGTATATTCACGCTGCATAAAATTGCTGCTGATTTTTATTCCGCAATTTTCACAGATTTTTTTCTGAACTGCGGTCTCCTCCGACAGGGATTCCTCATTGCCGACAAAGGCGGCCGTCACACGGACGCCCTGCTCGTCGAGCAGGCGCGCGACGGCGAAGCCGTCCCCGCCGTTGTTCCCGGATCCGCAGACCACCAGCACAGACCGCAGGTCGCAGCCGGAGCGGCAGATCTCATCGGTGACCGCCAGCGCGGCGCGCTCCATCAGGACAAGCGACGGGATCCCGATCTCGCGGATCGTATCGCTGTCACAGTGCTTCATTTGTTCCGAGCTCAGTAAAAATTCCATCGTCAGCTCCTTCCAGTCATCCAGGCGGCGTTTAGTCCATGTGGTTCAGATTGTAGGAAAGGTGCATCAGGCTCTCGGAGAGATGCACGTTCTCCACAACGACAGTCGGCGGGAGATGCAGATCCGTGTGCGCAAAATTCCAGATCGCCTTCACCCCGTTTTCCGCGAGCACCGGGGCGATCACCTCCGCCCCGCTCTTCGGAAGCGTCAGTGCAGCGATCTGGATATCATGCTTCCGGATAAACTGCGGCAGTTCGTCCGTCATGCGGATCTCGATCCCGCGCACCGAGACGCCCTTCAGCTCCGGCTTTACGTCGAAGAGGCCCTTGATCAGGAAGCCGTTCTTCTCAAATTTTACGTAATTGGCGAGCGCCTGCCCGAGATTGCCGGCGCCGACAATGATCATATTGTAAACCTTGTCCAGTCCGAGGATCTTGCCGATCTCGTCATAGAGATATTTTACATTGTATCCGTAGCCCTGCTGTCCGAACCCGCCGAAATTATTCAGATCCTGCCGGATCTGGGATGCGGTGACGTTCATCAGCTCGCTCAGCTCGCCCGACGAGATGCGCTCCACCTTCGCCTCCAGCAGATCGCCGAGATACCGGTAATAGCGCGGCAGCCGTTTGACTACTACCTTTGAAATTTCATGTTCATCCACGTTTTTTCCTCTTTTTCCAGTATATTCTCTCAGAAATATATCTGAAAATATTATAAGCGCCTGCCTGTTTATTGTCAATCGTATCTGGCGGCGCCGGGTTTAAAAGTCATAAGCCGCGGTGGGCTCCTGCAATCCCTTTCTTGACATTTTTCCTGTTATGAGTAAGATAAGACTAGAACACAGACTATGTATATCAAGGAGTGGCTACATGATACTGTCATGTCAGAATATAACAAAATCGTTCGGCACGGACGTCATTCTCTCCGGCGGCTCGTTTCATATCGAGGATCATGAGAAGGCCGCCGTGGTCGGCATCAACGGCGCCGGCAAGACGACGCTTCTGCGCATCATCGTGGGGGAAATGGAGCCGGATTCCGGGGTCGTCTCCCACGCCCGCGGAAAGTCGCTCGGCTATCTGGAGCAGCACCAGGACGTCAACAGTACGCGGACGATCTACGCAGAGCTGCTCAGCGTGAAGGAGGACCTCCTGCAGATGGAGCAGCGTCTGCGCGCGATGGAGCAGGACATGAATCACACCGAGGGGGACGCGCTCGCGGAGCTCATGGAGCAGTACAACCGCGTCTCCACCGAATTTGAACACCGCAACGGCTACGCCGTGCGCAGCGAGGTCACCGGCATCCTCAAGGGACTCGGCTTCTCTGAGGATGAGTTTGACAAGCAGATCTGCACGCTCTCCGGCGGCCAGAAGACGCGGGTCGCTCTGGGCAGGCTCCTGCTCTGTGCCCCGGATATCCTGCTTCTGGACGAGCCGACGAACCACCTGGATCTGAATTCGGTCGCCTGGCTGGAAAACTATCTGCTCGGCTACAGCGGCGCGGTGCTGATCGTGGCGCACGACCGCTATTTCCTGAACCGCGTTGTGACAAAGATCATTGAGCTCGACGGCGGAAAACTCTCCGTCTTCTCCGGCAATTACAGCGCCTACGCGGAGAAAAAGGCCCGGCTGCGCGAGACGGCATGGCGGGCCTGGCTGAACCAGCAGCAGGAGATAAAGCGCCAGGAGGCCGTCATCACAAAGCTGAAGTCCTTCAACCGCGAGAAATCCATCAAGCGCGCCGAGAGCCGCGAGAAAATGCTCGGAAAGATCGAGGTGCTGGAGAAGCCGGTGGAGATCCGGGCCGATATGCACCTTCAGTTTTCCCCGCAGATCACGAGCGGGAACGATGTGCTGACCGTTGAGCATCTGTCGAAATCGTTCCCCGGCAATCCGCTGTTTGAGGACCTGAATTTCTCCATCCGGCGCGGCGAGCGCGTCGCGCTGATCGGGGACAACGGTACCGGAAAGACGACGATCCTAAAGATCCTGAACGAGCTGGTTCCTGCAGACGCCGGCGTGTTCACGCTCGGCAGCCGGGTTCACATCGGATACTACGACCAGGAGCACCAGCTTCTCCATATGGAGAAGACGCTGTTCGACGAGATCTCGGACATCTATCCGGATATGACCATGACCGAGATCCGCAACGTGCTTGCGTCCTTCCTCTTCACGGGCGACGATGTGTACAAGCGTGTCAGCGACCTGAGCGGCGGCGAGCGCGGACGGCTGGCCCTGGCCCGCCTGATGCTCTCGAAATCCAACTTCCTGATCCTCGACGAGCCGACGAACCACCTGGACATCACCTCAAAGGAGATCCTCGAGGAAGCGCTTTGCAGCTACACCGGCACGGTGCTCTATGTCTCGCACGACCGCTATTTTATCAACCAGACCGCGACCCGGATCCTGGAGCTGAAAAACCACAGGCTGATCAACTATATCGGCAACTACGACTACTATCTGGAAAAGGTACAGGAGCTCACGCAGATCTACGCGCCCGCATCGCCGGGTGCCCGGCAGGCCTCCGTCTCATCCGCGAGGGAGGACCGGGAGCGCCGCAAGGAGGAACAGGCCAGGGAGCGCAGGCGCCAGAACGAGCTGAAAAAGCTGGAGGACCGCATCAGCGAGCTCGAGGCGCAGGACCGGGAGCTCGACGAGCTGATGTCCCGGGAAGAGATTTTTACAGACGTCAGAAAATGCATGGAGCTCAGCCAGCAGAAAGCCGATCTGATGAAAGAGCTGGATGAACTCTATGAAAAATGGGAGGCTGCGGCGGGGTAACGTCTGACAGACGTTATCCTGCCGCAGCCTTGTTCCTGCGTTTCTTTTTTCAGGATTTCGTTTTTCAGCCTTTTACTTTTCCGCCCGCTTCCACTCAAGGATCTTCTCAAGCCGCTCCTTCACCTGCGCCTCCTGCCCCTGCGTGGTCGGCTCGTAGTAGCGCCGTCCGGCCAGACTGTCCGGCAGGCACTGCATCCGGGTCAGCTTTTCCTCAGTGTCGTGGGCGTACTGGTAGCCCTCGCCGTAGTGCAGATCCCGCATCAGCGCCGTCGGGGCGTTGCGGATCTGCAGCGGCACAGGTTCGGCGGGCAGCTCCTTCACATCAGCCTTGCATCTCTCACACGCGCGGTACAGCGCGTTCGATTTCGGAGCCATCGAGAGATAGACGACTGCGTGCGTCAGGTGCACGTTGCACTCCGGCATCCCCAGAAAATGGCAGGCCTGATAGACGTTCACCGCGACCTGCAGCGCGCCCGGATCCGCCATGCCGACGTCCTCGCTCGCAAAGCGGACCAGCCTGCGGGCGATGTACAGCGGATCCTCGCCCCCGTCGAGCATCCGGCACATCCAGTAGACCGCCGCGTCCGGATCGCTGTTGCGCATCGATTTATGCAGGGCGGAGATCAGGTTGTAGTGCTCTTCCCCGCTTTTGTCGTACAGCAGGGAGCGCCGGTTCATGCACTGTGCGAGAACCTCATCGTCCACGCAGAGCAGCCCCTCTGGATCCATCCGTCCGTTGATCACGGCCATCTCAAGTGTGTTGAGCGCCGTCCGCGCGTCCCCGTTTGCAAACCGTGCGATCGCGCCAAGCTGCGGCTCCCCGATCTGAATGCGCTGATTTCCAAATCCCTTCAGGCTTTTCAGCGCGTGGTGCAGAAGCCGGATCAGATCCGCTTCTTCAAGCTCCTTCAGAATAAAGACCTTGCACCTCGACAGCAGAGCCGAATTGATCTCAAACGAAGGATTCTCCGTCGTCGCCCCGACAAGAATGATGCTCCCCTTTTCCACCCACGGGAGAAACGCATCCTGCTGGGCCTTGTTAAAGCGGTGGATCTCATCGACAAACAGAAGCGTGCGTATCCCGTATCTCCGGTTCTGCTCCGCCCGGCTCATCACGTCCCGGATCTCCTTGATCCCGCTCGTCACCGCGCTGAATTCCACAAATTCGGCCTGCGTCTGCTTCGCGATGATGCGCGCGAGCGTCGTCTTTCCGACCCCGGGCGGTCCCCAGAAGATCATGGATGAGATCTGATCCTTTTCGATCAGCTGCCGCAGCAGCATGCCCGGTCCGACCAGATGCTGCTGTCCCACATACTCATCCAGGCTTTCCGGGCGCAGCCGGCTCGCCAGGGGCGACATCTGCTCCCGGTCGTCAAACAAACTCATCTGTCCCAGCATCTGCGGCATCCTCCTCTCGCCTGTCCTGCAATTCAAATTGTCCGCCAAAAATGGAAAGTTATATCGGAACCACTCTGAACCCGCGCCTGTCAGGGTCATTTCCGCTCCTGATCCGTCGGCGTGTTTTGCGATCTCCTGTAAAAATACAGCACGATCCGTTCCAGATAGCGTTTGAGCACGATCTGGATCTCCTCCTTCGGATGAATCGGCTTTACGAGGATCGAATGGATCCCGGTGCGCCGTGCGCCGTACACATCCGTAAAAAGCTGGTCGCCGACAAACAGCGTCGTCGCCCGGTCCGTATGCATCAGCTCCATCGCGCGGAGGTAGCTCTTCCTCGACGGCTTGTGCGCGTTCTCGATGAAATGCACCTGAATCTCTCTGTTAAACATCTCCACACGCGGCCGCTGGTTGTTTGACAGCAGGCAGCACTGAAAGCCGATCTTCCTCAGGTGCGCGAACAGCGCCCTGGCACGCGCATCCGCCGGAGCGCCGTGGGGCACCAGCGTATTGTCAATGTCAAAAATCACGCCCCGGTAGCCCTTCCGGTACAGGGCGTCAAAGTCGATGATATAGGCCGAATCCAGATACTCGTCCGGATAAAACTTCTGCAGCATGAAACCTCCTGTAAAGCCAGATGATCCATATAAGAAAGCCCGTTCAGCCGTGAGTCCCGAAAAGACGGGCGGACGGCCCATCTCCGGCCCCCTGCACCGGGAGGTCAAAGATGGAGAGCTGGTTTGTCTCGGGCAGCTGGTCGAGGATCTTCAGATCACAGAGCAGATCCGTGATCGTCCTGCTGACCTTCGTCCTCGCCATGAAATCGTCCTTCGACAGGAAGGGTCCGTCTTTCGCCGCGTCGACGACGGCGGCTGCGGCCTTGTCGCCGAGTCCGGAGATGGAACTCAGGGACGGCATGATCTTCCCGTCTATGACCTGGAAGCGGACGGCCTGTGCCCGGTATATATCGATCGGCATGAATCCGAAGCCTCTCGCGTACATCTCCAGGACGCTCTTCATATCCTTGTAGGTGTCCTGCTCCTTCTTGCTCAGCGTGTCCATCCGGCGCTCAAAATCATCCATATGGTACAGCAGCCGTTCCTTCCCCAGACACATCAGCTCATAGTCAAAGCCTGACGCGCGGATGCTGAAGTAGGCCGCATAGTAGGCCAGCGGATAGTTGATCTTGCAGTAGGCGATCCGCCACGCCATCATCACATAGGCCGCCGCGTGCGCCTTCGGGAACATATATTTGATCTTCTTGCAGGACCAGATATACCAGTCCGGCACGCCGTGCGCGGTCATCTCCCTCTCCCACTCGTCTTTGAGGCCCTTTCCCTTCCGCACGCTCTCCATGATCGTGAACGACAGCTCGCTGTCCATCCCCTTGCCGATCAGGTAGATCATGATGTCGTCACGCGTGCAGATCGCGGTGGAGATCGTCGCCTTCCCCTCCTGGATCAGCGTCTGCGCGTTGCCGAGCCACACATCCGTGCCGTGTGCCAGGCCGGCGATACGCACGAGGTCAGAAAAGTACCGCGGCTTCGTGTCGATCAGCATCTGCATGGCAAATTCCGTACCGAACTCCGGAATCCCGAGCGACCCGAGCGGCACCCCGCGGATATCCTCCGGCGAGATCCCGAGCGCCTCCGTACTCTGGAACAGGGACATCACAGCCTGATCGTCGAGCGGGATCTTCCGCGCATCGATCCCGGTCAGGTCCTCCAGCATGCGGATCATGGTCGGATCATCGTGCCCGAGAATGTCGAGCTTGAGCAGGTTGTGGTCGATGGAGTGATAGTCAAAGTGCGTCGTGATGATATCTGTCTCCGTGTCGTTCGCCGGATGCTGCACCGGAGTAAAGGAGCAGATCTCCTCGCCGATCGGCAGAACGATGATCCCTCCCGGGTGCTGGCCGGTCGTCCTCCGCACGCCCACGCAGCCCTGCACGATGCGGTCGATCTCACAGGCGCGCTTGTGCTGCTCATGTTCTTCGTAGTAGCGCTTTACGTAGCCGTAAGCCGTCTTGTCGGCCAGCGTGCCGATCGTCCCGGCGCGGAACGTCTGCCCTGCGCCGAAGATCACCTCGGTGTACTTGTGCGCCTTGCTCTGGTATTCGCCGGAGAAATTCAGGTCGATATCCGGCTCCTTGTTCCCCTTAAACCCGAGGAACGTCTCAAACGGGATGTCGAATCCCTCCTTCTTCAGCTTCGCCCCGCACACCGGGCAGTCCCTGTCCGGCATGTCGCAGCCGGCCATGCCCGAGAATTTCTTCACATCCTCCGAGTCAAAATCGCTGTAGTGGCATTCCGGGCAGTAATAATGCGGACTGAGCGGATTGACCTCCGTGATCCCGGACATCGTCGCCACGAAGGAAGAGCCGACAGAGCCTCTGGAGCCGACCAGATAGCCGTCCGCGTTGGATTTCCACACCAGCTTCTGGGCGATGATGTACATCACCGCAAAGCCGTTGGAAATGATGGAATTCAGCTCTCTCTCAAGCCGCTCGGATACCACCTCGGGGAGCTCGTCCCCATAGATCTCATGCGCCTTCTCATAGCAGAGGTTCCGCAGGATCTGGTCGGAGTTCTCGATGACCGGCGGGCATTTGTCCGGCCGCACCGGCGAGATCTTCTCGCACATGTCCGCGATCTGGTTCGTATTCCCGATGACGATCTCCCGCGCCTTTTCCTCGCCGAGGTAGGCAAATTCATCCAGCATCTCTTCCGTCGTGCGCAGATAGAGGGGAGCCTGGTTGTCCGCATCCTTGTAGCCCTTGCTGGCCATGATGATGCGCCGGTAGACCTCGTCCTTCGGATCCAGGAAATGCACGTCGCAAGTCGCCACGACCGGTTTCCCAAAGCGCTCGCCCAGGCGGACGATCCGGCGGTTCAGCTCCTTCAGGTCCTCGACCGTCTTCCGGTCCTCCTGATCCTCCCGCGTCATAAACATATTATTTCCGAGCGGCTGGATCTCCAGATAATCGTAAAAATTCACCAGGCGGACAATCTCCGTCTCCGGGCTTCCCCGCAGCAGCGCCTGGTAGAGCTCGCCCGCCTCGCACGCGGAGCCGAGGAGCAGTCCCTCCCTGTATTTCTGCAGAAGGCTCTTGGGAATGCGAGGCTTGCGGCTGAAGTAATTGATATGGGAGAGGGACACCAGACGGTAGAGATTCACTCTTCCGACATCATTTTTTGCCAGCAGGATCGCGTGGTACGTCGGCAGCTTCTTGATCTGTGCGTCCGAAGAAGCGCCGAGCGCGTTCAGCCCCTCGAGCGTATGGATCTCCTGTTTTTTCAGCATCGCGGCCAGCTTCAGAAAAATGTGCGCGGTGCACTCCGCGTCGTCCACCGCCCTGTGGTGGCTCCCGAGCGGCACCTGCAGCGCCTTGGCCAGCGTGTCGAGCTTATAGCGGTTCAGCGCCGGCAGCAGCACGCGCGCCATCGCCACGGTGTCCACCACCGTCTTTTCGCATGGAAGCCCCTGCCGCTCACAGTTCTTTTCGATAAAGCTCATATCAAAAGACGCGTTGTGCGCCACCATGACGCAGCCGCGGCAGAAATCCATGAACTCCGGCAGGATCTTTTCAATCACCGGGGCGTCGAGCACCATGTCGTCGCTGATGTGCGTCAGCTCTTCGATGCGGAACGGGATCGGGATCTCCGGATTTACAAACGTGCTGAAATGCTCCGTGATCTTTCCCTGCTCGATCTTCACCGCACCGATCTCGATGATCCGGCACTGCTCCGGGGAAAAGCCGGTCGTCTCCAGGTCGAACACAACGTACGCGTCGTCCAGCGTCTGTCCCTTCGGATCCGACGCGATCTCCTTCAGGTCGTCCACCAGATAGGCCTCCATTCCGTAGATGACCTTGAAATCGCTGCCCTTCGGCACCGCATGGCTGGCGTCCGGGAAGGCCTGCACCGCGCCGTGATCCGTGATCGCGATCGCCCTGTGCCCCCAGCTCATCGCGCGCTCAATGATGTCTTTTACATCGGAGACGCCGTCCATATCGCTCATCTTCGTATGGCAGTGCAGCTCGACGCGCTTCTCGGCGCTCATATCCATGCGCTTCTCGCGAAAATCAGCGATCCTGCGGATTCCCTGGATATTGCCGATCGTGAGCTGGCTGTCAAAACGGTCGATCGTCGTCACTCCCGCGAGCGAGAGAAACGCGCCCTTTTTTATCTCCGCACCGATCTCTTCCGCCTGCTCCTTCGACAGGAACAGCTTCACTCCGATCGAATCCGTGAAATCGGTCAGGTAAAAGATAAAGAGGATCTTCTCATTGCGCAGCTCCCGCTGGTCCGTGCTGAGAACCTGCCCGCGTATGCAGATCCTGCCGATCTCTCCGGTGACGGATTCAAGCGGCGTGATCTCCCCGTCGAAATCGCGCCCGTAGATGATATCCGGATTGTCCGAGCGCTTCAGCGCGCCGGACCGGCCCGCCGTCTGCAGAAAGTCCCTGCGCGCGCCGCCCGGTTTCGCGTCCTTTCCCCTGTAAGCCGGATCCCGCCCGTTTCCGGCACCCTGCTTTGTGGTCGCGGACCTGCTTCCGGACGATCTGTCTCCGGAGCGCTTTCCGCCGTCTGCGGATGTCTGCGCGGACCGGGACGGGCGGCCGGATGCGCCGTCTTCCTCATCGCTGTCCGGGTGCGCGCCCGAGCGGCCCTCCTTCAGGGCCGCATATTTCTCCGAGACCGCCGCGGCCTCCATCTCAAATTCCTGCTCAAGCCGCCGGCGCTTTTTGTTCTCCTTCGGCTCGGTGCGGTGCGCGCTGACATGGAAATTCAGCCCGCACCGTTCGCAGAAGATCTTCTCCAGGATCTGCAGGAGCTCCTCCTGCCGGTCGTCCGCGATCACGCTGTCCGGTATGGCAAGCTCGAGCGTCTCTTCGTCCGTAAACGTCCGGCCCGCCTCCTTCAGCATACTGTAGAGCAGCGCATTGTAAGCCTTCAGCTCCTGAAAAATGCTTTCCTCGTAGACGGCCATCAGCCTGCGCGGCGTGTACTGCCTCGACAGGTGGAACCGCTCGATGATCCGGACCGTCAGCAGAGCATCCGAAAAAAGCTGGTCCTTGATGGACTGCTCCAGCGTGAATATATATTTTTTCTGGATCAGCTTGTCGCTCTCCAGATATATGCGCATAAAGGTGTGCTCCCGGTTCAGCGTCACCCGCGCGACCTTCACAAATTCCATCAGGCCTCGCATGTCGTCGCTCACATCGAGCATCGGGAACACGTCAAAAAAAGATTTCAGCATTTAATTGCACATCCTTATTACGATAACCATGGTTTTCCGGCCGCATCTCAGGCCTTTTCCATCCACTGTCCGAGCATCCTCTGCATCCAGTCGTGGACGTCCATGTGATAGGTCCGGCTGAGATTTTCCCGGCTCAGCACCTGGCCGACCGGGCCTGCGCAGACCGCCTTCCCCTCATCCATCAGAAGCGCGTCGCTGCCGAACGCCCTCGCGAGCGACAGGTCATGCACCACGGAGACCACCGCGCGCCCCGGCTCTTTCACCCACCGGGAGATCAGCTCAAACACCTGCTTCTGGTATACCAGATCCAGATGGTTCGTCGGCTCGTCCAGGAGCAGCAGCTTCGGATCCTGCGCAAAAACCTGCGCCAGAAAGGTCCGCTGAAGCTCGCCGCCCGAGAGCGTCAGCACCGACTGGCTGCGCAGCGGGGCCATCCCGGTCAGGGTGAGCGCCTCCTCCAGCGCCCTCTCGTCCTCATCGCTCCTGCCTGCAAGCAGGCCGGACGAGTGCGCATAGCGGCCGAGCCGCACGATCTCTTCCACGGTAAATTCATATCCGACCATATGGTTCTGCGCCAGTATCCCGACCTCCCTGGCCCGCTGCGCCGCGCGCATTTTCCCGGCGTCCTGCCCCAGAAGCAGCACGCTTCCCGTGTACGGGACGCCCTGCGTGACGGCGTTGAGCACCGTAGACTTCCCCGCTCCGTTCGGGCCGACGATCATGAGCCACTGCCCTTCCCGGACCTGAAAGCTCAGGCGGTTCACCGCCAGGTACGATCCGTACTTTACGGAAAGATCCCTCACCTCCAGCAAGTGCCGTCACCCCTTTCTCGTCTTGTAGAAGATAAACACGAAGACGACCGCGCCGACAAGACTCGTCACAACGCCGATCGGAAGCTCGATCGGGTTGAGCAGGATGCGCGCTGCCAGATCGGCCAGAAGCAGAAAGACAGCTCCGCCGAATGCGGAAGCCGGGAGCAGCCGCCTGTGGTTCGGGCCGACGATCATCCGCGTCATGTGCGGGGTGACGAGCCCGACGAAGCTGATCGTCCCTCCGATCGAAACGCAGACGCCGATCAGGACCGAGACCGTGATCAGCACGGTCAGCTTTGTCCTCTTAACATCCACGCCGATGTGGCGCGCATTGTCCTCCCCCACCGCAAACGCGTTCAGCTCGCGCGCGCGGAGAAACAGGACGCCTCCGCACAGCAGGAGGACGGCCGCGAGGATCGCCGCGTTTTTGTAGCTGGAATTCTGCAGGCTTCCCATCGTCCAGAAGGTGATATGCTGCAGCTTGTCGGACGCGAAGGTGATCACGATGCTCATCGCGCTCGAGACAAACATGGAGTAGATCACGCCGATCAGGATGATCGTATTGGTTGAGAGCGAGTAATCCAGCTTATACGCGAGGCCGAGTATGACGAGCAGCGACAGGAACGCAAACAGGATCGCCATGATCATTGTCCCGGCAAACGGAAGTCCCGGGAAGCGGATGCCGAAGGCGATCGCAAGCACCGCGCCCAGGGAGGCGCCCGCAGACACGCCGAGTGTCGAGCCGTCCGCCAGAGGGTTCTTCAGAAGCCCCTGCATGGCCGCTCCGGCGAGCGAGAGCGCCGTCCCGGTCAGCGCCACGCAGAGTACGCGCGGCAGGCGCACCGAGAGTATGATGGAGCTGGTAAGCCCCGTCTGCGCGGCCTGTCCCGTCATGGCATCCCAGATCACGCGGACCGTCTCCCGCAACGGAATGCCGACGCTGCCGACACAGATACACAGGCACATGACGGCCAGCGTGACCGCACTGAATAAGATGTATTCAAAGGCACGAAAGTGTTCCGCACGCTTTTTCATCGGCAGACCTCCGGATCATTGCTCTGCAGGGCATGGACATCCCTCACTGCGCATCCCCGTCCCCGTAGATAAAATCATACAGCAGCTGCGCGCCGTCCGCCAGCCTCGGCGCCGGGCGGGACAGCTCGTCGTTCTGGAGATTCAGAATCTTGTGGTTCTTCACGGCCGTCACGTTTTCCCAGCCTGCGCGCGAGAGGATCTCTTCCTCCGGCGTCGGGCCCTCGCCAAAATACATCGTGATCGTCACGATAAAGTCCGGATTGCGCTCCAGCACCTGTTCTTCGGAGATCTCTCCCCATCCGTCGACATCCGCAAAGCAGTTTTTCACCCCGAGCATATTCGCGATCTCGTCCATAAAGGTATTTGCCCCTGCGGTCCACAGGCCGTATTCGAGAGGCGATACCTCAAAGTAGACCGTCTGGCTCCCGTCCCCGTCAGCCTTCTCCTGCAGCCCGGCAAAGGTGTCCTGCATTTCGCCGACCAGGGCCGCCGCATTTTCCTCCTGGCCCATCAGCGCGCCGATCAGTTCGATCGCGTCGTAGACGCCCTCGATGTCGACCGCTTCGCTGACCACGACCCTGACGCCCGCATCCTCGAGCCGGGCAACCTGCTCTTCCGTCTGCGCCATGTCGCTCATCAGGAGCACATCCGGCTCCAGCGCGAGAATCTCTTCGATGTTTGTGTCGTCCCCGGACGCCACCTCCGGCACCTCGAGCACTTCTTCCGGATAGTCGCAGTAGGTACCGCGGCCGACCAGCTTGTCGCCGGCCCCGATCGCGTATAGGATCTCACAGTCCGAGGCGGTCAGCGCCACGACCCTCTCCGCCGGCTTCTCCAGGGTGATCTCGCGCCCCTTCATATCCGTGACCGTTACCGCCGCGGATGTCTCCTCCGTCTGCGCTTCCTCTGCGCCGGCCATCAGTGTGCTCCCTGCAAACGCCGCGGATACCATACAGAACGCCGCCATCACTGGAAATACTGCATGTCTGAATTTTTTCATTGTCTTTGTCCTCCGTCTTTTTATTTTATTATTTTATGAGCTTCCCGACAAATGAGCCTTCCATCGGTTTTTCCGTGCTGCGCGCTTCCAAAATCGATGAAAACATTCGCAGTCCGCTCATTTTGTCGCAGAATCGGTACTGTGACTGTGAAGGGGATGATCCGCCCTCTGCAGCCGTGCGGACGCCTGATATGCATCCGTCCCCTCTTTCAGGCGCTGCAGCCCGTCCAGCACCAGTGAGCGCGGGCAGGCAAGGTTCACGCGCAGGAAATGGCGTCCGTCGCCGCCGAAGGAATTGCCGGATGAGACGAACAGCCCCGTGTGCTTCCGGAGAAACTGTGCAAATTCCTCCGCGTCGCCTGTAAGCGCCCTGCAGTCCAGCCAGAGAAGGTACGTCGCCTGCGAGGGAACCGCCCGGATCTGCGGAAGCTCTGACGCCAGAAACTGCCTCACCGTCTCCTTGTTCCGGAACACGTACTCCCGCAGCTCGTCCAGCCACTCGTCCCCTTCTGTAAACGCAGCCACAGCCGCGTCCACGGCAAACGAATTGGCGCCCGTTATGCCGTCCGTATCGAGCGCCCGGTGAACCCTGTGCCGGAGCGCTTCATCCGGCACGAAGACCGCGGCCGTCTGCAGGCCCGCCAGATTGAAGGTTTTGGTAGGCGCGATGCAGGTGATGCTGTTCTCCCGGCACGTGTCAGAGACCGAGGCGAACGGAACGTAGCCGCAGCCGGGATCCGCGAGGTCACAGTGGATCTCGTCGGAAATCACGAGCACATGGTGTTTTGCGCAGAGCTCTCCGATGTGTGCAAGCTCCTCACGGCTCCAGATCCTTCCCACCGGGTTGTGCGGGTTGCACAGGATCATCATCGTGGTCTGCGGATCCGAAAGCTTTTCCTCGAGATCCCCGAAATCAATCTCGTAGGAGCCTCCCTCATATTTCAGCGCACTGTCAGACACCTGCCGCCCGTTGTCCTGAACCGAATGGAAAAAGACATGATATACCGGAGACTGGATCAGCACCTTCTCCGCCGGCGTCGTCAGCTTGCGCACGATACTCGAGATCGCCGGCACGACGCCGGTGCAGAACATCAGCCAGTCTTCCTCCAGGCGAAACGCATGGCGTCTCTCCCACCAGCCGGCATACGCGCGGTACCACTCCTTTGTGATCCCCTGATAACCGAATATCCCGTGGGCCGTTTTTCGCTCTACTGCCTCCAGAACCGCGGGGGCTGTCCTGAAATCCATGTCCGCCACCCACATCGGAAGCTCGTTCTCTCCCACATCCCATTTCACAGCGCCCGTGCCGCGTCTGTCTGTCAGCACGTCAAAATCATATTTCATGTCTCTCCTCCTTTTTCTGAGTGCGTTCTTCGCAAGGCGGTCACAGCCGTCCCGCTGAAAACGGCGCGCAGAATTTTATCCGCTTCTCCTACAATACAATACATCCGGCCGGGGATAATTTTCAAGCTTTTTTTCTTGCAATCTGTCATTTGTAATCGTATAATACAGACGTACTAAGGATTTTACCGAAATGATCTTATAAGACATATAGGAATGTTGTATGATGAATGTGAAAAAAAGATATACAATAGGTGTCCTCATCGGCGGCATACACGCGAATTTCCCCAAAGAGCTCATCAGCGGCATCAGTGCGGCGGCAGATGAGCTGGATGTGAATGTAAACTTCTTTCTCGGAACGCAGACGGAGGGATTTTTCCAGGACATCCTCCTGGAAGAGCTCCCCGGAAATACTTACGACTATCAGTTTAATACCATTCACGACTATGCCCTGCTCGGCGGCCTGGACGGACTCATCGTCAGATTCGGCATGTTCGGCGTAGATCTGGAGAGCATGGACGCGGTAAGCCTTGCCCGCAGGTTTCATCCTGTACCTATTGTTTATATATCGGAACAGATCGATATGCCCGGCTGCTGCTCGCTGATCTCAGACAATTACGGGGGTATCTGCTCCGTCATGGAGCACCTGATCAATGAACATCACTGTGAGCGCATCCTCTTCATGTCCGGCACAAGGGGAAACATCGATGCGGAGGAGCGCAGGCGCGCCTACCTTGACACCATGGCAAAGTACTCCCTCCCCGTCACGCCGGAGATGATCGGGCAGGGCGATTATTCTGAATTTGTCGACAGGGAAGTCGAATGGCTTCTCGACCACAACGAACATCCGCAGGCGATCGTATTCGCCAACGACGATATGGCGATCTCCGGCTACAAGGTATGCCGGAAGCGCGGCCTGGCCATCGGAAAGGACATCCTGATCACCGGTTTTGACGACTGTGAGGTCGCCGGGAGCATGATCCCGCCCCTCGCAACCGTGTCTCAGAACGGGGCGCTGATGGGGCGGACCGCTCTTCGCAATATGATCGCCCTCATCGAGAAAAAAGAAATCTCTTCCGAGCGGAACCCGGTGTTCTTCATCCCGAGGGAATCCTGCGGCTGTACCCGGAAGGAAATCTTCGAGGACGGGATGGCAGGACTCTCCCTGGAGCTTCAGAAGCGGGATCAGGCCATCGCCCGCATGAAGCAGGAGTTTATCGCTTTCCAGCGCAGATCCTGGTATATCCCGATCATCGCGCGCGAGCTGAACGGCTGCATGGACAATGAGACCGATTTCTGTCTCGAGGTCATGCAGAAAATCCGGAATCTGCACCCAAACGACGCGTACCTCTTCCTGCTGGAGAAGCCGCTCGTCTATGACGGAAAGGAGAACTGGGTGTGTCCCGAAACGCTGCGGCTCGCATCCTGCTACCACGACGGCCGGGCCCGCGCCTACGCTCCCGAAGAGCGTCCGCGCATAACAAGGGAGCATCCTCTGACTTCGGTCACAGAGGACGGCCGCCATCACCAGTTTATGACATTTCTTCTGTTCTCCGGGGAGCGGCAGTACGGACTTCTCATCTGTGATATCCGGATGGAGGATTTTCCGTTCTTCCATATGCTCAGCCTTCAGCTCGGCCTGTCGCTGCGCCATCTGGAGATCAGCAGACAGGAAAGAGAGCACCGCCTTGCGATGAAGCACGACATGGAGCGGATCCGCAGGGAGAACCGGGCGCTCGACATCAAGTCCAAATATGACAAGCTGACCGGCCTTCTGAATCTGACCGGATTTACAGATCGGGCGGAGGAGCTTCTGCAGACCGGCGCCGGCAGAAACGCGTACATGATCTACGCCGATCTGGACCACCTGAAGGAGATCAACGACAGCTGGGGCCATCTGGAAGGAAACTTCGCGCTCTCATCCGCGGCGCATATCCTCAAGGACTGCCTGCGCGATTCCGACATTGTGGCGCGCATCGGCGGCGATGAGTTCCTCGCGCTGGCCGTCTCCGACTGGGAGACCTTCGGGTCGATCTTCCGCAGCCGTGTGACGCTTGCCTGCCAGAGGCTGAACAGTTCATCCGACAAGCCGTACTATGTGGAGATCTCCAAGGGGATCGCACAGTTTCAGCTCAATGAGGACACGGATCTGCAGGCAGTCATAAAAGAGGCCGACCGCCTGCTGTACCTCGACAAGAAAAACCAGCGCAGCACGATCCGCAAGGATGCTCCGGTCAGCTGAAATCCGGCGTCCCGATCATTCCGTACGGGGTCACCTGGTAGACATAATAGTTCAGCCAGTTTGTGTAGAGATTGTTGGCATGCGACCGCCAGCGCAGCAGAGGCTTCACGGAGGGGTCGTCATTTTCATAATAGTTTTTGGGGATCTCGATCGGAAGCCCTTTCCCGAGGTCCCTTTTGTATTCCCCGTCCAGCGTCACGCGGTCATACTCGGGATGTCCCATGATGAAGATCTTGCGCCCGTTGTCCGCCATCGCCAGGAAAAGCCCGGCCTCGTCCGATTCCGCCAGGATCGTCAGCTCCTTCACCCTGCGGATCTCTTCGATCGGCACATCCGTGTGTCTGGAGTGCGGGGCCAGGAACACGTCGTCAAAGCCGCGCACCAGCGGGATCTTGCGGTTCAGCACACGGTGCCAGAACAGGCCGAACAGCTTCTTGTCCAGCAGGCGCTTTCTCAGCCCGTAGTGGTAATACAGCCCGGCCTGCGCGGCCCAGCACAGGTAGATCGTGGAGGTGACGTTTTCCTCGGTCCAGTCTATGATCTGCGTCAGCTCATCCCAGTAGTCCACTTCCTCAAATTCCATCATCTCCACCGGCGCGCCGGTGATGATCATTCCGTCAAAACGGCGGTTCCTGATGTCCGCAAACTCCACATAGAACTTGTTCAGATGGCTCGTGGACGTATTCTTTGCCTCATGGGAGCTCACCTTCACAAAGGTCACGTCCACCTGGAGCGGCGTGTTGGAGAGCGAGCGCAGCAGCTGTAGCTCCGTATCCTCCTTGAGCGGCATAAGATTCAGAATCGCAATATGGATCGGACGGATGTCCTGGTGAACGGCGCGGTTCTCATCCATCACAAAAATGTTTTCACTCTCCAGGATCTCCCTCGCCGGGAGATTGTTCTGTACTTTAATCGGCATCTTTTCTCTCCTGTCTGATTTTATGATGCCAGGGATTGTGGGGTGCTGAGCGCCAGTGGCGCTCGTCCGGCACCGGCCGAAGCGGAGCGCAGACAGCGCAACACGAAACAATCCGTATGGCATCATTTGTCCTCAACATCATTTTATGTTCTGTCCTGGTCAGGCCTGCGGCGCGGCGGGCGCCCCGGATGCAAGCGCAAGGAAATCCTCCTCCGAGAGGACCGGTATTCCCAGTTCCCGGGCCTTTTTATTCTTGGAGGACGCGGAAGCCGTGTCGTTGTTGATCAGATAATCGGTCTTCTTCGACACAGAGCCCGCCACCTTTCCTCCCCGTTCCTCAATATAGGCCTTCAGCTCGCTGCGGTTCGCAAAGTGCTCCACGCTGCCGGTGATCACAAACGTCCTGCCCGCAAAGCTCTGCGGGGCCGCATCCTCCTGCGGCTTTTCAAGCGTCAGCTCCGCGAGCAGCGCATCAAGCGCCTGACGGTTCTGCGGATCGGAGAAATACGCGCTCACGGCGGCAGCGATCACATCTCCCAGGCCTTCTATCGACGCAAGTTCATCCGCCGTGCTTTCCCGCAGCTTCGCGAGGTCATACCCGCAGAAACGGCTTAAAAGCCGGGCATTCGCCGTCCCGATGTTCGGAATGCCGAGGCCGTAGATCAGCCTCGGGAGCGTCGTGTGCCTGGCGTTCTCGATGCTCTGAAGCAGATTCGCGCACGATTTCTCGCCGAAGCCCTCCATCTCCACGATCTCATCGCGGAAATCCGACAGATGGAACATATCTGCGTACGTATGAATATATCCCCGGGCGATCAGCTTTTCGAGCGTCGCCTCGGAGAGGCCTTCTATATTCAGGGCGTCCCTGCTCACAAAGAGCGTAAAGGACTTGATTTTTTTGGCGCTACACTGTTCATTGGCGCAGAACAGCGTTTCCGCATCGTTCTCGGAGCGGATCACGGCCGGCCCCCCGCACGCCGGACAGGTCTTCGGGATCTCCAGTCTCCCGCTTCTGGTCAGATTCTCCGCGATCTGCGGAATGATCATGTTGGCCTTGTAAACGGTGACCGTATCCCCGATTCCAAGCTGCAGCGCTTTCATGATGCTCAGGTTGTGCACGCTCGCGCGGCTGACCGTCGTCCCCTCCAGCTCCACCGGATCAAAGATCGCCACCGGATTGATCAGGCCCGTCCGGGAAGGGCTCCACTCGATCTCCCGCAGCACGGTTTCGCACGTCTCGTCCTCCCACTTGAAGGCGATCGAGTCGCGCGGGAATTTCGCCGTGCGGCCGAGCGACTGTCCGTAGGCGATGTCATTGTAGGTAAGCACAAGGCCGTCTGAGGGCACATCATAGGTCTGTATCTTTTCCGCAAACCATGTGACGGCGGCGTCCACGTCCGCGGCAGCCGCGCGGCGGTACTCGACCGTCTCAAACCCCTGCCCTCTCAGCCACTCGAACTGATTGCTGCGCAGGTTCCCGAAATCCACTCCGTCCGCCTTCACAAGCGCAAACGCATAGAAACGCACATGCCGGTTGGCCGTGATCTCGTTGTTGAGCTGGCGGACAGAACCGCTGCAGAGGTTCCGCGGATTTTTGTACCGGGCATCCGCATCCCCGATCTCCCTGTTGATCTTTTCAAATTCGGAATAGGTGATGACCGCCTCGCCGCGCAGGATCAGCTCCCCGCGGTATGCGATGCGAAGCGGGATGTTCTGAAAGACGCGGGCGTTGTTAGTGATGACCTCGCCGATCTCTCCGTTTCCCCGCGTGACCGCCTTTGAAAGCTCCCCGTCCCGGTATGTCAGCACTACCGTGAGCCCGTCCAGCTTCCAGGAGACGAGCACCTCCTGCCCTCCGGCAAACTCTACAAGCTCCGCGCGCTCCTTTGTCTTCCCCAGGGAGAGCATCGGGGATTCGTGGCGCTCCTTCGGAAGCGATTCCTGCGCCTCGTATCCGACCGTGACGGTGGGGCTCCCCGCAAGCACGATGCCTGTCTCCTGCTCAAGCCTCTGGAGTTCATCGTACAGGCGGTCATACTCCAGATTGCTCATGATCTCCCGGTCCTCCTGATAGTATGCCTTTGAGGCGGCCCGGAGCCTGTCTGATAATTCCTTCATCTGCTCAATCTGCTGATTCATCTTTTTCTCTCCCTGTCAGAAACCTGCTCCTGCAGCCGCGCAAGCTCTCGCCACGTCACACTGCGGTATTCGCCCGGCTGCAGGTTTCCAAGCTCAATATTCATGATGCGGACCCGGATCAGGCGCTTTACCTTATAGTCCAGCGTCTCACACATTCTGCGGATCTGGCGGTTCAGACCCTGCGTGAGCACGATCCGGAACTGGTACTTCCCGGCAAATTCCACACGGCAGGGCCTCGTCCTCACGTCAAGCTCCTCCAGATAGATGCCGGAGGACATTTTTTTCAGGAAATCCGTCGTGATCTCCCTGTCCACCGTGACCAGGTATTCTTTTTCATGATAGTTCCCCGCCCGCATGATCTTATTCATGAGCCCGCCGTCGTTCGTCATCAGAAGGAGGCCCTCGGAATCACGGTCCAGGCGTCCGGCCGAAAAGATGCGCTTCGGATAATCCACAATATCATAGATCGTTTTATCCCCCCACCTGCGGTCGGTCGTGCAGACGACGCCGCGCGGCTTGTTGACCGCCAGCAGGATCAGCTCCCTCTCCGGGGCGACCTCCCTGCCGTCCGCCGTAACCCTCTGTCTCCCCGTAACCTTCTGTCCGGCAGCCGCAGGCTTTCCGTCAACCTGCACGCGGCCCTCCGCGATCAGGCGGTCCGCCTCCCGCCGTGAACACAGGCCTGCGTCGCTCAGATATTTGTTCAGCCTCACCTCGCCGGAGGTGCGCTCCTTTTTAAATTTATGCTCCATCCTCTCCCACCCTGCCATTAAAAATCATTGTATCGGCACAATATTAAAAGTCATTGTATCGGTACAAAAATTTCTCCTGCGTCCATGTGCATCCGATATCTGCCGCAGCTGTCCGGAACCGTAAAACCGCGGCGCGGACAATTAAGCGTATCTTATCACATTCCGGGCCGGGAGACAATAACAGGCCGCAGATTCTGCACAAAAAGGATTCTGCAGTCCAGCGTCCGGAAGACCGGGCTGGCCGGGCTGCAGAATCCCTTATCCTTTTTCTCTCCCGCCGGCGTCAGGCCGGCCGTTTTGTCATCGCTCTGGTCACTGCTGCGTTGTCAGGTACTCTGTCTTTACGTAGCCCTCGATCGTCGTGCCATTTACGGTGTAACGGATCTTGGACCAGCCGACGTCCATATTCTCAAGCACCTCTACGGCAGTTCCCGGCATCAGGACACCGTACATGGTCCCGTCTGTAGAGGGCGTTCCGCGGACATTCAGCTCCGTGGAGGAATACATGGTGCCCGTGATGGGAGCCGTCGTCCCGGAACCGTCCGCATTTCCATCCGTTCCGGCATCCGGATTATCCCCGCCGCCCTGCGGATCCTGTATGGAGCCTACAAAGGCCGCCAGATCCGGATCCTGGGCGAGCGTGTCGTTGTACTGCTTGGTGACATCGTCCAGAAGGGCCTGCACATCGTCGTCGGCCCAGACCTGCTCCTGATAAGTCTTGATATCCTGGTGATTGTCCGGATCCACCACGATAAGATTTCCGCTCTCGTTCTTCATCAGGTACAGCCCGCGCAGGGTCGGCACCAGAGTGGTGTATCCGGTGAGCTTCACGTCAAAATAGGCGAAAACGATATAAGAATCCGCATCAAGGCCCGCTTTTGAATAGGTCATGATATTGTTGTAGGCCTCGATCGACGCATCCTGCCTCTCGTACTGCGCGCGGATATCGTCGTTCATCGTCTCGCAGATCTCGCCCAGCGTGTCGAAATCCTTGTTCAGCCTCGCATTGTAATAGTTCGTCACGACATTCAGCACATCCTGCTGGTTCCGGACCAGATCGTTCGCGGCCTCACTCTCAGGCATTGTCTCCTGCTCGCTCTGGCTCTCCGTCTGATTCTTTGCCTTGTCCGGCTTCGAGCCGCCAAGTCCGCTCACCAGCCGGATGGCCAGAAAGGCCACCAACAGAATCAGGATTCCCGCCACGCCCAGCAGAATATAGCGCAAATTGTCTGAAATCCACTCTCTGATATTGTCAATCATGATACTACCCCCCGTGCCCGGATTCTTCCTGTGAAAAATCTCATTCAATATCAGGACAATTTTAGCATATTTACACAAAGATGTAAAGTAAACGTTTCTTAAGGAAATCCTAACATTTCCGTGAAAACCAAATGCCCACTTTACATTTCAGAAAAACTGTGCTAATATGATTGAGCGATTTGAAATGCACCTGTAGCTCAGGGGATAGAGCAGTGGTTTCCGGTACCACGTGTCGGGGGTTCGATTCCCTCCAGGTGCGTTTTTTTATTTGCCCTCATATCCGGTTCGATGATCGAAAGCGCCCTCTCCCTTCTGGAATAAAGATACACAGAATCTCCAAGCACCTCATCTTCCGCTACGCACTCTTCATTGATCTCGCAGACCATCTGTCTGAGCATTTTTGCATCCAGGTGATCTTCCAACGGGATCAGCATGCACTCGTGCACGCTGCTGGGCAGGAGATAGAAATCGTTGCCAAACTGCTCTGAGAGCGCCTCAAGCACCGTGTCGTACAGGATCACCGCCGCGCCGAAGTTCCTGGCCGTGTTTGTCAGGACATACATCGAGACCTGCGGCACTTCCTCCGGCATATCCTCCTGTATAAATTCCATTCCGGCCGCCTCGCGGAGCAGATCCGCGATAAAAATGCACTCATAAGGCAGCAGGCGCGCCGTATTGCTCACAGCCACGTCGTCCAGCTCTTCCGGGTCGGAATCCCAGGCCTGCATATGTTCATTCTTTACGAGAATCTCTGCCTTTCCGAAGGTATCGTCGTCCAGCAGGTAGTAATAGATCACCGCAAGATCCAGAAACCTCCGGTGCGGTACTCTTTTTAACAGCTCCTGATTCTTCTCATAATTCACAAGCCGGCAGACGATGCGGTCCCGCACTTTTTCAAAATCTCTGTAAAATGAGATGTCGTAATTCGTCTCTTTTGCATGCGTGCTGTGGTACTGCAAGATCCTCTCGGAAATCTTCTCTATCGTTTCTCCTGCCAGATACTGCTGATAATACGGCTCCATGTAGATCGCCGGGGCAACATTTGCGTCCCCGTCAAGGATCGTCAGCATATCCATACACTCCTGATTGTTCTTTAGCGCCGGCGCTATCCAGACACGGCTGTTCTCCCCGCGCCTCTTCTGCACCGTTTCTCTGACGTGCTCCAGAAAACTGCAATACTCCAAATACGAACCTCCTTTTTTGAATAAATTTCTGTAAAATTGAAAACTTGTGCGATCGCACGGTGATGCGCGTCTGCGCTCAGATTTTACATCTCAGACTATATCACATTTAATCACATATTGCAAGTTATTTTTTAAAAAAGTATGAAGAGTGAAAAAGAAACAGGCAGGGAGAATTTTCTCCCCGCCCGCTGCAGCGTCCGTATTCTGGTCCTGCTGTCATACTCTGGACAGATATTCACCCGTCCTGGTATCGATCTTAAGCCTGTCCCCTGTCTCCACAAAGAGCGGAACATAGACCACTGCTCCCGTCTCCACCGTAGCCGGCTTGGTTGCGCCGGTCGCCGTATCGCCCTTGAAGCCCGGCTCGGTGTCCGTCACCTCAAGCTCCACGAACAGCGGCGGCTCCACTGCGAACACGTTGCCGTTGTGGGAACAGATCTTCACCATCTCATTTTCCTTGACAAACTTCAGCGAATCGCCGATCGCGTCCTGATTCAGGGCGATCTGGTCATAGGTCTCCGTATTCATAAAATGGAACAGATCTCCATCTGTGTACAGATACTGCATCTCCACACGGTCGATACGTGCCTGCGGAAATTTCTCAGTCGGGCGGAAGGATTTTTCAACCACGCCTCCGTTAATGATGTTTTTCAGCTTCGTCCGGACAAACGCAGCTCCTTTTCCTGGTTTTACATGCTGGAACTCGATAATCTGATAAATATTTCCGTCCATCTCCAGGGTAACACCGTTTCTAAAATCGCCTGCTGAAATCATACTTTGTTTTCCTCCTTATAGTTATCCAAACAGGATTTATCGAATCACATTATCTGTAATATTCTACCGTATCCGGCTCTATTTTTCAACTGTTTTTTTAGGAAGCCTGCCGCATTGCCTGACACACCGGAAAAACACCGGAAAAATGCCGGAAAATGGCCGGAAAAACGGTCAGCCGCGGCCGTTCTGGCGGGATCTGAGTACATCCGGTCCTCTATCTGCCGCTGCCCCCGGACAGCAGCCGGAATACCTGTTCCGCCGCCAGCTCCAGGTTCCTGCGGGCGTTCTCCGGCGCCATGGCCTCATCCAGTGTGGTCACGCCGCGCACGATCGGGAAGAAAGCGTCGATTCCCTTCCGGTTGCACTCGGCCGCGCCGTCTGTCACGCTTCCCGCAAAGGCGATCACCCGCGCGCCGTACTTCTTCGCGAGGCGGGCGACGCCGACCGGCACCTTGCCCATCGCCGTCTGGGAATCAAGCCGTCCCTCTCCCGTGATCACAATGTCGGCGTCCTTCACTTCTTCCTCCAGGCGGATCGCTTTCAGCACGATCTCGATGCCGGATCTCAGCTCTGCGTCCGGCAGGTAGCTCATAAACGCAAATCCAAGCCCGCCGGCGGCCCCGGCCCCCTCAAGGAGACTGCAGTCCCGGTGCGTGAACTCACTCGTCTTTCTGGCATAATGCCGCATTTTTTCATCCAGCAGCCGCTTTTCACTCTCTTTTACGCCCTTCTGCGGGCCGAACACATAAACTGCGCCGTTTTCTCCGCAGAGCGGGTTGGTCACATCGCAGGCGATCCGGAAATGGCATTCCCGCAGTTCCTTTGGCACATGCTCTCCGCGGATCTGCTCGATCCGGTCCAGATCCTGCAGGCCGTCCCGGATCGGTTTTCCCTGCCCGTCGAGGAACTCATACCCGAGCGCGCGCAGCATGCCCATACCGCCCTCCGACGTCGCGCTTCCGCCAATGCCGATGATGAACTCACGGCAGCCCCGCCTGACGGCGTCCAGGATCATCTCACCAACGCCGTACGTCGTCGCCTTCCACGGATCAAGCTCTTCTCTCTTTACCAGAACGATCCCGGCGGCCTGCGCCATCTCCATAACTGCAGTCCTTCCGTCTGGCAGAATGCCGTACTTTGCCTGAACCATCCCTCCCAGAGGCCCTCTGACCTCAAGGGAGACGTACTTTCCCCCAAGACCCTCCACCAGGGCCTCCGTCGTGCCCTCGCCGCCGTCCGCCAGCGGCTTAACGATCACACTGGCGCCGCAGGCCCTGCGGATCCCCGCGCAGGCCGCGTTTCCCGCCTCCATGGAACTCATGCTTCCTTTAAACGAATCAATCGCAATCACAACCTTCATAAAAATCTCCGTTCTGCCGTCACATACCTGACCTGTGTGGGCAAAATAATTCTTCCCGCATACAACCTCGCCAGAATGCTCTCCTCACGAACCCAAAGAAAAGCGGAAAGGCAATCTGTATCAAAGAAATACTTCTCAGTCAATCTCCGCTCCTCCCTGATCATTTTCACCCAGGCCGAACGCAATATCGTCGCGGAAAGCATCAAGTAACAGTTCATCGATCTTTCCGGAAGAGACCAGCTCTTTTTGCCGCAGCTCTTCTACCTGCTTCAGATAGTGCCCATACGTCCTTTTCTGCAATTCAACAGGTGTCGGTTTATACAATTTATCATCAAATCCGAGATATCTTGCCGCAGACATGACTCCGGAACTGTAATCTTCAAGTTTGTCAGAAGAAAGATATCCTTCCGAGACCAGTCGCCAGAACATTGCCAGATGGCTCATCCCAAAATATTGCTCAAGCGCAATAACATGCTGCATAGACAGCTGGCCGTCACCACTTACCTTCTTTATTGCTGCCCTCAAAGACTTGTATGGCGCGAGGAAGTAGGAGGCAAACTGATCCGCGCACTTTTCATTCTCACTTTTGGGATCAAGTTTTTTAGAGCAAACATTAAAGCCCGATTCATCGTCGAAATACAGATGGTACAACTCATGGGCAAGTGAAAACCGCTGACGGCCATATGACATGGTCGAATTAATCGCTATCAGTCTTATCTCCTTATCCCGGACGCACATTCCACTGATGTTTTCTCCGAGAGGATAAAACACGAGTGTAAGTCCATTGATCTGGTTTGCAAGAGAAAAAATATCAACCGGTGAATTGGCATCTTCTCCCAGCAATTCCCTTAGTTCCTGTGCTTTTGTGCTAAGATCCAGCTTATCCAACATTCGATTCCCCCAGTACTTTCGCCATGAATCTGCTATTGATTGCAATCTTCCCTATATCGGCGATAATACGCAGATCTTCCTGGCTGACATCCTGTGCTCTGAAAGCAAATTGAATCGGATGGACGTCTTCTTCCATATCCGCAAATGCAGCGAGACTATATCCATAAAGATTCACAACACTTTCCAGCTGATCAACAGTGAGGTTTCTCTCCCCGGTTTCAACCTTTGATATGAAAGTTTGAGTCACTCCCAGATAGTCCGCAATCTGTCCCTGCCGCAGGCCTGCTTTCTCTCTCATCATTTTAAGCTTTTCATAAATTGTGGCCATGGCAAATCCTCCTTTCGCCTCCTGAGTGTATTATACACTCTTCATGTCATATTTTCAAGTATTTATTATATTAAAATATGACTTAATGGCAAACATTTTTTCACACGCTTGACACATCCTGCCCTGTCCCATAAAATATTCTTCATACACAGCGCCGGCGGCTTCGGTTCCGGCAGATGTCCCCCATAAAAATAATAAGAAGACTTTTATAAAAATTATAAAAATCCTGACAGAAACGGAGTGTTTATATGCTGATCAAAAATGGTACGATCCTTTCCCCCGGGACACATGAGCAGTACTGCGGGGATATCCGCATTGCAGACGGAATCATCACGCAGGTCACGGCCCCAGGGGCTCCCTGCAAAAATGAGGAGGTCATCGACGCCTCCGGCTGCATGATCGCTCCGGGGCTTATCGACGTCCACGTCCATTTCCGCGACCCGGGCCAGACATGGAAGGAGGATCTGCACAGCGGCTCTCTGGCCGCGGCCGCAGGCGGCTTCACCACTGTCGTCTGCATGGCGAACACGCGGCCTGTCGTGGATCACACGGCCATCCTCGGAGATCTTGTGCGGCGTGCCCGGGATGAGCAGATCCGGGTGCGGTTTGCCGCCGCGGTCACAGAGGGGCTGCGCGGAGAAAAGCTCACCGATTTTGAGGCTCTCGCGAAAGCCGGAGCCTGCGGCTTCACCGACGACGGCATCCCCCTGCTCGACGAATCCCTGGTCTGGGAGGCCATGCAGCGTGCCGGAGCGCTCGGCCTTCCTCTCTCCTTCCACGAAGAGCACCCGGCATTTATCCAAAAGAGCGGCACGAACCGCACGGCGCCCTCCGTCGCTGAAGACATCCTGGTGGCAAGAGACTGCATGCTGGCCCTGCACACAGGGGCTGCGGTCAACATCCAGCATATCAGCTCTGCAAATTCCGTGGCGCTCATTCGCACTGCGAAAGCACTCGGCGCGCACGTATCCGCAGAGGCGACACCGCATCATTTTTCACTCACGGAGGACGCCGTACGCACACACGGCACTTACGCCAAGATGAACCCGCCGCTGCGCACCGGGAAGGACCGGCAGGCCATCATCAAGGGGCTGCAGGACGGCACCATCGACCTGATCGCGACCGACCATGCGCCGCACAGCACCGCGGAAAAGCAGACCGAAGACTTTTTTGACGCTCCCAGCGGGATCATCGGCCTGGAGACCTCTCTGGCGCTCGGCATCACAAATCTCGTGCGCCCCGGTCATCTGAGCATGATGCAGCTTCTGGAGAAAATGACCGTCGGGCCGGCCAGGCTGTACCGCTTCAATGCGCTCGCACAGCAGGATCCCGGATCCGGCCCCCTGTGCTGTCCGGACGGATTCAATCCGGCCTCTCTCCAGGATGCGCATTTCTGCGGCAGTCGCCCTGATATGGCCTGCAGCGCATCGCAGGATGCGGCCCCGGCCGCCGGTACACTTTGCAGCTCACAGCAGGCTGCAGCTCCGGCCGCAGGCTCACTCTACGGCTCCATCGCGCCCGGATGTGCCGCAGATCTCGTGATCTTCTGCCCTGACGAGACCTTTATCGCCGGCAATTATCACTCCAGATCTGAGAACACACCGTTCACCGGGATGGAGCTTTACGGGAAGATCCATTTCACCGTCTGCGGCGGGCGTATCGTGTACCGCCGGTAAATTTCCGGGCCGGCCGTCTGACCGGCCCTCAGGATGCGTTCTTGACCAGGCCTGTGATGTCCTCCAGATTTATTCCTCCGCGCACAGCGCATGATTGCTGACGCCGTCCACCCAGAGCTTCAGATGATCCGTCTCAAAGACCCGCAGGATCTTCGACAGCTCCGCCTCCTCCGGACAGATTTCAGCCAGTATGTTCTTCTGTCCTGCGAAGTAATCACGCTGATAGCATATGGTCCTCCGGTCGCCGAAGATCGCCCCGTAGTAGATCTCCGACTCCACCAGATCCTGAAACATATGGCTGCCGTAGCTCAGCTCCGGCATGTATCCGGCCCGGTTGTCCGTGACCTCGCAGATCGCGCAGAAACCGGAAATGTCGACGAAGCGCACCGGCACGCCGAGCTCCGGCGACGAAGTCCCGATGCGCCCGGGAACGGTGAGCAGGAGATGCTTCTCTTTTCCCTTGTAATACTGGTTCACCCTGCCGATCGCATCTGCAATGCGCTGCTTCTGCGCATAGGGGAATTCATAGTACTCCTTCGGCTCCACCTGGACGACCACATCGATCTTCCGCACCACCGACTGTCCCATGGAGGAATTTACGATCTCAAAAAATACCTTCTCCGGCTCCTTCTCCGGCATCTGCGTGCTGACCTCGTCTTTCCCGACATAGAGCGGGCGGCACTGAAGCAGGTTCACGACAAAATCACCGCCCTGGCTCAGGTTTACCGTGTACTCGATATCGACCGGGTTCTGGTACGCCTTCTGCAGCTCATGCAGCATTTTCTTCATCATGGACGTAAATTTCCGGTTGGACAGCAGCCGCTGGCAGCTCACGAAATAGATGTCCCGCGCCCTGCCCGACTCCCGGAGCCGGTCCTCCGCCTCCGTGTCGTGTTCCAGAACCATATTCTTGTACCACTGCGGCAGATGCGGCAGGAGCGCCGAGAGGGACACCTCCTGCGTGCACCGCTCCGCCATATTGATCACATCAATCTTGTGCTGGGAGAAGCGGTGCTTATCCGCAATCTTTACCAGCATCGTCACCTCCGGCCGGTCGAGGTTCACCAGGCGCGGGTAGTCATTTTCCGTGCGGTCCACCGCCTTGGTCCCGAGTCCCATGACGATGCGCAACATTCCCGCCGCCGGGTCCATGTCCGGCATCCACTTATAGGCGCTGTAGCTGTAGCCGACGCCGGCAGTGCAGGGCATAAAATACGGCCCGTAATAGGAGCCGGACACGCGCTGCACCAGCACGGCCATCTGCTCGTCGCAGTCTGCAAGCCCGCGTTTCCGGCGGTACTCGAGGGCGGAGGGATCCATCGTGCTGGCATAGACCGTGCGCACGGCGTCCTCGAACGCCTGCATCCGCTCCTCGGGCTCGCCGCGGTTCGGACAGAAGACGGACTCATATTTTCCGGCAAACGCATTGCCGAATCCGTCCTCGAGCAGGCTCGACGAGCGCACGATGATCGGGTTCTGCCCGAAATATTCCAGCATATTGCGGAACTGTTCGCGGATGTTGTTCGGGAAGCTTCCCTTTAAAAGCCCCTCCTTGAGCTCCTGGGCAGCGCTCAGAAAGCCTTCCTCCGTCTTCTGCCGGATGCGCGTCGCCCAGCAGCCGTTCGAGACGATATAGGTGTAAAATACATCCGAACCGATATAGAACGAATCGTGCTGTTCTGAATGCTTGTGATATCCTTCAAGGGCCCGGTCGACGATCTTGCGCGCGGTCAGCATGCCGCAGGCCTTCCCGCCGATCGCCCCGCTCCCGATCATGCGGTCGCGCACCTCAAAGTAGTCGGCCGGCTCGAAATATTTCTTCAGCAGGCCGTGCATCCGGCTGTCGCGTGTCATCGTGCTCTCGATGATCATGTCTTCCGTCTCTTCCGTGAACCGGCCGCTCAGATAATCCGCCCTGGCCCTGGCGAAAAAGCGGTCATGGCTGTCGCTCGTCTGATCCTGTCCATGTCCGGCCGCCGCCTGGATCAGCCCGTAATAGCGGCTTGTGGCCACGCCGTCCGTCAGGGGTTCAAACACGCCGTCCCCGTTTCCGCAGCAGTGTGGGAGGAACATCGTGGTCGAATAGCGGTTCCAGACCTTCAGCGGGTGCAGGTAGCGCACATCGCCGTCCGAGTACACATCCAGCAGCAGCTGCGTCGTCTCCCGGATGCGCGCGACCGCCTCAAACGAGTGCTTTCCGCGGATCAGCGGGAAAAAGGCGACCGTGTCAAGCTGAAACAGGTAAGGACATGTCACGCAGAAAAAATTTCCCATCATCAGATCCGTATACCACGCCGACTGCAGCTCCGAGAGGCTGTCAAAGACGTAGAACGCGTCGCGGCCCTCCCGGGTGATCACATTGTGGATATCCACCGTAAATTTCTCAAAGCCCTCATCCGGGTCAAACCGGCAGATCTTCAGGCCCTCCATCTCCTGAAGGATCGGCGGGTGCTGGGCAAAGCGGATGTAGATCAGATTTCTCCTGTCCGCGATCGCCTGCCGGACATACGGCTGCACAAAATAGATATACTCCTCCAGGTCTGTCACCTGCCACACCACATTGTCCCCCAGCCGGATGAAATCAAGCACCTGATCCAGTCCGGGCATCCCGCTTTTGATCTTTTCAAACGCCGCCATACTATCCCTCCCTGATTTTCTCATGACACGCAGCCATCCTGTATTTTCACGGCTGCGGCCTTTCACTGAAAATTTCCTTCTGTGTTTCTTTTCATTCTTCTCTGTGCTTATTATGATTTTGCTCTGTTCTTTTCGTAATACTTCCCTGTGCTTTTTGTGATTTTGTTCTGCGCTTCCCTCTTTGCGCCCCATATGCATAAAATCCCCCTGGCGGGACATCTTCGTCCCTCAGGAGGATTTCCAAAAATATTCTATGATGCCGGGGTCAAAAGTCATAAACCACGATGCGCTTGCGCAAAAGTGGTTTTATGACTTAATGACCCGCCCAAACATGAGGAAGAAGTGGGGAAGGGGCCCCATGAATTCCGAATGTTGGGCAGGATTGTGGGAGTGCGGAGCACGGAACAATCCGTATGGCATCATTTGACCCTAACATCATTCTATTCATTAATGAAAGAAACGCGCGCCCATATAGCCGGTCATTCCATCGACCTGCACCTTGTACCAGCCGCTTGAATCGTCCAGCACCTGCACCGTCGTCCCGTACATATACTCGCCGATGATATCATACTCATAGCCGGGGCCGCTTCTGATATAGCAGGAGTCTGTGAGCGTCATGTAGACCGGAGCCGGCTCCGTCTCCGTCACTTTCTCTGTCTCCGTCACTTTCTCCGTCGCCTTCTCTGTCACAGGCGCATTTTCTGTCCCGGGCGTTCTTCCTGTTCCGGCTGTCTGCCCGGCAGGGGATGCCTGTCCAGTTCCGGCCATCTGCCCTGCCGCGGACGTCTGCGCTGTTCCGACTGTCTGCCCGGCAGGGGATGTCTGTCCTGTTCCGGCTGCCTGTCCTGTTCCGGCTGCCTGCCCCGGCCCGGATGTCCCGGTTCCCGCCAGTTCCGCCGGCTCCGGAACGCCCGCGGGCAGCGTCTCCGCTGCGGTTCTGCTCTCCCGCTGTGTCTCCGCCTCGGACGATGTCTCCGTCTCCGTTTCGGACGGAAGCACTGCCGCCTCCGACCCCTGCTCTGACCGGCTCTCCGTCCCGCCCTGAAGGGCTTCCGCCCCGGGCGAGAGGATCTCGACCGACGGGCCGCCGCGCTGGTTCCGGTATATTCTGATCCCGATCATCGCCAGCGCAAAAACGAGCACGCCTGCCAGAAGCAGCATAAAGTACCGCAGGTAATCTGAAAGCCATTCTTTAAAATTCTTCATGCCAGCTTCCCTCCGACCGCGTTACCAGAACATTTTGACCGCTTTTTTCATGACAAACGTGTACCAGATCGCGCAGGCGAAAAACAGAAACAGCGTGCAGAGGTAGACCGGCGGGCTGACATACGTGGTGAAATCCTGCAGCAGGCCCGCCGCGCCGCACAGCAGCGCGGAGATCCCGAGTATCAGCTGCTTCGGCCCGATATAGCGGATAAAAGCATTGATATCCTTACACTTTTTGACGTTGAGGCCCTTCGGCAGCAGCATATTTTCCCTGATCTTCCCGCCTTTTACCATCTCCACATACAGGTAGAGCACATAGACGCCGCACGCGACGACCAGAATATCCATAAAAGAAAAAACCGAATTTGTATTCATTGCATATTACCCCTGTAAACTGTCCTTTCCCTGCCGTCCGATCCTTAGCATAGCGATTCGCAGATAATCATACTAAAAAATCTCTGACGGCCGTCTCCATCTGATCTTTGTCGATCACCTTGTCATGCAGAACCCTGGCGCTGCGGATCTCCTCGATCGCCCCCGGAACCGCCGTGCCGGAGATCCGGCTCAGCTCGTCGATCAGCGCAAAGTCGCCCATGCCGGCATATCTGCTGTCGATCGCCTCCATGACGCTTCTCGCGAATTTGTAGGGACTCGCCGTCGACGCGATCACGGACGGAGTGTCATCCCCCGACTGCTCACGGTATTCCCGGTATACGCGCGAAGCCACCGCCGTGTGCGTGTCAAGCACGTAGCCATCCTCCGCGTACACCCGGCCGATCTCCTCCGAGACCTCGCCCATCGTCGCAAAGCCGCCCCGGAAATCCTTCAGCCTCTCCATCATTTCGCTGCTGACCGAGTAGCTCCCTTTCGCGGAGAGCTCGCCCATGAGCCGCGCATTCTCCTGCGCGTCGTCGCCGGCGATATGGTAGATCAGACGCTCCAGATTACTCGAGATCAGGATGTCCATCGACGGGGATGAGGTCAGGATAAACTCCCTGTTCCTGTCATAGGTTCCGGTGCGGAAAAAGTCAAACAGCACCTTATTCTCATTGGAAGCGCAGATCAGGCGCCCGATCGGCAGGCCCATGCCCTTCGCATAGTACGCCGCCAGGATATTTCCGAAATTGCCGGTCGGCACGACCACATTGATCTTCTCTCCCGCCTGAATCTCCCCGGCCTTCACCATGCGGCCGTATGCGTACACATAATAGACGATCTGCGGCACCAGCCTCCCGATATTGATCGAGTTTGCCGACGAAAAGCGGAAGCCTGCTTCTGACAGCGCCCCGTTCAGAGCCGTGTCTGAAAAAAGACGCTTTACTCCGGTCTGGGCGTCGTCGAAATTGCCCCGGATCCCAATCACGCAGGTATTCGCGCCCTTCTGAGTCACCATCTGCTTCTCCTGTACCGCGCTGACGCCGTTCTTCGGGTAAAAGACAATGATCCTCGTGCCCGGCACATCCGCGAACCCTGCCAGGGCCGCCTTGCCGGTGTCGCCGGACGTTGCGGTCAGGATCACGATCTCCCTGTCCTCGTGATTCTTTTTTGCGGCCGTCGTCATCAGGTGCGGCAGGATCGAGAGCGCCATGTCCTTAAACGCGATCGTCGCCCCGTGAAACAGCTCAAGATAGTGCGCCCCGCCCGCCCTGCGAAGCGGCGCGATCTCCGGCGTGTCAAATTTCTCATCGTATGCGCAGCGGATGCAGTGCTTCAGCTCGTCCTCCGTATAATCCGTCAGAAAAAGATGCATCACCTCATACGCAGTCTCATGATAGGACAGGGACGCGAGCGCATCCGGCGAAAGCGCAAGCCTCGGGATCCGCTCGGGGACAAACAGGCCCCCGTCCTCCGCCAGACCCTTCAGGACTGCCTGCGAGGCCGTCACTTTGTTTTCTTCATTTCTGGTGCTTCTGTACATCAAATCCATGTCATTCTTCCTCTTCCATCTGTCTTTCTGATCCTTTTCTGTCCTTCCGAGTATACCACACAAAAAAAGCGCTTGCAACGGTTAATGGAAATAAGGGCGCCCCAAAAGTCATCGCCGCCCGGCGCGTCCTTTCGGAACACCCTCATCCCGATCCAGTCACAGACAGACTGTGCCTATGTATTACTCACATAATCCTCAAAGGTGAAATACTCGTGTCCTCCATACTCAAACAGCCGGACGAGGCTGGAGTCAAACCACCTCGCACTCGAAGTATCCGCGGAGTCACGCGCAAAAAAGAATAAGGCGCCCTGTGAGTAATCTTCTCCCTGCAATACCCGGTCAACGGCCTCCACAGTCGAGTCTGTCACCTCGCAGCTGTAGATCCTTCCGTCGGATGTCGGCTGGAACTGCGCCTCCTGCCAGACAACATCATAAATGGTATCCGGGAAATGCGAATCACGTACACGGTTGAGCACTACTCCCGCCACGATCATTTTGCTCTCCATGTCGCCGCCCGTGGCCTCGGCCTCCACTATATGCAGCAATGTGTAATAATCATCCTGTGACATCTGGTTTTCGTATACTGTCTGCTGCGCATAATAGCCAAGCTCACTGGCGATACGGGTACCCTCTTCGATCGAAGCCCGGCGGATCACCCGTCTGTCGAGTCCCCGCACTCCTGCCAGCACGTTCTCATTCGCATCTGCGACGCTCACAAACCTTGCAGCGTCAGAGTACTGCTCCATATATGCCACACCGCTGATAAGTCCCATGAGTCCGGCCTGAAACTGCTGCGCCCTTCCATTCCCCTCATCGGAGGAATCTACAGCATATACCCGGCCATGCCCGCTGGTATCAACTTCAGATATGACAAAGGCGACGCCGGCAGTCATCAGAACTCCTGCCAGGATCAGCGCAATATCTCTGACGTACCGGTGCATGATGCGCCGTGTGAAATCATTGACTGATTTCATTCCATCTTGTAACAGCATCATAAACTCTCCTGTCATTCATGGTAGACACTTCTTCATGTCCGCCTCTTCTGTCCCTTATTGTTTATTCACTGTTCCCCAAGGTATCTGTATTATACAGGATTTTGAAATGATATGTCAATATATATTTCACATTTTTGTAACATATTATCCGACCGACTTTTTCCGACACACAGATAATGTGATTATTGCACAATATTTTTCATTAAATTTGTTGAATTTTGGTTATTATATCTCCCTTCAATTTGTCCATTCGTCATTTTACACAGTTCGATGATTCGAGTTTTTTCCTTTATTTTCGGCATTTTCAGCGATTTTTAACGTCTTTTGTCGATAAATTAATATTTTTGAAATATTTTGAAATATTTTTTGCCATGCGCACTGCGGCGCGCGTGCCTCACATTGACACGGTGATCAGGCCAAGCAGGAGCAGGTGCAGCGGATAAAACAGGTAAAACGCGTATTTCAGCTCCCTGTGCTTCCGCTCCTCATTGTAGAACCAGATCAGATAGAAAGACAGCGGGGCCGTCACATGGACCAGGCTGACCAGGATCCCAAGCACAGTCTTGAGCACATTCCTCGCATAAAAGAAATAAAAGATCGCGGTCAGCAGAACCATGCTCGGCCCGAAGCGCACGCGCAGCGCCATCGTCCACACGAGCGCGCCTCCCGTGATGCAGACCCGCAGCAGGCCCGCCATGACCCCCTTTCCTTCCTTAAACAGGTCCAGGACGCAGAGCATCGCGAGGCTGACCGCCGTGCCGAACAGCGCATTCTGCGATGAGAGATCCCACAGGGACTGCTGCATCGCCAGATCCCAGGGAACCTCGCTCAGCAGCGCGAAAGCGGAAACGGTCAGGAGGTACTTCCTTCGGCCGGAGGTGTGGCGGAAGCCCTCGACCAGAAGAAATGCAAAGAGCGGGACTGCCATCCCGCCGATCATCTGCAGCGCCGAGCCGACCCCGGCCATCGTCATCAGATGGGAGTCTTCGCTCATCGCCTGGGACAGGCTCTCCCTGGTGTACTGATCCAGATGGATGATCCCGTCCTGAATGACAGACGCCCCGATGCCGTAGAGCAGCGTCGCCGCACAGGCGAACAGCTTCAGCCCGAACCCTGAGATCGAGGGCAGCTTCCAGGCGGGGGTGCGCCTTCCGATTGTCGTGTTCATAAATTCTCTCCTTCCCTCCGTCCCCTGCATGTATGCCGGACGGATATGCACAAGGGGCTGCCGCAGAATATGCAGGGGGCTTATCACCGCCCGGCAGATATTCTGCGGCAGCCTCTCCGGCTGTCATGCACCCGGCCTCTGCTGCGCAGCGCTACGCGTCACGGATCACCGCGAGCGCCGGGAGCGCGTTTCCATCATAATCAAACAGAGCCTGGTTGGCCCACTCGTTGCCTCCCGGCCCGCTCTCCCCGATATACTCGCAGGCGGCCTTTGTCGCCCAGCCGCTCCCGGGCACCGGGATCCAGGCCGGCTCCCAGTAATAGAAGCCTCTGCCAAGGCCGTCCGGGGTCTCGCGGATGATCCTTATAATGTCGCGCATGAAATCTGCCTGGCCCTGCTCCGTCATCGGATACGGCACGCGCTCAGCCAGCTCCCTGCGCGACGCCATCCCCTTACGGTTCTCAGGCGCCAGCTGTTCATAGGCCGTATAGTCTTCCATCGTGTGGCCCGTCGAGATCTCTGCCACGATCAGTTCCTTGCGGAAGCGTGCGGCAAGATCGTTCATATTGGCCCGCAGCATGTCCGGTGTCCCGTGCCAGAACGGGTAATAGGAAAGACCGATACAGTCAAAATCATCGCCTCCGCAGGCGAAATACTGCTCAAACCAGCTGCGGTACAGCGCATTGTTTCCCCCATTGTCCAGATGAAGCATCGTCCTGGTCTCCGGGGCCGCCTCGCGCACCGCCGCAAGGCCGGCATTCAGGAGCCGGACCATGCCGGGAAAATCCGTAGTCTTTCCGTGCGGCCAGAGCAGGCCGTTCGTCACCTCGTTGCCTATGGCTGCCATCTGCGGCAGGACATCCTCTCTCCTGCAGCGCTCCAGAACCTCCCGGGTATAGTCGTGGACTGCCCGTGCGAGTTCCTCCGCGCCCAGGCCGCGCCACGCCTTCGGGACCGTCTGCTTGCCTGGATCCGCCCAGAAATCACTGTAGTGGAAATCCAGCAGCCAGCCGATCCCCTTCGACTTCGCGCGCTTCGCGAGCGTGAGCGTCGTCTCGATATCATTTCCGCCCGCCCCGTAGGAATTTCCGTGCTCATCGAACGGGTCGTTCCAGAGGCGCAGGCGCACCATATTCATGCCGTAGCGCTTCAGGATATCCATCGCTCCGTCCGCGGCCCCGTGGTCGTAGAATCTGCCCCCGCAGTGCTCGACCTCGAGAAGCGTCGACAGATCCATCCCCCGGATAAAGGGATCCGCCCCACCGGCACGGTCATTTCCCGGGGCCGCCGCGCGCTCCCCGTCCCTGCTGTTGTCTCCCATATTCACGCTCCTTATGTGATCTGTGCCGTCTCAGCCGCTGAAATCCTCAAAATCTTCCATCGCAAACCGACGCATCATGTCTCCGTAGCGGAAGCGCGCCATCTGATTCTTTGCGAGCACATCCTCCTCCGTCCCGCGGTACTGGCACCGGATGCAGTAGTACTCTTTTTTCTCTTTGTCGTAAAACATGTCGATATCCAGGTCGCGCATGAAGCAGGACGGACAGCGGTAGTTCAATTTTCCTTTTCCAGACTGAGCCATGTCGCAAAGACCTCCTTTTCACGTAATTTCCCGGTATAGCCGAGCGTGAACATCGGGCTGAACGCGTAGCCCTCCCTGAAATAGCCTTCCTTATCCCGGCCCTCGCAGGTCATGGAAACACGCGTGCCGACCGGAGGGATCAGGCAGCTCACCCGCCCGGCTCCTTTCATGGCCACTTCCCTGCATCTGTACTCATACGGAAGCTCCGTACGCTCCCCCTCTTTTTCCGCAGAGAGCACCAGGGAGGTCATATCCTCCGGATACTCCGTCGTCCCGTAGCAGCCGACCATGTATTCGTTGACCGTCACCTCGGCGGACGGATCGCTCATCTCCAGAACCCTGCGCTCGGTCCGGATCGTGCCGGAGCCCTCCGCGAAAGCGATCACGGTCTGAAGCTTCAGTGTCAGGCCGGAAAATTCGATGTCCACCGGATCCAGCGTCAGGATGCGCTCTGTGCATCCTTCCGTCTCCCTGCAGGAAAAATGCGCCTTTGTCCGGCAGAGACACAGGTCTGCCTCCTCACCGCCGTAACAGATCTTCGCGCTGCGCACGGTCCCCTCCCCCGCATAGTGCGTGAAATAACCGGCGCGGTATTTCTCCTGGATCAGGAACGGATAGCTCGCGTCCTGGATATGCGGCGTGCCGATGCCGACCGGCCACTCCAGCTTCGCCACGTAGGGGCGCAGATCGACGATCGCGCCGCCCTGGTCCATGTTGACGCACGCGCGCATAAACGGGTCGCAGTACCAGAACACCTGCTTTTTGCTCCCGTAGAGGATGTCGCGCCACAGCGCGCATTCCGGCTCGGTGTAATGCTTCTTCTCCCGGTAATAATCCGCAAACTCGCTCATGGTCATGTCGATGAGTTTTCCTTCCTTCTTGAGCCGGCCGTAGTATGCACAGCCGTCCTCGTAGGATTTCAGAAGAAGCTCATACGGCGCCTCCCAGCGGCCCATCTTGTTCATCCAGCCCGGGCCGACAAACATCATGTTGTAGGCATAGCCGTTGTTGAACTTCGCCTGGTAGCGGTACTGGTCGATCAGGTTGTAGAGATACGGGTATTCCCAGGTGTCCGTATCGTAGATCATTCCGCGCAGCACATTCTGCGGGTGCGTGCCGAAATTGGAGCCGTTGCCGTCGTAGCACGCGATCAGGTCGCGGCTCAGATGCGGGATCGCCACAATGCCGGAGTCTTCATCCTCGCTGGCCGCCGGAGCGTGCGTATTCTGCTTTGATGGGATCCACGGCGCCCACGGGCCGCCGTCCATCAGCGTATACCAGCTGTTGTTGCAGGTGTGGTAGGCCTTCGGTCCCTCCTCCCAGCAGGTCGCCACCGCACATTTCACGGACGGATATCGCTCCCTGATGTAATTGATCAGAGGGGCATCCATATAGTAGGAGCCCGTCGACTGCGGGTAGAAGCCGAAGCGCTCATGGAATTTCTCGAAGACGTCCTGCACAATGGCTTTTTTGTCCTCCATGGAGAACATCCAGATGCAGAAATCCTTCGTCCTGTATTTCTCGCGGAACTGCGTGCACGGCAGGCCCAGAAGGGTCAGCCCGATCTCGTCCCCGTACTTCTCGTGGTGCTCCTTCGCGAGCGCCACCGCCTCGTCGTTAAACAGGCTTGCATACGTCATCTCGATCGTCGTCCTGAGCCCGTTTTTGTGGGCACACTCCTGCTGTGTCCGGAAAATATCGAGGCTCTCCGTCAGCAGCGCGCTGCGCCCGATATCCTCCGCCTGCCCGTGGCCGGTCACCTTCTCTGCGTACTCCGGCACCATCTCCGGGCGGTGAACAATGTTCAAAATAAACTGATCCATAGGATGTATGTTCCTCCGTATTGTCTTGTTCTCTGGCACACGCTCCGGTCCCCGCGGGCCAGAGCTGCGCGCCGCCGTTTCAGACGGCTTAACCCTTCACTGCGCCGCCTGTGACGCCCTCCACGTAGAACTTCTGCATGATGAAAAACAGCACCGAGATCGGGATCGACACGAGCACGCCGCCGCAGCAGAAGATCGTGAAATAGCTGTTGATCAGGCTCTTGTCCAGCATCTTGTACAGGCCGATCGCCACGGTATAATTCTCCGAGATACCTGCGTTCAGGATCATCTTCGCAAAGACGAAATCCATCCACGGGGCGAGGAAGCTGCTGATGACCGTGTACACGATGATCGGGCGGCTCATCGGGATGATGATCTGCGAGAAGATCCTCGCCTCGCTGCAGCCGTCAAGGCGCGCCGCCTCGCACAGCGCGCGCGGGATCGTGTCGAAGAAGCCCTTCGCGATCAGATACCCGAGGCCCGCGGAGCCGGAGTAGACCATGATCAGGCCCGCATAGCTGTTTGTCAGGTTAAAGGTCTTCAGCACAAAGTACACCGCGATCATGGAGAGCATGCCCGGGAACAGGTTCAGGATCACTGCCATGTTCATCAGCGGCTTGCGCATCGGGAAGCGCATGACAGAGGTCGCGTACGCCACCATCAGCACGAACGACGTCGAGATCACGGTCGTGAAGCAGGCAATGATGAAGGTGTTCAGGAACCAGCGCGGGAACTGCTGTACCGTATCCGGTTTGAAGAGCTTCTGGTAGTGGATCAGGCTCCACTCCTTCGGGAAGAAGGTGCTCGTATTCATGCCCGGATAGGAGCTGAACGAGGTGCAGAACAGCCAGATGATCGGGATCAGCCAGATAAATGCGAGGACAGCGATCAGCGCATTGTGCGCAACGATGCTCGATGTCCTGTTACTTTTCATCTTTTTCATTATTGGTAATCCTCCTCTCTGCCGTTTCCTATCATGCGGTTAAACGCGATCAGCGTGAATACCGCGCAGATGATAAAGACGATGATGCCGATCGCCGACGCCATTTTGTAGTTGTAGTAATCCTGGGTCAGCCGGAACAGCCAGGTGACCAGAAGGTCAACCTCCTTGGCCTGGGAGTTCGCCATCGCCTGATTCGTCGTCGTATAGACGCCCTCTGTCAGCAGATAGATCACGTTAAAGTTGTTGATATTCTTGACAAAATCGGTCACGAGCGCCGGGCCAGTCACGAACAGCATGTAGGGCATCGTGATGCTCTTGAAGATCTGGAACGGCCTCGCGCCGTCCACGCGCGCACTCTCTACCTGGTCAGACGGCAGGTTCATCAGCACGCCGGTCGCGATCAGCATCTGGTACGGGATGCCGATCCAGATATTGATCAGGATGATCATCACGTGCGCCCAGCCGGGAGCCGACAGGAACGGGATGTAGCTGGTCGAGACGAGGCCGATGTCGCGCAGGAACCCGGTCAGTCCGATGTTCGCGCAGATCGTGTTGACGATGCCTCCGTTCGAGAAGAAGTTCCTCACCAGAAGCAGCGAGACGAACTGCGGCACCGCGATCGTGATGATGAACAGGGTGCGCCACAGCTTCGGCACCCTCGTTTTCGGACTGTTCAGAAGGATCGACAGAAGGATGCCGCCGATGTAGGTCGTGAAGGTCGCGAAAAACGCCCACACGAGCGTCCACCCCAGGATCCTCACGAACGCGTAGCTGAAGGTCGTCGTCAGCCCGCCTCCGCCGAACAGGCTCAGAAAGTTCGAGAAGCCCGTCCACGTAAACAGCGCGCTCGGCGGCATGTGCTGCTGGTCATAGTTCGTGAAGGCCACGAAGATGAGCAGCAGGATCGGCACGAACGTGAAAACCGTGATGCCGAGCACCGGAAGTGTCAGCAGCGTAATATGGAATTTCTCCTCAATATAGGAATGCAGGTCCTCCCTGAACGTGTTGATGTGCTCACCTGATTCCTCCATCTTCTGGAGCCTGTAGACGTTGACGATGTTTCTCATCCAGACCACCAGCGCGGCCGCCCAGATCACAAAGCTGAACAGCGAAAACAGCAGGATCGAGAATGAGTTGTCATAGTCATTAAATTCACTCTTCATCGTCTTCATATTGAAGACACGTTCCATCACCACGCTTCCCAGCGTGCCGAACTTCGGCACATACTGCATTGCAAATGTCAAGGTGAACACGATGACCGCGGCCTCAAAGGCCGTCATGATCAGCGCCTTCACGTATTGTCTGCGGCGGGCATAGCCCGCGCCCATCCAGAGCGCAGACAGCTTCACAAAAGCGTCCCCCTTCGCCAGGGCAGTCCCGAACTCCGAGAAAAATCTGCCGATCGACTGAAAGAAGCCGCCGACTGCCGCCGCAGCCCCACCCTTTTTCTGACTTGTCATAAACTCCTCCTCTCCTGGCCGGATTTCTCCGCAGTGCGCGGAAAAACGCCGCCGGGGTACTGCCAGATGCCATCCGCAGAGCGGATCATCTGATTCCTGAAAAAGAGGGGCCCCGCCCCGAACAGATCGCCGCAAACAGCCTTGTCCAAGACGACAGCCCCTCCTGTTTTGCAAAGAAAGTTATCTTACCATTGATGCAGTGCCGCTCTCATCGGTTCAGCGTTACTCGACCGGCGCCGTCACGCCCTCAACCAGAGTATCCAGAGCCTCCTGGATGGCTGCGTCGTCGTCCGCCGCCAGATTGCCCTGCGCGATCATCTCGCCGAAGGTAGCCGTCGGATCCCAGAACTTGCCGCCGACGTTCTGCGTCACACCAAACTCCGCCTGTTTTCCGAGTGCTGCCATCGCCAGGTTTGCGGAAACCGCATCGGATGCCAGAACGGTGCTGTTGCTCGGTCCGCTCTCACGCTGATCGAAGAATTTCTGCTGGGAAGCTTCGTTTGTGATGAAGTCCGCAAGGAGCACTGCCCATCCGGAGTTCTCCGCGAAACCGTTCACGCCCACGAACTTGTAGCCCGCAACGGAACCCTGCTGAACCTGCTCGCCGTCTACCGTGAAGGTCGGAAGCTTTGTCGCCGCATAGCCGTCGCCAAAGGCTGTCTGTGCCGCCTGTGCATCCCATGTGCCGGATACCACGGCGCAGAGCTGTCCGCCCGCGATCTGATTCGTGATGTCGCCGTCCGCGATCGCCATGAACGCCGGGCTGGATGCGATGCCGATCATGCCCTTTACCACATCAACGCCTGTGTAGCCTGCCTCGCTCGTGCCGTTCCAGTCCATGGTCGTCGTGCCGTCCTCATTCAGGGAGTTCGTGAAGCCTGCGCCATAGAAGAAGGAAGCGTTGTACCAGCCGGATGCAAACGTCATTCCGACCTTCTTGCCCGCCGCCTCGGCCGCCGCCAGAAGGCTGTCCCACGAAGCAATGTCCTCTTCTGAGAGAACGGAGGAATCATAGTACAGGAAATAACCGTTGTCCGCCGCGCGCGGGAATGCATAGAGGCTTCCGTTCACAGTGGCCGCCTCGACGGAGCCCGCCACGTTTGCCGCCTTCACGTCGTCCAGCGTCTTGCCCGCCATCGAGAGCACCTCGCCGAACTCATCGAGATTCAGAAGCGCACCGGCGTTCACCAGGTCAAAGATCTGGTCGCTTGCAAATGCAAACACATCTGCCGCAGCCTCCGGGTCTGTCAGGACCGTATCCTTCGCCGTAGACTCAGACTCGACGCCGATCGAGATGTCAAAGGTCTGATCCGGGTAAGCCGCCTTGAACTCCTCCGCCAGCTCGCCGAGCAGCGTCTGATCCTCTTCTGCGCCCCACAGCGTCAGGGCGACCGGCCCCTCGTCTGCGCTCACAACCATCGCGCAGGAAAGCGTCATTGCTGCCGACAGTGCAACTGCCATCATTTTCTTAAGTTTCATATTTTCCTACCTCCTATCTGTTTTACTGCGCAGCTGCGCATATTTTTCTTGCAAAATCAGTATAACTCTTCCACAATTTAATGTCAATTGTATTCTATTATCGAAATTATCTCTGACATTTTTGACAAAACAGACAATTATCGGCCCATATTCTGATCCGCAGGGAGGTTTCGGACGGCTTTAAGCGTTCTCCTGATCTGAATGGGCCGTCGCCATGTGGTTGATGCATGTCAGGAGCGCGGCGATCGACGCCTTGATGATGTCCACGTCCACGCCGGATCCGAAATGGATCTTTCCGTTTTTGTCGCGGATCCCGACGTACGCGATCGCGCGCGAGCTCGAACTCTTCTCCAGCGCATGCTCTTCGTAGGTCACCAGATCATACTCCAGGCGGAAGTGCTTCTTCATCGCGTTGCTGACCGCATTGAGACGGCCGTTTCCGGAGGCGACGATCACGCTTCTCTTTCCTTCGTAGGTTGCCGTTACCTCGGCGATAATGCCGTTGTGCTGTTTGAAGTGCACCTCTTCAATATTGTACGGAACCGTGATATTTTCAAATTTCTCCTTGTAGAGCTCGAAAATCTCCTCCGGCTGCAGCTCCTTGTGCAGGCTGTCGGAAACGCCTTTCGCAATGTAGCCCATGGCCTCGCGCATCTTCTTCGGAAGCTTCAGGCCGAAGTGCTGCTCAAGGATGTAGCCGACGCCGCCCTTGCCGGACTGGCTGTTGATGCGGATCACATCCGCGTCGTACGAGCGCCCGATATCCGTCGGGTCGATCGGCAGATACGGAACCGTCCATGTATCACAGTGATTCGCCTCTCGGTATTTCATGCCCTTCGCGATCGCGTCCTGATGGGAGCCTGAGAAAGCGGCAAATACAAGCGCGCCGCCGTACGGCCTCCGCTCGTCCACCTTCATCCCGGTGTACTCCTCATATTTGTCCGTGATATCGGTCATATTCGTGAAATCGAGCTCCGGATCCACGCCCTGCGCATACATATTGAGCGCCAGCGTCACAACGTCCACGTTTCCGGTGCGCTCACCGTTTCCGAACAGGGTGCCTTCGATGCGCTCTGCGCCCGCAAGCATGCCCATCTCCGCATCCGAGATGCCCGAGCCGCGGTCATTGTGCGGGTGGAGCGAGAGAACCACGTTTTCCCGGTATTTCAGGTGGTCGTTGACGTATTCGATCTGGCTCGCGTACACATGTGCCATGGACATCTGCACCGTGCTCGGGAGGTTGATGATCGCTTTCCGGTCAGCCGTCGGCTGCCAGACGTCCAGGACCGCGTTGCAGACTTCCACTGCGTAGTCCACCTCTGTCCCGGTGAAGCTCTCCGGGCTGTACTCGAAGCGGTAATTTGCCCCCTCCTGATCGGCCAGCTCCTTCAGAAGCTTTGCTCCGTCCACCGCGATCTGCAGGATCTCTTCCTTCGACTTGGCGAACACCTGCTCGCGCTGTGCCAGGGACGTGGAATTGTAGACATGGACGATCGCATTCTTTGCCCCCTTAAGCGCCTCAAACGTCTTGCGGATGATATGCTCCCTCGCCTGCGTCAGCACCTGCACCGTCACGTCGTCCGGGATCAGATCATCCTCGATCAGCCTGCGCAGGAACTGGTACTCCGTGTCGGAGGCTGCCGGGAAGCCGACCTCGATCTCCTTAAAGCCGACCTCGACCAGAAGCTTAAAGAACTTGATCTTCTGCTCCAGGGACATCGGCACGACAAGGGCCTGATTGCCGTCGCGCAGATCCACGCTGCACCACACAGGCGCGTGATCCACATACTCCTTCTCGGTCCACTTCATGCTGCGCACCGGCGGCATAAAATACTGACGGGTGTACTTCCTGTAATTCATCATAATTATCATTCTCCTTTTTTTGTTTTCATATTAAACTAATTTAGGCATTCGCCCTGTCATCCGTCGCAGCATGGCCGCTCGGGAGCATCATGCTCCCGCGGCTTTACGAGCCGTGCTCAATTCCGAAAAACCTTCGGTTTTCCGGAATCGCGGGCATTCGCCCTATCATCCGTCGCAACATGGCTGCTCGGGAGCATGATGCTCCCGCGGCTTTATGAGCCGTGCTCAATTCCGAAAAACCTTCGGTTTTCCGGAATCGCGGGCATTCGCCCTATAGATCCGCTGTCACGCAAATCTGTCTGCAAGCAGACGATTTGCGTTCCACCGTCTCTGCACGGCTCATTGCTTTCGCGAAAAAAACGCCTCCCGGCTGCTGCCGAGAGGCGGAAGATAGTATATTCTTTCGCGGTACCACTCTCATTCGTGATGTTCACGCACTCAACGGATACAGACGCCTGTCATATATCCTTCCCGGGGTAACGGCCGGGAGCCGTCTGCGTCTACTCTTCCATAAGGAATTTGGGGCAGCCGCTCGGGAGCGAGTTCTGCTCATCTCTTCTGACGCCTCGCACCGCCCGGCGTCTCTCTGAAAAAAGAAAATCAGCATACTATTCTCCGTCATCGCATTTCGCTTTTGTGGTTCGTTATTCAAATGTAACATTGAAATCCAGATTTGTCAACCGTCAGATTTAATCAGTTTTTCAGGCCAGATTTTGATCAGCTTTTTATGTATCTTTAGCGGCCAGTTTTTTTAACCGCCTGATATCTCCCTCCATCACATTCAGGCGGAGCTTCATCATCTCTCTGTCGCTGTCGCCGCGCAGCGCCTCGTCAAGCTTTCTGTTCAGATCCAGATGCCCTTCCGCGATGATCGATATGTTGCTTTTCAGCTCATTTTCCACGGTCAGCCTGAGCTCTCTCATATCTGACTCGAGAAGGCTCTGCCTCGTGTCCAGCTTCTCCATGCGAAGATCCAGCCTGTTCAGCCTGGTATCCACGTTGTCGAGCCTGCTGTCCATCTTGTTCAGCCTGACATCCATCCTGTCGAGCCTGCTGTCCATTTTATCAAGTCTGACATCCACCTTATCAAGTCTGCTGTCTACCCTCTCCAGTCTGGTATTTATCTTCTGCAGCTGTTCTAAAATCATGGTCGTCTCTTCTGTCATACTTCCTTCCTCCTGAGATTATTTTGCTGAATCAGCGGGTAAAATGCCGGTAAAATACTGCACGGAAACCGCTCCGGCAGTTTTGATCTTCTCTTTTGTATGACAGAACACAGATGAATGTGAATGCGTCCGGCCGCACATTCCATGAATGTATTTACATGATGTTAGGGGCAAATGATGCCATACGGATTGTGGTTTATGACTTTTGACCCTGTCATCATTTACATATTATCAGGAAAAAAGCCGGATGTAAAGAAAAACAGGTCAGTTTAAATTATACTTGTAATTCAATATTTTCTTCTTTACAAAAAAGACGTTATCTAGTAAAATAGGTTTATTCGGGGTATGGCGTAGCTTGGTAGCGCGCTCGGCTGGGGGCCGAGAGGTCGCAGGTTCAAATCCTGTTGCCCCGATTTTTCCACAGATACAGTTCGGAGTATCGGATCATTTACAGCATTGTTCCTGCAGCTGCAAATGATCGGATACTCCTTTTTAAGTGTTTTAAGTGTGCAGATGTGTGAGGCACACTTTTTTATTACATTTTCCGGCCCGCTTTTGTAAGTAAGCGTCACAGATGCCTGTCCTTTCCAGCGCAGCGGGAGCCAGGGTCAGACGCCGGGTACGCCGCGTCCCACACGATCCGCCTGTAATTCTCCCTGTCCGTATCGCCCTCGGTCGAGAAGCACAGGATGCGCGAATCCGCATTCAGCTGCAGCTTCTCTCTCAGATGCGCATGCTCCGGGTTTGTGAGGATCTCGATCGCGGAAGCGAAGGCGGCGGCGCCGCTCTCCCCCGAGATCACCCGCGGATCCGCCCCGGACGGGTTTCCAAGTATGCGCATGCCCCGCGCTGCCGCCGTGTCCGGGATGGAGATAAAGCAGTCCGCGTAATCCCGCAGGATCTCCCAGGCGAGCGGACTCGGCTCGCCGCAGCAAAGGCCTGCCATGATCGAGCGCATCTCTCCGGTCACCGCATGGAGCTTCCCGTCGTCCGCTGCCGCCGTCCGGTAGAAGCAGTCCGCCTGGTCAGGCTCCACGATCACAGTAATCGGCCGTTCCTTCCCGCCGACCGCTGCGAAATACGCGGCAGCGGCAGCCGCCATCGAGCCGACCCCGGCCTGCAGAAACACATGCGTCGGCAGCCTCTCGCCGAGCTGTTCAAAAGCCTCCGCCGCCATGGTCGTGTAGCCCTCCATGATCATGCCTGGTATCTCCTCGTAGCCCGGCCACGCGGTGTCCTGCACAAGGATCCATCCGTTTTTTTCGCTCTCGGCTCTCGCAAGCCTCACCGTATCGTCGTAATTCAGGTCCGTGGCCGACGCCTCCGCCCCGAGAGCACGGATGTTCGAAAGCCGTTCCGGTGCGCTCCCCTTCGGCATATACACAACACTCTTCAGGCCCAGACGGTTCGCCGTCCACGCGACGCCCCGCCCGTGGTTTCCGTCGGTCGCCGTGGCAAAAGTGAGATCTCCCAGCTTTTCCTTTACGTCCCTGCTCACCAGCTTCTCAAAGGTCATCTCTTCAGGGCCTGCGCCCGTTCTTCCGGCTATGCAGGCCGCGATCGCCCAGCTCCCGCCGAGCACCTTGAACGCATTCAGCCCGAAGCGGAAGCTCTCGTCCTTCACGCAGAGCGAGGCAACCCCCGCCCATTTCGCCAGGTCCTTCAGCTCTGCCAGCGGCGTCATCTGATACTCCGGAAAGCTCTCGTGAAAGCGCCTTACGCGCTTTGCCGTCTCCGGTCCGAACCGCCTGACCTGACATAGCGGTTTCCCGCTCCGGTCTTCCATAAATACCGCCCTGATCTCCATATGGCACCCTCTCATATCAGTCCGAACCGCGCGCATGCGTTCCAGATGCCGTCCTCATGGAGCGGATCGGTCACATAGTCCGCGGCTTCCTTTGCGGCAGGCGAGCCGTTGCCCATCGCGATGCCGGTCCCTGCCACCTCAAACATCCCGATATCATTCATCCCGTCCCCGAATGCAAACGTGTCCTCCAGAGGCATGCCGAGCAGGCCGCAGACCCGGCGGATCCCCGTATCCTTGCCGAATCCCTTCGGGATCATCTCGGTGACCGCCTCGTTGTGAATGATGTAATCATAATCCCGGGCGAGCTGCTCATAGCACGGTTCCCGGTCCGCGCCTTCCGTCGCGCAGGCAAGCTTGGAGACCTCCCACTCTCCCCAGTGGTCTGAGATGCCGAGCAGGCAGTCCCCCATCTCTGAGATCAGTTTTTTTCCATACGGATCCTCTGCAAACTCTTCCCTGTCCATATACAGGTACTCCGGGCCCTCCAGGATCGGCCGGAAGCCATATCTGCGCACGGTGCGCACCGTATGCTCCAGAAGCTCCTGCTCCAGGCTCCTGCGGAAGATCACCCGGCCCTCATATTCGATCATCGTGCCGCAGCCGGAGACGATCCCGTCAAATCCGATGTCCAGGAGCTTCGGCTCGCGGATAAACGCGCGCGTCCGCCCGCTGCACAGCAGTGCAAGATGGCCGTTCTTCTGCAGCGCACGGATCGCCGCCACCGCACTCTCCGGTATCCGGTTTTCAAAATCCCACAGGGTTCCGTCAATATCAAAAAATACCGCTTTGCGCTCCGCCATTTTTCACCTCGTGTCCCAGTCAGAAATCTCCGCCTTATCCAAACAGGTTTTCAGGATATACGCCCTCTGCGACCAGCTCCGCAAATTTCTGCTGCACAAACGGCACATCCTCGCGGAAAGTCACGCCAAACCAGCGGTCGCCGGATGGAAGCACCGTCAGATCCACGCGCTTCTTCTTGAGCAGGCGGTCGACGATCGTCGGGAGCAGATATTCCGCCGTTGTCTCCCTTCCCCCGATGTTCGAGAGGAAATATTCAAACCCGGCCGCCAGCCCGTCAATAAAGTCCGGGGTAAAGCCCCAGAAATTCATCGACACGAGCGTTTCCGGGTCAAGAGGCGCAAGTGTCCCGTCCGCGCCCTGAACCGCTGCCCCTTCCGGGGTCTTCACGATATTTCTCGTCTCACAGATCTCGGCCAGCTCGCCATTGTCATTCAGGCGGCAGAGCCCTCTGGTCACCCCGCCGTACTCTGACAGAGTGTTTTTCAGCACAAAGCCCGCCATGCAGAACTGATATCTGGGCTGATTCTGCCACTCTGCCCGGACCAGATAATCGTGGATCATCCGAAAGGCGTCCTTGCCGTAATAGTCGTCCGCGTTGATCACGGCAAACGGTTCCTTCACGATCCCGCGGCAGGCGAGAATTGCCTGGCCGGTTCCCCAGGGCTTTACCCTGCCCTCCGGCACCGTAAACCCGGCAGGCAGGTCGTCCATCTCCTGAAACGCATAAAAGACCGGAACCTTTTTCCCGATCCGGCTTCCGATCACAGCCTGAAAATCCTCCAGCATACTTCTGCGGATCACAAATACTACCCGGTCAAAGCCTGCCTCAACGGCGTCAAAAACCGAGTAGTCCATAATGATCTCACCTGACGGGCCAAAGGAAGTGAGCTGCTTGACGCCTCCTCCCCCGAAACGGCTTCCCAGGCCGGCCGCCATTATCACCAATGTCGTACTTTTCATAAGAATCTCCCTCTTGTTCTTTTCCGTTTCCTATCCTGCAGCTATCTTATCATGTCCAGGACAAAAAAGGAACCTTTTTTATCAAATTTCCCTATTTCACGGCCGCAGGAAATCTGTTCCCGCGGACCTTCCGGCGGTTTCCGGCACTCACAGCACCTCGCGGTACAGGCGCATCACATTTTTCCAGAGGATGCCGTCAATGACGCGCATGGTCAGCCCGGCCTTCTGAAACGCCCGGATGAGCTCATCAATGTGCCCGGAGTCCTCCGGTGTGCTGCCTCCCTCAAAGCCGTCGAAGTCGGAACCCAGGCCCACGCATTCTTCTCCGCCCTTGCTGATCATATGGCAGGCATGCCTCGCGATCCAGTCAAGGCCCTCCCCCGGATCCGGGTGTTCAGAGAGAAAGAGCGGATAAAAATTGAGCCCCGCGACGCCTCCCTTCTGCCCCAGGGTCCGCAGCATCTCATCCGTCAGGTTCCGTCCATGGCCGCACAATGCGCGCGCATTCGAGTGGCTGGCGGCAAACGGCTTTCTGCATGCGGACGCAACGTCGAAAAACCCGGCGTCCGACAGATGCGATACGTCCGCTACCATGCCGATCCGCTCCATCTCTTCCAGAAATTCAAAGCCCTTTTTCTTCAGCCCTCCTGCCGAGCTTCCCGCCGCCGCAGGATATGCGAGCTCATTTTCGTAATTCCAGCACAGCGTCATCATGCGGGCACCGCGGTCATAGAGAGCGTGCAGTTTTTCAATCTCCCCTTCGCACATCCCGCCTTCCTCCAGCGTGAGCAGCGCTGACATCCGGCCCTCCTCACGGTTTTTCCGGATTTCCTCCGCGTCCACGGCCTGCCGGATCAGAGTGTCGTTCTGCTCCATCTCCCTGTTAAAGAGATCCGCGAGCCCGAGCGCGTCCTGATACGGCGAGTCCGTCTGCTTCAGGTCGATGAAAACCGCAAAGTTCTGAACCAGGCAGTCTGACTTCTGCAGCTTTTCCAGATTTACGCACAGCCCCGCTCCGTCCCGGAGCTGCTGATCCTGCCCGTTTTTCCTCTTTTCCCGGATTTTATACAGCGTGTCACAGTGCATATCCGCAAACATGATCTTTCCTCCCCACAGTTTTTGCAGTCCCGCCATACGGCGTCCGGAATCGTTAAACTGAATGACGTTGTCCCGGGGATGCGCGCCGCTTCTTCCTCATGGCAGGACGTTTCCTTAAGCTGAATCGTATTATACAGGAATTCCGCCGCAAAGTAAACTCCGCGCGCAAAAATGGCATGGGCCTTTCTCCCATGCCAAGATCCTTGGTTTTGCATCATTCTGACGGCGCCGCATCTTCCGCCGTCCCCAGCGTGATCACGATGTTTTCTCCCGCGATATCCGTCTTTCTTTTTACGATATCTTCGATCTGCGCCCTCTGCGCATCGCTGAGCTCGGCCTCGCTTACGACGACGTCCGCACTGCCGTCCGTGACGCTGACCACGCAGCCTTCAAACCCCTTCGCCTCCAGAAGAAGCTCCGCGGCTGCCTCCTGTTCCGCGATCTGTGCCATATCGGTCATCACCGTGATCGCACTCTGCTTCTGCTCTTCATCAATATTTGAATTATTGATGACCTCGAGAAGTGTCTCCCTGCTCTTTGCGCGCACCTGCTCACGGTTCAGCTTCGCCTGTGCCAGCACATTCTCGCTGACCGTCGTGCTGGCCAGCACGGCCTCACCTACGGCCGCGGGGGCCTCTGTCTCATTAGACGCCGTCTGGTCCGCAACATCTGAATCCAGGCTCACGATGTCCGAGTAAGTATCTGTGTATGTATTGTCGTAGGCACTTCCGTCGGTCACGAGAACGGTATTGTCCCCGGAGCTCACCGTGTCCACCTTATCCTTCAGGATCGTCCCTGAGTAATTCAAATACCCTGCGATCGCGATCATGATCGCCAGCGCCGTGATGATGATCTGGTTTTTCTTAAAGATACGTTTCACTTTGTCCTCCTCATTTCATCTTCATTACTTTGATTTTATGCGCCTCTACCCCGAATAATGCCATCACCGCATCTGTAATCTCCCTGACGACGGAAGCATTTCCCGCCCCCTGCGCGATCACGAGCACTCCGGCCACCTCAGGTTCCAGCTCTTCCGTGACATAGGGAAGCTCGTTTCCCTGCGCATCCCTCTGAAATACCGTATTTTCACTGCTGCTGACCTGTTCCGAGGCCGCTGCAGTTCCTTCGCCCTGGTCTTCCTCCTTTCCGCGGGATTCCTCAATGTCCTTCTCCAGGATCTTCCGCCCGTCTGATCTGAGGGTCAGCATCACATCCACTCTGCCGATCCCCTCCACCTGGCACAGCAGCTCCTTCAAATGGGATTCCAGGCGCTGCGCCTCTGAGAGCCCGCCCTCTTCTGCGTCCGGGCTGCCATCTGCCTCTGCCGCCCGCGCAGGGGTCTCCTGCGCCGTCTGCGTCTTTTCGGAAGCACCGCTGCGGCCGTCCCCGGACGGGATCGCGATCACAAGGAGCAGGACCCCGCAAAGCAGCAGGATCAGGATCTGCTCTCTCCCGGCCTCCTTTATTTTTCTGAACCACTTATCCATCCCATCATCTCCCGTTACCTGACACGGATCTGATCCGGATCCAGCGCAAAAACCTCCGTCAGCTCCCGCCGCAGCGAATCCAGGCCGGCAGCATTTTCCTCCCGTGTCTCCGGCTGTACGCCGAACGTAATCCCGGTCAGGCGGTATTCCTCCTCCGCATCAAAGCTGAGCCGGATCCCGAGCGCCGTGACATTGTACGCCGCTGCGGTCTCCCGGATCTGCCGGGTGAGCTCCTTCTGGTAGGCCGCCATGATCTGCTCATTCTTCAGGTCTGCCATCCCGGACATGGATGTCTCCAGATCGTAATGGTCTTCCCTCAGAAATTCCAGCTGCAGCAGCCGCTCCAGCTCCCCCTCCCCCGCCAGGATCCTCCAAAGCGGCCCGGCCGCCGCCAGGAGGAACAGCAGGCTTCCGTAGAACCTGACATACCTGCTGAACTTTCCCTTCGGCACCAGATGCACCAGAACCGTCAGGATGCACAGGCAGCTTGTCAGTGTCTTCAGCCATTGCGTCATTCCGTCCGTCCCCCTCATCCCCCGTGTACAGCCGCCGTGATCATGGCAAGCGAAACAATAAAGACCGACATCCCCGCGGCGAGAATGCGCAGAAGCAGCACGGCGCCCCGCGAAATACTGGCGATCCCCTCTACCATCCGCTTTTCACTGAACGGCTGGATCAGGGCGCAGAGCAGGCGGAAGATCAGAATACAGGCAAGCAGCTTCATAACGGGAACCGCGCAGAGGGCCAGGAGGGCCAGCATCCCCGCGATGCCGACCGCATTTTTGATCACCACCGCAGAGCCCGCCACCGTCTCGGCCGCGGAGTCGAGCACGTTTCCTATCCCCGGGATCGCCCCGGCAAGCCTCCGGAAGGCGGAATTTTTCAGAGAATCCACGGCCGGCGCGACCAGCAGCTGCACCGCCTGGAGGCCCGCGACGATCCCGAAAATGCTTTTTGTCACCCAGCTGATCAGGGTTTCCGCGAACTCGGCAAATCTGCTGAAGCAGTCCTCTCCCGACATCTGGTTCAGCAGAAGAAGCACCAGATAAAAATTGATCGCAGGCAGGAGCGCGCGGACGATCAGCGTCTGCAGAAGCTGCATCCCCAGAATGGTTATCTCATAAAATCCGACCGCCGTGACGCTCCCGGAGCTCAGCACGATCGTCACCAGGTAGGATGGGAGCAGGATCTGCATGAAGCGGTTTATGGCGCCGCAGGTCTGCACGACGCTCCGGTTCATATCCAGAAAGGATCTCATCAGGAGCGTGGAGATCAGCAGGTACATCATAAAAAAGCTGATGTCCGCGATCTGGTCGCTGTCAAATATCCTGACAAAATTTGAAAAAAGCGCCGACGCCATGACGATCACCAGAATCTGCAGGGCCATCTGCCTCTGCCTGCGCAGCTGCCCGAAAAACAGCTCCGACAGCTTACCCGGCAGCTCCCGCGGTTCAAACGGAAGCTCCCCGCGCAGCAGTCCCGTCACCGTCTCCCGGACGGAAAAGCCGCTCTCCCCGGCGATCTCCTGAAATCCGGTCTGGAGCTCATCCAGATCGAGCAGAGACTCCAGGTCCTCCGTGATCTCCGAGACCGGATCCCCTTGCGTCTCACCGGACTCTGCTGCCAGGCCGGGGCAGGCCGCCGCCCAGACAAAAAGGATCACACAAACTGACGCCAAAAACAGGTTTCTCATACGCTCTGCTCTCCCCATCACGGCGGCCGGAACAGCCGCCGCCCACAGCTGCGGACCTGCGTCCTACAGGAATCCATAGATCGTCTCAAGCAATGCAAGGATGATCGGAGAGCTGATCGCCAGGATCGATATTTTCCCGAAAATCTCTATCTGCCCCGCGATCGCGCTGTATCCCGCGTCCCTGCAGATATTCGAGGCAAAATCCGCCAGATACGTTATGCCGATGATCTTCAGGAGGATCCGGAAATAGTCCTTCTGCTCCAAGAAATACCCGCCGATCGTATTGATCAGCCCGAACACCGAAGAAAGCCTGGTCATGCTGTAAAAAATAATCAGCAGGCACGTGGCCAGACTGATCATCTCCGCAAACGGCGGCCTGATCTGCCTCAGAAACAGTCCGAGCATGACGCCGGAAAGCCCGAGGCAGGTTATTTTGATCATATTCATGTGCGTTCCTCACAGCGCAAACAGCGACTTGATCGTTTCAAAGAGCTGGCTGATATACGGGATCAGCCAGAACAGCACAAGCACGAGCCCCGCCATCCCGGTCAGAAACGCGTGCTCTTCCCTTCCGCTCTGCTTCAGAACCTGACTCAAAACAGAGACCAGTATTCCGACAGCCGCTATTTTGAATATCAGATTTATACTCATGGCCGTTCCTTTCTTCCGTCTGCCCCGGGAGGCCCCCTGTGCGGGCGCACAGGCGGTCCGGGGACAGGCCGGCGGTTCATCCGGCGGGCAGAAGGCCGCCCTCCGCGCGCTCCTCGCAGCTTCAAAGCGCCCTCCGCCGGATATGCAGAGTTTCCGGGTTTCAGAGCAGGATCAGGATCAGAAACAGTCCCGCGGCCGCGGCGAGCTTCCGGTACAGGCTTCCCTTCTCCTGGCAGACTGCGGCCTCCCTCCTGCTCATCTCGCGGAAGCGGTCCGCATACCTTTCGAGCAGGGTTCTCTGCATGACAATATCCGTGTTGGACAGTGCAGGCGCCGTCCCGCAGAGTGCGCGAAACTCTTCCTCCGTAAGCAGTCCGCGCGGCAGACAGCGCCTCAGGGCGTCCTCCCAGATCGCGGGAAAGGCCTGCCCTCCCCTGCCCTCAATCTGGTCCGCCGCAAGATCCAGTGCCCGGGAAAGCTCTGTCGTGCATTTCTCAGCCGCGCACCGGAACGCCTCCTGAACCGGTGAACGGCGGTAGGTCATCTCCTTTTCCAGAAACGCGAGCGTCTCGCACATCTCCTGCAGGAGCAGCCAGCGCCTCTTCATATTCCGCTCCAGGCGAAGGCCTGCGAGCATGCAGCCGCTCATGATACAGCATGCACCAGCCAGCCTGATCATTACCCACATGGGACAGATTCCTTTCTCTGCCCGGCAAACAGGCATGCGCCGTCGCTGTCACAGATCTCCCGGATTCTCCCGGGCGGATCCCCGCCCAGTATGATGTAGCGCTCAAACAGGTTTCCCTCTGCCAGCCTGTGCAGCAGAGGCTTCCTGTGAATGTCCTCAAGCGAAGTCCCGTGCACGGTGGCGATCAGGCGGCAGCCGCAGCGGAACACATTTTCCAGGGCATACCCGTCCTCCTCGCTCCCGATCTCATCCACCGCGATCACCTGCGGCGACATGGAGCGCAGAAGCATCATCATCCCCGCCGCCTTCGGGCAGCCCTCGAGCACATCCGTGCGCATCCCGAGGTCGTTCTGCGGGATCCCGAGATACGCTCCCGCCAGCTCCGCGCGCTCGTCTACAACGCCGACCGTCCTCCCCGCCAGGCAGGCGGTCCCGTCCGAGATCTGGCGGATCAGATCCCGCAGCAGCGTCGTCTTCCCGCAGCGCGGCGGAGAGACGATCAGGGTATGGCAGACCTCGCCATCCGATATCAGGTAGGGAAGCGCTGCATCGGCGCAGCCGCAGATCTGGTGCGACAGGCGGATGTTCAGACAGGAAATGTGGCGGACGCACTGCACTCTCCCGTTCTCCATCACGATCTTCCCGGAAACCCCGACGCGGTGGCCGCCCGGCACGGTCAGAAAGCCCTGCTTCAGTTCTTCGTCAAACGCGTACAGGGAATACCCGCAGAGATATTCCAGCGCTTCGCGCAGTTCATCCGCCGTGACCCTGCAGCCCTCCCGCGCACTCCGGATGAGCCGTCCTTCCCCGCTGACGCCGTATTCCTCTCCGTCGTACAGGACCAGAAGCGGCCGCTCCGCGCGCAGGCGCACCTCCTGCAGGGCCTCCGGATCCGGTATGGCCTCCCGCAGCAGATTCCGCAGCCTTCCCGCAAACAGTCCGTAAATATCCTCTCTGCACATGTTCCACCACCCTCTGCCGGCGGGCCGGAAAAAAGCATTCCGTGATCATGCCCGCACCCGGAAGCACGCGCCGCGCCGGCCTACTTCCAATATATGGGACAGCCCCTTTGAATATACCCAAATCAGAGCATAAAAAAATTGCTTTTTCCGCCGAAGGATACTATAATCAGTTCATACATGCAGGCTACGCCCGCCGCGCTTTTCCTGCATATCCGCGCGGCTGTGATCCTGTAAAAACAAGAGGAGATTTCAAGATGAGAAAAAGAGTTGTCGCGGCGCTCGGGCACAGGGCTCTTGGCACCACATTTCCGGAACAGCAGACCGCACTCAGATCCACTGCGAAAATTCTCGCGGACCTGGTTGAAAACGGCGCACAGCTGATCATCACGCACAGCAATGCCCCGCAGGTCGGCATGATCCACACTGCAATGAATGAGTTTGCAAAATTTCACGACACCTATGGAGCCCCGATGTCTGTATGTTCAGCGATGAGCCAGGGATATATCGGCTATGATATCCAGAATGCGCTCCGCTCCGAGCTTCTGCGGCGCGGCATTTACCGCACGGTGGTCACCGTCCTCACCCAGGTGACCGTCGACCCGTACGACGAGACCTTCTATCATCCGGTCAAGGTGATCGGCCGCTATCTGAACGCAGACGAAGCCGCCGCCGAAGAGAGAAAGGGAAATTATGTGGTCGAAGAGCCGGGGAAGGGCTTCCGGCGCATTGTGGCCGCCCCCAAACCGCTCGATATCGTGGAGATCGACGCCATCAACACGCTGGCCCAGGCCGGCCACATTGTGATCGCCGGAGGCGGAGGCGGGATCCCCGTCCTCAAACAGGGCAGCAGCCTGAAGGGCGCCGGCGCCGTCATTGAAAAAGATCTGCTCAGCGGAAGGCTGGCAGACCTGACGAATGCAGATATGCTGATGATCCTCACGGACGAAGAGTTCGTCAGTATCGGATACAGAACCGAGGCTCCCACGCCGCTTCAGCACATCACCCCCGCCGAGGCAATGCGGCACATTGCCAACAACGAGTTCGGCAGGAACAAGATGCTTCCGAAGGTCGAGGCCTCCGTAAATTTTGTCATGCAGAAGGAAGGGCGGACCGCCATCATCACTTCGATCGACAAGGCGCTGGACGCCTACCTCGGAAAGACCGGAACCGTGATCGAGAATGTGCAGTGACCGTCCGAAGCACCGGTGCCGTCAGTTCGTGCCGGTGCTTCCGATCCCGCCGCGGTCCGGCGCTTCGAGCCGTCCGCATTCCTCGAACACGATCTCCGGCTGATGCTTCATGATGCGGAACTGGCAGATGCGGTCGTTGAAGTGAATGACCGTATCCCGCAGCGCATACACCGGCATATACCACCAGTCGTTCGGCCCGGCGTATGACTCGTCTATGACCCCCATATGGTTGGTCTGGATGATCCCGAAATTCTTGTACGCCGAGCTGCGCGGCACGACGTGCGCCTCGTAGCCCTCCGGGAGCTGCATGGCCACCCCGAGCGGGATCAGCCGGAACTCCCCCTTCTTCATCGTGATCTCCTCCGCTGCGCGCAGATCGATCCAGTCAGACTTTCCCCCGATATATTCCAGACGTTTGATCCTGTCATTGAGATACTGGATCTTTATTTTTTCTGACATTTTTCCTCCTTTATGCTCCCGCAGGCGTCCGTTCGCGGCCATCTTCCCCATTTTAGAGGTAGGCGTCGGTTTGCTGTATGCTTCCCTACAACAAATACCGGCGTACTCTTTCTGGAAGAACGGCGTCATGCCGGACGCTGCATGCCCGGCTGCTTTTCCTCTGCCTGGGGCCTGCACCCTGCCTCAGCCGATCCCGGCCGGGCGCCGCTGATACAGTACTTCAGGAACCGCATGACGGGCAGCTGTTGTACTGAACCGCCACGACCCCGTCGTCGCAGTGCAGCACCATCTGTCCCTTTTCGAGTGACTGCGGGACGTCGATCACATACTGGTTGGAGCTTCCGCGCCAGTGAAGCTGCGTATCGCGCAGCGCCCTGACGTATTCTCCGTCCACCAGCACGTCAATATAGCGTGCGATCTCGCGCGTTTTCACATAATCCCACGTGTATCCGGTATACAGCCAGATCGTCTTGTCCGGGAACTTTTCGCGGATCTCCTTCGCCAGCTCCAGGATCACCGGCTCATTCGTGCTGTAGAGCGGGTCGCCCCCGCTGAAGGTTACCCCCGAAATATAGGACTGCTCCAGCTCACGGAAAATTTCCTGCTTCTGAGCGTCCGTAAAAGGCTCGCCGTCGTTCGGATCCCACGTGACCGGATTCTGGCAGCCCTCGCAGTAGTGTGAGCAGCCTGCCACCCAGAGCACGACGCGAAGTCCGTCCCCGTTGAGCATATCGTCCTTTGTGATATTGTGATAGCGCATCCCTCAGCACCTCCGAAATACTATATCCTGTGCCAGACACGTTATTTTTCACTATATGCTGTGCACATCACCTATACTATCATCTATCGCAGGCATCGTCAAGCAGAACCTGCTCTCAGGCATATTCCCGTCTGCAGACCGCTCCGCCCGGGAATTTACCATAATATTGTTACTGTTCAGAGGCCAGCTTGAATAAAGGAAACCGATGGAGTAGACTTATTTCAGTCAGGAGCCATCGGTTTTCT
>CANRBX010000004.1 GCA_947628955.1 uncultured Lachnospiraceae bacterium | reverse complement strand
GGCATGTAATCTTTGAAACGGCTCATGTACCACATAGCCTTCGGGAAGGATGCGATCTTGCCGTCCATGATGTTCTTGAAGCCGGCCTCAAGGTCAACGTGACCATCGGTGGAGATCATCGCGATGCCGTCGTTCAGCCACTGCTGCTGCATCGTGAGCATCTTCTTCACGGAATCAAGCTGTACGTTTACTTCTCCGTCCGGGCCGCCGGTCCAGTCTTCGCCGTACTGAGCCATCGCGATCCACAGCCAGTCAACGCTGCCTGTATCAACAGAGGTCAGGTAAACTTCGCCGTTGGAAGCTTCCTTCAGCTGCTCGCCGAGTGCGGTATAGTCGTCCCAGGTCTTTACAGACTTGTAATCAAGGCCATACTCTTCGAAGATCTCTGCATTCCAGTACATAACAGCTGCGCCTACGTGTGTCGGAACGCCTACGCGGACGCCGTCATTTCTGGAGTAGATGTCCAGTCTGGACTGAACCACGCTGTCCTCGTACGGAGCAAGCGCGTCGGTCAGATCGTACAGCGGGCAGTTCTCACCGGTGTAGTTCGGGAACTGGCCGATCTCGATATCGCACATGTCAGGAGCGCCGCTTCCTGCCTGCAGGGACATCATCAGCTTGTTGTGATGATCTGCATACGGATAGGTGCTGAACGTGATCTGGATCGTTCTGTCCGGATTCTGCTCGTTCCAGAGATCCACCATCTTGCCGTAGAATTCATTGTGCAGGTCAACGAATGACCAGAGCTCGTACTTTGCTGTGGCATCGTCCGGGCCGACGGTTGTAACGGCCGTCGGAGCAGCCTCCGTCTCGGCTTCCTCTGCCATTGCCATGGTACCCATTGACAGAACCATAGCTGCGGACAACAAACCTGCTAACCATTTTTTGCTCATAAATGTACCTCCTTGAAAAAATGTTTTATTTCGGATTTTCCAATAAAATATTTGTACAGGCGAAAATGATTTCACAGATAGCAAAATTTTACATATTTTTCCGTCAAAATATACAAATCAATTTATCGAAAATCCATTTATGATGTAATTTTACAATCCATGATTGGCTTTGTCAACGAAGAATTTTGTGGAAAACACTAATAGTTTAGAAAAAAATAAAATAATCGGGCGGTGCCGGAATCGGGGAAAATGGTGATTTTTCCGTTGATTTACTTGACATATTTGGCAGGTTTAGTATACTGGAAGAAATCATTTCGGAAAAAACAAAATTAAAAATTTTTAGTTCCGGAGTGGACAAAAGGGGGTGTACCGATGGCCGGACAGGAGACGCTTGACGCCCAGCTGCCGGTTTTCCAGGCGCTGAGCTCGGATGTGCGCCTGGAGATCCTGAAGCAGATCGCGGCGCACAGGGGAATGAACCTGAAGCAGATCGCAAAGGACATGGGACTGTCGATGAGCACGCTCAGCCCGCACATCGCGAAGCTGGAGGAGTGCGGGCTGATCAGTATTGCGGATATCCCGGCTTCCCATGGGATTCAGAAATGCTGCTATCCGAACGTCGAGCAGATCGTCATAGACTTTACAAAGGAAGCCGCGAAGCGCTCGATGATCTACCAGGCGGAGATTCCGGTCGGGAGCTATTCAGATTTTGACGTGACGCCGACCTGCGGCCTGGCGACGGAGAGCGTGTTTCTCGGGCAGCTCGACGAGCCGCGCCTGTTTGCGCACCCTGAGAGGCGCCGGGCGCGCATCCTCTGGTTTACGACCGGGTATGTGGAATACCTTCTGCCGAATTTTATCCCGGCCGCCAGCGTGATCGACTCGCTGAGCCTGACCTTCGAGATTTCCTCAGAGGCTCCGCGCTACAATAACAACTGGCCGTCCGCGATCCGGTTTTCGCTGAACGGCACGGCGCTCGGGACATGGATATGCCCCGGCGACTTCGGAGGCCGTCCGGGGCTGTTCAATCCGGACTGGTGGTATGATTTCCTGAACCAGTTCGGTCTTCTGAAAAAGCTGACGATCAACACGGAGGGCACGTTCCTGGATGAGGAAAGGCTCTCTCCGGTCACGGTGCGGGATCTCGGCCTGACCGGCCAGTCCATTCTGAAGCTGCGGTTCAGCGTACCGGAGGGCACGCCCACATCCAAGGGGTTCACTCTGTACGGCCAGGGCTTCGGGGACTACAACCAGGACATCCGGATGGTGATCCGCTACAGCATGGATGCGGAGACGCCGGGCCAGGGCGGTCCGGCCATGCCCTGATCGTCCGTTTAAGATGGGGCCGGATCAGGCCCTGACGGTCATGCTGAGGGCGGTCCGGGCCATGCCCTGATCATAGGGTCAGGATGAGGCTTGCCGACCCCCGGCTGTCATGCTGAGAGCGGTCCGGGCTATGCCCTAATTATCGTAGGAAAAAATCGGGTATCCGGTCTTCTCGTCGAATCTGAGGCGCATCAGCATCGCATGGCGGTTCGGGTTGTACAGAGGGTTGCCGATGATCTTTTCCTCGGTTCTCGCATGGTAGACCATGATCGGATTGCCGTCCTCGTCGGTCGTAAAGCTGTTGTGCCCGGGACCGTAGATGCCTCGGGCAGGATCGCTTGTGAGCACCGGCCAGCGCTCCTTCTTCCAGACATGGGGGTCGAGCAGGTCGGCGTCCTCGTCCGCCGAGAGCATGCCCAGACAGTATTTCGGGCCGGTCTCGGAGGCGGAATAGGTCAGATAGATCCTGCCGCCGTGATGGATGACGGCCGGGCCCTCGTCCACCCAGAAGCCGACGCGCTCCCAGTCGTAGTCGGGCGTCGTCAGCATGACCTGGACGGTCTTCAGGCTGCACGGCGTCTCCATCTCCGCGATGTACAGATTGGAGATCTGCGGGTATACGCTGACCTTTTCGGCCCAGACGTAATAGTGCCTGCCTTTGTTTTCAAAGACGGTTGCGTCGAGAGAGAAGGCTTCAAAGGAAAAGACGTCTCCCCGGGCGCGCTTCATCTTGCCCTTTTCCACCCAGGGCCCCGCCAGCGGATCCTGGCTCTGGCATTCGAGGACGTAGGGACGGATCTCCCAGATGTCGTCGATGTCGCCGCCGGAGTAGTAGACATACCATTTTCCGTCGAGATAATGGAGCTCAGGCGCCCAGATATGGACGCTCATGATGCCCTTGTCATGCTTCCGCCAGATCGTGGTCTCCGGCGCGTCCGCAAGCCCGGCAAGCGTATCGGAACGCCTGAGGACGATCGAGTCGTAGGCGGGAACCGAGGCGGTGAAATAGTAGGTTCCGTCTGTATGGCGGTAAACATAGGGGTCAGCGCGCTGCGGGATCCATGGTTCATTAAATTTCAGTTTTGCTGTGTCACTCATAATAAGCCTCCTGTTAAACTATAAAGAGAGAAAAAAATGTAGAAATCACGGTTTATTTTTTGTATAATCAGAGGGTAAACACCACAACTGGCAGAAAGGGACGTATCTTATATGCTTTATATAAAAAATCTTGACGACGGCGCGGCAATCTTCAAGGCGCTCGGCTCCGAACTGCGGATAAGGATCATCAAGACCCTGCTGGAAAACAGGGAGATGAACATGGGCGAGCTCGCGTCGGCGCTCGGCATCACGAACGGCGCGCTGACCAGCCATGTCAGGAAGCTCGAGGAGAGCGGCATCGTCACGATCCTCAGCGAATACTCTGGACACGGGAACCAGAAGGTGTGCCGCATGAACATTGACAAGATCCTGATCGATGTGGCCGCCAAAAACGCGGATCCGGACATCGACAGCTACACGATCGATATTCCGATCGGCAATTACTCCAATTATATGGTCTTCCCGACATGCGGCCTGTCCACCGCCAAAAATCTCATCGGCACTGTGGACGATCCGCGCTACTTCGCGCACCCGAGCCATGTGGACGCCCAGATCCTATGGTTCGCCAAGGGCCATATCGACTACCTGATCCCGAACATGCTGCCCGCCGGGCAGAGGGTTGACCGGATCACGATCTCCTTTGAGATCAGCAGCGAGGCTCCCGGCGTCAACAGCCACTGGCCATCTGACATCACGTTCTTTTTAAACGGCGTCCGGCTCGGCATGTGGACGAGTCCCGGCGACTTCGGCGACGTGCACGGCATGTTCACGCCGAGCTGGTGGTTCCCGAACTGGAATCAGTACGGCCTGCTGAAAATGCTTGTCATCGACCGGCAGGGGACGTTTATCGACGGGCTGAAGATCTCGGATGTCACGACGTCACGGCTTGCGTTGGGAGCGCAGGACGAGCTTCGCTTCCGCTTTCAGGTGCAGGAGCCGGCCAAGAACGTCGGCGGACTCACCCTGTTCGGCAGGGGGTTCGGAAATTACAATCAGGATATCCGGGTGCGCGTCAACTACAGCCCGGTGGAGTAGGCGGACGCCTGCCCGCGCTCACACAGTCCCGCGAGACAGGGCCCGCAGGACGGCAGCGGATGTCCGCCTGTGTTCACACAGCCCTGCAGAACAGGATCTGCAGGACGGCAGCGGCCGCCCGCCTGCGTTCACACAGCCTTGCGGGGCAGGATCTGCAGGACGGCGACGCCGCCGGCATTCACCACTTCCGCACAGTGTCAGGACAGCGCCGCACCTTCAGGGCGGCGCGCAGCTCCACGTAACAGCCGCAGAGCGCGCACATGCCGTCTGTCACCAGATGCGGACAGTGCGCGCACTGCGCCAGACGTTGTTCATACGTTTCCTGATCCGTGCGGTCGTCCTCGTCCAGATTTGCGATGTAGGCCTCCAGCTTTCGGAAAAATTCTTCTCTGTTCTCCGCGTACAGCAGGCACTTCCTGCAGACGCGGAGTTCTTGTTTTTTGGTATAATGATCCATATGTTCTAAAAAAGTCCCGCTGCATGATCTGCGCCGGATCCTGTCTGCTGCGCTGCGCCGGCGTAATTTTATGCTCAGGATCGGCAGAAATTATGCGGCGCCCGGCACACACTCAGGTCTGCACCGACAGAAAACTGCGCTGCGCCCGGCGCAATTTTATGCTCAGAACCGGCAGAAATTATGCGGCGTCCGGCGCACTTTCATGTTTAGGACCGGCAGAAAACTGCGCGGCGTTCAGCGCGCCATCAGATCTGCGCAGGCAGAAAGCTGCGCGGCGTTCAGCGTGTCTTCACGCTCAGGCGCAGCACGGAGCAGGGCGGAAGCGCCAGGGAAAGCGCGCCGTTCTCTGTGCGAAGATCGGTGAACGGTCTGACGGAGACGCGCTCCGGCTCTTCAAAGGTGTTCTTCTCATGCATTTCGCCGCAGACGATCGCGCCGCTGGCCCCGGACACCTGTCGGCCTTCAATATTGACGTCAACCGGGCAGGCGTCTGTGGATGAGGCGTTGGTCAGCGTGATGTGCAGAGTGCCTTCGCTGTCCTCGGACACGGACTCCGTGATCCACGGAACCCTGTATTCTGCATCCGGGCCGATCAGGCCGGTGTCGATCGAGCTCTCCACCAGCTGCGCGTCCTGGTGCTCCTTGTACAGGTCGAAGACGTGATAGGTCGGCGTCAGCAGCATGTCCGCGCCCTCGGTCAGGATCACGGACTGGAGCACGTTGATCGTCTGCGCGAGGTTCGCCATGCGTACGCGGCTGGAATGTTTGTTGAAGATATTCAGTGTGATGCCGGCGACAAGGGCGTCGCGGATCGTGTTCTGCTGGTAGAGGAAGCCCGGATTCGTGCCCGGCTCAACGGTGTACCATGCGCCCCACTCATCGACGACGAGTGCGATTTTGCGCTCCGGGTCATAGCTGTCCATGATCGCAGAGTGATTTCGGATCAGCTCGTCCATATAATATGCCTTTGAGAGTGTCTTGTACCATGCGTTCTCGTCGAAATCGGTGGCGCTGCCCTTGATCCGCCAGCCCTCCGGGTGCACATAGTAGTGCAGGGAGAGTCCGTCGAGGTTTCCGTGGAAGCGGGATTCACAGTGACGGAAGCAGGTGTCAAGCACACCCTTCGTCCACTCGTAGTCGTCTACGTTCGGCCCGCAGCAGATCTTATGGATCGTCTTCAGGTCTTCCTCGCGGTCCGGATTCTTGTAGTCGCGCACGTACGTCTGGTAACGGCGGTACTCATTGGCATAGTATTCCGGCGTCATGTTGCCGCCGCATCCCCAGTTCTCGTTGCCGACGCCGAAGAAGGGCAGGCTCCAGGCGCCCTCGTGGCCGTTTTCGCGGCGCAGGTTCGCCATCGGGGAGACCCCGTCGAAGGTGATGTATTCCACCCACTCGGACATCTCCTGCACCGTGCCGCTGCCGAGATTGCCGTTGACGTAGGCCTCGCAGCCGAGCTGGCTGCACAGCTCAAAGTATTCGTGCGTGCCGAAGCTGTTGTCCTCGGTGACGCCGCCCCAGTGGGTATTGATCATTTTCTTGCGGTTCGCCTTCGGGCCGATGCCGTCCATCCAGTGGTATTCATCGGCAAAGCAGCCGCCCGGCCAGCGCAGCACCGGGATTCTGATCCTGCGAAGCGCTTCGACCACGTCTGTGCGTATCCCCTTTTCGTTCGGGATCGCGGAATCCTCGCCGACATAGAAACCGCCGTAAATGCACCTGCCGAGGTGCTCGGAAAAATGACCGTAAATTTCCTTCTGAATTTTGCTGATCCGTCTGTCCGGATGAATTGTTAATCTCGCCATTTGTCTCTCCTTACTTTTCTTATTTTAATATGTAATGGGTTCCGTGAATATTTCCTTTTCGGTCAGTACGAATATTATAACGGATAGGAGAAAAAAAGCAATCCTTATTTTATATTTTTTGGATTTCTTGAATTATTTTAAATTTAATAAAAATATTTCGCTATAAATCACAACTATCTATTGAAATCAGACATATTTTGGGTATAATATACTAAAAACCCGATGGGCCGGTCGCCGGAAAGCCAGTCCGGCAGGCAGATCTGCCGCCTGTCTTTCTTTGCAGGAAGGCCGGGTTTTCACAGCAATGTACAGAAAGGAGGCAGCACATGCTGCGCTGCGTGGAACCGGGCGGCAGTGTGCAAAACAGGGATGAAGAGGAAGAGGCTACTCAGAGTGCTGTCCACCGGAATGGTGGCGGTCATGATCGCAGGATCCGTCCTGCCTGTGTCGGCAGAAGAGGGGCAGGCGGAGATTGCGGAGGAAGAAGTGATTCTGGAAGAGATGGAAGAGCTGCCGGGCGAAGGCCAGACAGAGGCTCCGGGAACCCCGGAGGGCAGCCTGCCGCAGGAAGAGACGACGGAGGCCGGCGGGGCAGACGAAGGGCAGGCGGTAGAGATCAGCCTTGACGATGTGGTGGAGGTCCCGACGATCGAGGCGGAAGAGCCGGAGGGCGCGCCGGAGACCGAGCCGGAGACGGAGAAGCAGACCGAGTCGGAGACGGAAACAGAAACTGAGACGGAAACTGAGACTGAGACAGAAACCGAGACGGAAACCGAGACAGAGACGGAGGCCGCTGCGAAGCCGGTGGAACCGGTGCATGTCACGGTGCATGACCCCTCGGTTATCCGCACAAATGATGGCGAGTACTATGTGCTCGGCTCGCACACGGCGATCGCGAAATCCTCCGACCTGGCTGTCTGGGAGCAGGTGAATTTCGACTACGGCAACCCGGAGGACACGCCGCTGTACGGAAATCTCCGGGAAAACCTTGCGGAGCCGTTTGAGTGGGCGGGCTATGACGACGGCGACTGCACGGGCGGCTATGCGGTCTGGGCCCCGGATATCATCTGGAATCCGCAGTATGCCTGGGAGGACGGCAGCACGGGCGCGTACATGCTGTACTGCTGCACATCCTCGACCTGGCGCAGGTCCTGCATCTGCTATCTGGTGTCGAAGGAGTTTACCGGGCCCTACACCTATGTGGACACGATCGTATATTCCGGTTTCACGGAGAACGGCGCCCCGGACGGCAACAGCTCGCGCAATACAAAGTGGGACAATGACTATCTGAATCTGAACGAGCTGATCGAGAAGGGCTCCGAGAACGGCGGCATCGACGAGGTCAGCGAGAACTGGTTTGCGGCGAACGGCGACTGGGACAATACGTACGCCCCGAATGCGATCGATCCGAATCTGTTTTTCGACGCGGAAGGCGAGCATCTGTACATGTCGTACGGCTCGTGGTCGGGCGGCCTGTTCATCCTGGAGCTCGACCCGGCGACCGGCGAGGCGTATTATCCTGGAGTTGACTCGGTGGACGAGGCATCCGGAAATTTCGTCGACCGCTATTTTGGCGTACATATCGCGGGCGGCAACCATCAGTCCGGCGAGGGCCCGTACATCCAGTACGACGCGGAGACCGGCTACTACTATCTGTATGAGACGTACGGCGGCCTGACGGCGGAGGGCGGCTACAACATGCGCCTGTTCCGCTCCGAGCAGCCCTATGGCCCGTACCTGGATGCAAAGGGCGGCAACGCGGCGGACAATGGCGAGAGCAATGACAGCTACGGGATCAAGCTGATCGGAAACTACAGCTTCTACAACCAGATCGGCAAGCGCGCGGCGGGGCACAACTCCATGCTGATCGACTGGGACGGCGCCCGCTATCTCGTCTATCACCAGCGCTTTGACATCGAGCCGCAGCTCGAAGGGCATGAGGTGCGCGTGCATCAGGAATTCCTGAACGAGGATCAGTGGCCTGTGCCGGCGGTCTATGAGTACTGCGGGGAGCAGCCGGCAAACTACACAGACGACGAGGTTGTCGGTTCTTATGAATTTATCAATCACGGAAAGACAACGACCGGCGAGATGGAGCCGACGCAGATGCTGACGCTGTACGCGGACGGCACGGCGGACGGCGCGAAGACCGGCACCTGGACGAAGACGGATTCCGGAAAGGGGTACGATTACCTGACGCTGACCTGCAATGACGGGACGGAGTACAAGGGATATTTCTTCCTCCAGCACAAGGAGAACACCGAGGCGGCCGCGGTCATGACGTTTGCCGCGTTCGGAAACGACAATACCTGCGTCTGGGGCAGCAGGATCAATATGGATGACACGGCGATGGTGGCCGATATGGCGTCCGTGGCGCTGGGCCAGATGCTCCCGGCCTCCACGAAGGAGAATTTCGAACTCCCGGCTGAGGTGATGGGCGCGTCGGTGACATGGAGCACCTCTGATGCGGATGTGATCAGCGAGACAGGCGAGGTGACTCCGCAGGAGGAGGACACGCGCGTGGAGCTGACCGCGCAGGTCACATGCGGCGAGACGACCGTTGAGAAGAGCTTTAAGGTCACGGTGCGCGGCGTGTCCGTGCTGATCTGCGGCTATGATTTTGAAGAGGGCTCCGTGGACGGCAGCTCGGTCGCCCCGGTGGAGGGTTCTGCTCTGGAGGAGAACGCGGAGCTGACCGGCGAGGCGGCAGTGACCGCGGACGAAGAGCGCGGAAGCGTTCTCAGCATCACGAACGAGGAAGGGGCGAAGGGCGTCAATTACCTGCGCCTGCCGGAGGATACGCTGCAGTCGGTCGGCCCGTCCGGATATTCCGTCGCGATGTGGGTGAAGATCGGGGAAGAGACCTTTGAGCACAGCGCCCTGTTTGAGGCGGATGCGCAGGCAGCATACCCGCTGACGAGGATCGGGGCGAATCTGATCGCGCGCATCAACGCGAACGCCTACAGCGATGTGCAGGGCTCCCTGCTGACGACGAGCGGAGAGCGCGGCGTGTGGGAGCACGTGGCCTACACGGTAGACCCGAACGGCATCAAGGTGTACCTGAACGGGGAGCTGGTCGGCGAGGAAAAGAAGGATATCAGCGACTGCTTCCGCAAGAACAAGACCGGCATCTCGCAGGCGAAGGACGTCATGGTCGGAAGCGGCCATATCTGGGACGACGAGGACTGCCGGAACGCGCTGTTTGACGACGTCCGCGTCTACGACGGCGTGCTGACCGCCGCGGAGGTACAGGAGCTGTGCGCACAGTGAGATAAAAGGGTATTCATATGCAGGGGCTGCCGGGGGACTGCCGCGGCTGACGGGGCCGGCGATGATCCCTGGCGGGAGTCCTGAGGACAGGAGGCATGTTCCTTTGGGACAGGCTGAGAAAGGAGAGAAGAATTGCCATGGCAGAAACGATGAAAGCATTGCTGATGTATGCGCCGTACGATTTCCGGCTGGAGGACGTTCCGATCCCGGAGATCGCGGACGACGAGATACTGGTGAAAATTGAAGGCTGCGGGATCTGCGCCGGGGATGTCAAGACGTACCATGGCGGGGTGAGGATCTGGGGCACGGAGCACCGGCCGCCCTACATCGAGGCGCCCGTGATCGGCGGACACGAGTTTGTGGGCCGCGTCGTCAGGTACGGGAAAGACGTGAAAAATGTGGAAGTCGGAGAGCGCATGGTCTCCGAACAGATCGTCCCCTGCGGGAAATGCAGATTCTGCCGCGAAGGATATTACAGCATGTGCCAGCGCCACCACATCTATGGCTTCAAAAAGGAAGCGCAGGGCGGCATGGCCGAGTATATGGTATTCAAGGGAACCGGCATCCACCACAAAGTGCCGGACGGGCTGTCTCTCGAGCAGGCGGTTCTGATCGAGCCGCTCGCCTGCGCAATGCATGCGGTCGAGCGCGGCAGGATCGGCCATGACGACGTAGTCGTGATCAGCGGCCTCGGGGCGATCGGCCTCGGGATGGTCAGCGTGGCCCGGAAGCTGCAGCCGAAGCTTCTGATCGGCCTGGACCTGCGGGAGAACCGCAGGCAGAAAGCGCTTGATTTCGGCGCGGACCTGGTGTTCGACCCGACGCAGGTGAGCGTCGGGGACGAGGTCAGGAAGCTGACGGACGGATACGGGTGCGACGTCTACATCGAGGCGTCCGGCAGCGAGAAGAGCGTGCTCCAGGGGATGGACGCGATCCGCTTCCGCGGGCGCTATGTACAGTTCGGCGTGTTCCCTAAGGCCATCACGGTCGACTGGAACGATATCGGGGACGGCAAGGAGATCGACATCTACGGCTCGCATCTCGGACCGTACTGCTACGTGCCCGTGATGAAGGGGATGCTCGACGGCACGATCCGCACGGACGGGCTGATCTCCCACAGCTTCCCCCTCACGGACTGGGAGAAAGCGTTTGAGACGGCGGAGAAGGATCCGGAAGCCTTTAAGGTCATGCTTGTTCCGTAGAAAGATGATGTGCCCTTCCCGGCGGCAGCCGCTGCCGGGAAGGGCATAATTTATGGCGCGTCCAGTTTCCTTCGCTCATTTTGCACTGCCGGAAACGGATGAAAATTCCTCGAAAATTCCTTCCTGTAAACTCTTTACAGTGAACGGATTTCGTTTTAAAATCAATAATGACAGACGGCGGAAATGCCCGCTGTCTGCTGTCAGATAAGAGAACACACTTTGCAATGCTGCAGATTAACATAGCGGGAGGCGGTATGGATGTTGCGCCGCATGATAAGACGGACGTTACCTTTTGTAATCATCGTGTCTCTTCTGGGCTGCGGGGAGGCGGCCGCACAGGAGAATGCTCCTGCGGACGGTGAGCAGGCCTTTACGGAGGAAGAAGAGTCCGCCGCGTCGGAGAATGCCCCTGCGGACGGTGAGCAGGCCTTTACGGAGGAAGAAGAGTCCGCCGTGCCGGAGGATGCCCCGGCGGACTTTGGGCAGATCTTCACGGCGGAGGAGACAGAGTATATAAAATCCTGCGGAACCCTGAAGGTGGGATTTGTTCAGGACAGGATCCCGGTTTCGTTCACGGATGAAAATGGGGAGCTCGGCGGAGTCTCCCGCTACATTTTTGACCGCATCCAGGAGATCAGCGGCCTTAAATTTGAATACGCGCCGCTGCCCGCGGGGGCTGTGACGTATGACTACCTCCTGGGCGAGGGCTACGACCTTGTGACGAGCGTGGAGTTCAACGAGCAGAACAAGAAGGCGCGGGGCATCCAGATGAGCGACCCCTATTTTTCCAGCCGCAAGGTGATCGTTGCGAGCAGAGATCTGGACTTTTCTTACGGCGACCCGCTGTCGGTGGCGCTTTCCAGCGGCTCCCAGACGATCAAGAAGGTTCTTGCAGACACCTACCCGAATTTTGAGATCCTGGATTACGATTCCATCTCCGCCTGCTTTGACGCGGTCAGCAGGGGCGAGGCGGACGTCATGATCCTGAACCAGTATGTGGCGGAGTATTGGCTTTTCAAGCCCGCCTATGAGGGCCTGAAGGTGATCCCGGCGCTCGGCCTGGAGGATCAGCTCTGTTTCTCTGCGGTGGTGCCGTTCGACGAGACGGGCAAACCGGTCGGCACGGAGGGGGATACGCTGATCTCGGTTCTGGACAAGGCGATCGCGTGCCTGACGGAGGATGAAGTCGACGGTTATACGATCCAGGCCGTCATGAGGAACCAGTACGAATTCACTGTTTCTGATTTCCTGCAGCGCTACCGGTATGCGGTCACGATACTGATCACATCGGCAATCCTGATCATTTTCCTTCTGTTCATGCTGCTCCGGCAGAGGCTCCGCTCGGTGGAGGACAGGGCAAACGCGCGGGCGAAGGAGCAGTTCCTGTCTGCCATGAACCATGAGATCCGGACGCCGCTGAACGGCATGATCGGCCTGAACTATCTGATGACGCAGAAGCTGGAGGACAGCGGGCAGATGAAGAAATATCTGCAGCAGTCCACGGCGACTGTGGAATATCTGTTGTCCCTTGTAAACGATATCCTGGACATGTCGATGCTTCAGGATCTGGAGATGACGCTGGAGCAGAAGCCGGTGGACCTGAACCTGCTGTTTTCTACGGTAATGACGATCATCGGGGGCGGAGCCGCGGAGAAGAAGCAAAAATTTGCCGCAGACATAGACCTTCCGCATCCGGGGATCCTCGGCGACGGAGTGCGCATCCAGCAGGTGCTTCTGAATCTTCTGGACAATGCGAGGAAATTTACGCAGGAGGGAGGGGTCATCCGCCTTACTGTCCGGCAGAGCGTGACGAAGAAGGGCCTGATCCTCACGCGGGCGGAGGTTTCCGACACCGGGCAGGGGATCAGCGAGGAATTCCAGAAGCAGATTTTTGACACCTTCGCGCAGGAACGGACGACCGTCTCCAAGGGGAACCAGGGGACGGGGCTCGGGCTGCCGATCAGCAGCCACCTGGCGAAGCTGATGCATGGAGAGCTTGCCTTTGTCAGCCACAAGGGCGAGGGGAGCACCTTCACGTTCTCGTTCCCGGCGCAGGAGGCCGAGCTGCCGAAGGAGGAGCCGAAACCGGGCCTGCCTGCTGCTGAACGCCCGGAGAAATCCCGTGTCCTGGTGGCGGAGGACAATGAGCTGAACGGGGCGATCATGCTGGAGCTGCTGTCTGCCGCAGGGTTTGAGGCAGTGCTCGCAGAGAACGGGAAGGCTGCGTTCGATCTTTTCCGGGCATCCGCGCCGGGAGAGTACAGTATCATTCTGATGGATCTTCTCATGCCGGAGATGGACGGGTTTGCCGCGACGGCGGCCATCCGTGCCCTTGACCGTGAAGATGCGAAAACCGTGAGGATTTACGCCTGCAGCGCCAACTGCGCGAAGGAAGACCGGGAACGCGCGAAAAGGAGCGGCATGGACGATTTCCTCGCGAAGCCGATCGACGTGCAGGAGCTTCTGAAAAAGCTGAACGGATAGAGAGGGACGTCCGGGAAGCGGCCAGACTTATATTCTGTGAAAATCCGGTAATGAAAATCTAATAAGGGAAATTTAATAAGGAAAATCTAATAAGGAAAATCCAATAAGGAAAATCCAATAAGGAACTGCTGCGAAACGGGATCAGACGCTATTGATCTCCTGCCGCAGCAGTTTTTTTGCCTGTTTTATCTTTTTTTCAAAATCCTGTTGACATTCTGAGAATAGTGTATATAATGAGTATATACAGTAAAACAAAACATAAACAGTATGAAACGATCTGAAAGGAGACTGCGTAAAAAGATGGCACAGAGGATGACAGAGCGGAGGTGACGGAAGCTTGAATATTATCATCAGTAATTCCAGCGGCCAGCCGATCTACGATCAGATCAGCTCACAGGTCAAGTCGAAGATCATCTCCGGAGAGCTGAAACCGGGCGACGCCCTTCCGTCGATCCGATATCTTGCAAAGGAGCTGCGCATCAGCGTGATCACCACGAAGCGCGCCTATGAAGAGCTGGAGCGGGACGGGTTTATCGTATCCGTGCCGGGAAAAGGGAGCTACGTGGCGGAGAAGAATCTGGAATTTGTCAGGGAGGAGCACCTGCGCAGGATCGAGGAACGGATGCAGGAGATCGTCACGCTCTCAGGCGGATGCGGCCTGAGCCTGCAGGAGCTGAAGGAAATGCTGGAGCTGATCTACAATGAGAGCTGAGGCGGCAGGCGGGCCGCACGAATAAAAAAATCAGGGCAAAAATAGGACAGGGGGTTTTCCATATGGACAATATACTTGAGGTGAAAAACCTGACAAAGCATTATAAGGATTTTACACTGGATAATCTCAGCCTGGCGCTGCCGGCCGGGTGCATCATGGGCTTCATCGGGGAGAACGGCGCGGGCAAGAGCACGACGATCAAGCTGATCCTGGGCCTGCTCAGGCGGGATGCCGGCGAGATCTCGATCTTTGGGGAGAGCGCGGACAGCGCCGCGGAAAAAATGAAGGAACAGATTGGGGTCGTCATGGACGAGTGCAATTTTCCGGAGGCGATGACGGCGGACCAGATCGCAAAGATGATGGCGATGTGCTACCGCACCTGGGACGCGGGGCGTTTCGCGCAGTATCTCGGGAGATTTGCTCTTCCGCACGACAAGAAGATCGGGGACTATTCACGCGGCATGAAGATGAAGCTGATGCTTACAGTGGCGCTCTCGCACGACAGCCGGCTCCTGCTGCTCGATGAAGCGACAAGCGGGCTTGATCCGATCGTGCGCGATGAGATCCTGGATATCTTCCTGGAGTTTATTCAGGATGAGAAAAGAGGAATTTTCGTCTCGTCGCACATCCTGAGCGATCTCGAGAAGATCTGCGATTACGTGGCGTTCCTGCACCAGGGAAAGCTCGTATTCTGCGAGGAAAAGAGCGGGCTGCTGGAGAAGTATGTGGTGGTCAAGGGTACGCGGCAGGATCTGGAGGCGCTCGGACGCGACGCGGTCGTCGGCGTGCGGCAGAACAATTTCGGAGCGGAGGCTCTGGCACTGCGCGATAAGGTTCCTGCCGGACTGGTGTGCGATCCGGCCAGCATCGAGGACATCATGCTGTACCATGTGAAGGAGCACGGCATCTGAGAGGGAAAAAGCTGAGGGCAGGGCGGCCCGCGGATATTGCGGGAAAGCCCTCCGGGATCATGACTGCCCGCGCGTACGTGCGGGAGCGCGGCATTGAAAGGAGGAGCCGGTATGGCCGGATTGGTTTATAAGGATCTGATTAATTTGGGACAGCAGTGGAAGTCGTATCTGCTGATACTGGTTGTCTGGGGAGGACTGAGCATAGCTCAGAAGAATCCGAATTTTTTTGGCGGAATGTTTTCCGTATACATGGCGATCATATTGCTGACCGCATACTCGTATGATGAGAAGTCAGGCTGGGACAAATATGCGCTGACGATGCCGGTGTCCCGGGCCAGGATCGTTTTGTCAAAGTATGTGCTGGGCCTGCTCATGGATATCGTTGGTTTTGTGATCACCCTGGCCGCTTTTCTGGCGGCGGGGAGCAGCATGCAGGAGATGTGGCTGGCGCAGAGCCTTTATCAGACGATCAGTCTCTTTCTGATCGCGTTTCAGCTGCCGGTCACCTTCAAATTCGGTGTGGAGAAGGCGCGGATCAGCACAGTGCTGGTGGTCATGCTTCCGGTGTTCGCTGTCTACATGTTCGTGCAGTCAGGGATCCAGCTTCCGGATCTGGATGTCGATAAACTGCTGTTCCTGATACACATGTCTCCGGTGGCAGGGCTGTGCCTGCTCGCGGTGTCAGCAGTTGTGAGCATATGGATTTACCGGGGAAAAGAGTTCTGAACGTGTCTCCGGCGGCAGGGCTGTGCCTGCTTGCGATGTCAGCAGCCGTGAGTATATGGGTTTAGCGGGGAAAGAGTTCTGAACGTGTCTCCGGCGGCAGGGCCGTGCCTGCTCGTGGTGTCAGCAGCCGTGAGTATATGGATTTATCGGGGAAAAGAGTTCTGAGCGTGTCTTGGCAGAAGAGGAAGGGCCGCTCCGGCATGACACCGGGCGGCCCTTTAGGCTGAGCAGCTTGTTTATGACAGCAGTCCGGCGGCTCTCAGGTTCGCCAGCAGTGTGTTGAGCTGTGTGGCGACGTCGGCTGTGGTCGCTGTGCCCGGGTCGGTGTCTGCGACAGCCGCCGCAGGCGTGACAGTTGCGTCCGTGCCTGCAGGTCCGGCAGGGCCTGTGGCGCCGGTCGGCCCGGTCGCGCCGGTCGCACCAGTAGCGCCGGCAGGGCCTGTGGCTCCGGTCGCACCGACAGCCCCGTCTGCGCCGGTAGGTCCGGTAGCCCCGACAGGTCCGGTATCCCCGGTAGGTCCAGTTGGGCCGGTAGGGCCAGTCGGCCCAGTTGCGCCGGTCACACCGACAGCACCGTCCGCACCTGTAGGTCCGGTCGCACCGACGGGTCCGGTGTCCCCGGTGGGACCAGTCGGGCCAGTGACGCCAGTCGGCCCGGTCGCGCCGGTCACACCGACAGCACCTGTAGGTCCGGTCGCACCGACAGATCCGGTATCCCCGGTAGGTCCAGTTGGGCCGGTAGGGCCAGTCGGCCCAGTTGCGCCGGTCACACCGACAGCACCATCCGCGCCGGTAGGTCCGGTCGCACCGATGGGTCCGGTGTCCCCGGTAGGCCCAGTCGGGCCAGTTGCACCAGTCGGCCCGGTCGCGCCGGTCACACCGACAGCACCTGTAGGTCCGGTCGCACCGACGGGTCCGATTTCTCCAGTCGGTCCGGTGGGTCCGGCAGGTCCTGTAACTCCGGTCGGCCCGATGGGGCCGGTTGCACCAACAGCTCCGGTTGCACCAGTCGGCCCAGTAGGTCCGGTCGCGCCAGCAGCACCGTCCGCACCGGTCGGTCCGGTAGCCCCGACAGGCCCTATTTCACCGGCCGCGCCGGCAGGTCCGGTCGGCCCGGTAATTCCATTAGCTCCTGTTGGCCCTGTTGGCCCGGTTGCGCCAGTCGGCCCGACAGGTCCGGTCGGCCCGGCAGCTCCGGCGGTTCCGGCAGGTCCTGTGGGTCCGGTGATTCCGTTAGCGCCTGTGGGCCCGGCAGGGCCGGTTGCACCGGTTGGACCAGCAGGTCCGGTGGCTCCGGTAGCGCCGGCAGGCCCGGTAGCGCCCGTGGGTCCGGTAGCCCCGACTGGTCCGATTTCTCCGGTCGGCCCTGCAGGCCCAGTTGCACCAGTCATTCCCGTGAATCCGGTCGCGCCGGTCGGACCGGTGGGTCCAGGTGCTCCGGCAGGTCCGGCAGCCCCGGTTGCTCCGGCAGGCCCGGTAGCGCCTGTGGGTCCAGTCGCCCCGACGGGCCCGATTTCTCCGGTCGGCCCTGCAGGCCCTGCGGGCCCGGTGATCCCATTAGCGCCGGTCGGTCCGGTTGGCCCTGTGGCCCCGCTTCTGCCGACGGCTGGTCCCGCCGGTCCGGTCGCACCGGTCGCCCCGGTTGCGCCGGTCGCTCCGGTCGCTCCGGTAGCACCGATCGGTCCGGTAGCACCGGTCGGTCCGGTTATGCCCTGGACACCCGGGACTCCGGGAAGCCCCATGGGCCCGGTCGGCCCCATCATGCCGTTGCAGCAGGTGCAGCAGCCGGAAGGTCTTCCGCAGCGCGGACAGGTACTATAGTAAGCATTATTCATAATGCATACCCCCTTTACCTCTGGTTTGAGACAATTTCCGTGTCTCACTACAGTATATTCAGAAGACTCAGGGTGTGTTCTGCCGATATTCACTGAAAAATTTTAAATTATAAATATATGCCGGGGAGAGAGGGCGGTATGTGCCGGCCAGACGATTATATTCCGCGGCCTTCTGGATTTCTCCGAGCCGGTAATAACAGACGCACAGCTGGATACAGGGCAGATAGCCGTGACAGTCCGCAGACAGGAAGCCGCCGTTTGCAGCGTTCTGGGGAAGCGCCCGGGCCAGCTCAAACCAGAAGACCGCCGCACGCCAGTTTTCCAGCCGCATCAGGAGACCTCCGATTTCGCAGCAGATTTCTGCGCGGGGGAGGTCGTACAGGAACGATCTGGTGAGCGCACGGAACGCGTCTTCAGGGCCGCCTGTTTCCAGGCAGCAGTATGCCAGGATCTTGCACGCTTCAATCTTATTTTCGACCCAGCCCGACCGGTCTGAGAGAAATTTTTCCAGAACCTGCCGCGCATGCTCATATTTTTTATGGTAATACAGCTCCCGGCCATAATAAAACTGATCGCGCAGAGTAAGGGCCTCCCCTTCCCGGATCTGCCGCTCATAAATGTGCAGGTTCCGGTCACTGTAGGCAGTTTTGACAGACCTGTGCGTCACTGCCACATCCTCCGCGTAAACCACCCGCCCGGAACATGCGATCGCCTCATGCACGCGCCCTTTCCATGTGTGCGGAACGCTCAGGCGGATCAGCCGCTCTCTGTAATACGAAAAGACAGGCTGTCCTTCTTCATCAAACGCGGTATTGTAGCGCATCATGACTGTATCGGCATTCTCCCAGGCGGATTCCTTCAGGCGGAGAAACTGTAGCAGATCCTTTTCTGTAAACACATCATCAGCGTCCAGCCACATGGCAAATTCCATAGTCGCCTTAGAAAAAGAATAATTCCGGGCCGCCGCAAAATCATCATCCCACATAAAATCAAAAATCTTTTCCGTGTACTGTGCTGCAATTTCTTTCGTCCTGTCAGTACTTCCGGTGTCCACAATGATAATCTCATCGACTGCAGCCCTGATACTGTCAAGGCACCGGGCCAGAACCTTCTCTTCATTCTTTACGATCATACAGAGACTGACTGTCACCATAAAATGCCCTCCGTGCGGCGGTTTTGAGATCCAATGTCATTAAGTTTAATGATTCCGGATGCCGCATGGGCAGGAACATCTCCGGGTGGAGGCCCCTAAAGCTCCTTCACAGAGACGCCCTGCTCTTATGCGGCTGTTAACTAACTGACATTGTTTGTGATCCTTAATGCAAAAGTATGTGAGAAACGAAAAAGGGTGACAGACTTCTGTATTTGGAAAGAGAAATAGAAAACCTCATATTTTGTCGAAAATATAATCTTGCAATTTGAGAGGAATTATGTTATTCTTTATAAGACTCATAAAATATATAAATTGATATAAAAATAATATATAAATACACATATAATATCATATGATAGAAATCAAAAGCAAATATTTTAAATTTCATATAAAAACTGGAGGTGTCAATGACAGGCAGATTAAAACAATATTTTCCCCTGATCCGCGAGCGGGAAGAACTATTATGTGAGATTGATAACAATTCTGTATTGAAGCAGAGATTTCAGGAATGGCAGCCGCATCAGCGGGATGAATTTCTTGACATCTGTACCGGAGTAAAGGGAGTAAAGCTTCTGTATGATTCCTTTTTTAAAGAGATTCTGAATCCAGAATATACTCCGGAGCGTCTGAACCGGCTGCTTTCATTGCTGCTTGGCACTCCGGCAGAGATTAAAATGCTTCTGCCCGGTGACTCCACACGTATCGCTGATGAAGGCTCTTTGTTAGTTATGGATATTGTTGTGCAGCTTGCAGGCGGCAGCCTGGTGAATGTAGAGGTGCAGAAAATCGGATATGCATTCCCGGGTCAGCGCTGTGCCTGTTATTCTGCAGATTTGTTGCTGCGGCAGTACAAGCGGCTGCGCGATCTGCACAAAAAGAAATTCAGCTATCAGGAGATCAAAAGTGTTTATACAATCGTGCTAATAGAAGAAAGTCAGAAAGTATTCCACCATTTTCCGGAGGAATACCTGCATTATTTTGAACAGCGTTCTAATACCGGCCTGGAATTAAATCTGCTGCAGAAATATATCTTCATTCCACTTGACATTTTCAGCAAGGTCATTCAAAATAAAGGTATCAGTAATGAAACCGACGCATGGCTCGCGTTCTTAAGTCAGGATGATCCGGAGCTGATCATAACACTGATTGAAAGCTATCCCGAGTTTCGGGCCATGTATGAGGATGTCTACAGACTTTGCCAGAATGTGGAGAGGGTGATGGAAATGTTCTCAGAAGAACTGCGCATTCTAGACCAAAATACGGTGCAGTATATGATCGATGAGATGCAGACAGAGATAGACAGTCAAAGAGCGGAAATTGAAAGTCAGCGGGAAGCCCTGGAGCTTCAGAAAAAGCTGCTTCGGGAAGAACGCAGTCTGCGCCTCGCTGAAACAGGAGAACGGAAACGTCTGGAACAGCGGATCGCCGAGCTGGAAAAACAGCTGCCAGTCGGTTCATAAGAAGCTTTATTATAAAATCAAAAAGACTGAAAAGCGGTATCCAAATGGATGGATGCCGTTTTTTCGTGGACGGGATTGCTTTTTCTGTCGTTGTTTTTTATAATACAACTTATACAACTTATCGGAATATGCGAATTATTATATTGCAGGAAAGCGAGGCGGTTTTATGGGCCTAATCGAGAAGGATTACATCATGCGGCTGATCTATGAGACGATTCGCACGCTGCTGCGGCTGATCTTCCATATCGACATTGAAAAAAAGTCGGGGCCGCTGTTTGAGGAAAGACAGTATGCAGACCGCCTTGAAGCGCTGCAGGAGCTGATCGAAAACGGAGAGATAGAGGAAGCGGAGAACCGCCTGCTCGGCGGGCTGAACGTGTATGACCGCCGCGAACTGGAGCTGGCGCTTTATTTTTATGCTTATCTGAACGAGAAGGACAGCGATTTTCTGGAGTCACATCATTTCCCGCGAAAAGAGATCGCGGAGGGGATCCGCATGGCCTGCGGCCTGTTCGGCTATGGGACAATGGCCGAGTCGCTGATGGATGAGATCGATCTGGACCGATGATCGCAGGCGGCCGCACCGCTGCGGTGCAGAGAAAAGATTTCGGGAACTGCGGTGCCGCAGATCATGGCCGCATGTTTTCTGGCGTCGGTCGGGCGGAGGAACACGTTTGCAGGAGACCGGGCCTGCTGTGTACCGGACAGAGGGGAGGGGACTGCTATGTACCGGATTTTGATTGTGGAGGATGATACGGCGATCGCGCAGGCGATGCAGCGGCAGATCTCGCTGTGGGGTCTGGAGGCGAGGTGTGCCCGGAATTTCCGGGATATTCTCGGGGAATTTGCCGCGTTTGAGCCGCATCTGGTGCTGCTCGATATTATGCTGCCGTTTTACGGGGGATATCACTGGTGCGCCGAGATCCGCAGGATCTCAAAGGTGCCGATCGTGTTCATCTCATCGGCTTCAGACAATATGAACATCGTGATGGCGATGAATATGGGCGGCGATGACTTTATCGCCAAGCCGTTTGACCTGAATGTGCTGATGGCGAAGCTGCAGGCGATTCTCCGGAGGACGTATGACTTTTCCAGCCAGGCGGAGACGCTGGAGCATCAGGGCGCAGTGCTGAACCTGTCGGACGCAAGCCTCACATATCAGGGAGAGCGCATTGAGCTGACGCGGAATGAGTACCGGATCCTGCAGACGCTTCTCGAGCGGAAGGGGCAGGTGGTCAGCCGCGATACGCTGATGCAGAGGCTCTGGGAGACGGACAGTTTTGTCGATGAGAACACGCTGACGGTCAACGTCACGCGGCTTCGCAGGAAGCTGGCGGATGCCGGGCTGACCGATTTCATCGTGACGCGTAAGGGGATGGGTTATCTGATCGGCTGAAGGGCGGACGGCCCGGCCGCTCTTGGCGGAGGGAGGAAGTAGTATGCTGCGCGCGTATCTGAAACTGCACAGAAAAACCATAGCCGTGCTCGTGATTTCCTGTACGGCCGCGGCGCTCATCTTTGCGTTGTACCGGCTGCCGGTGCAGGCGGTGCTGTATACCGCGGCAGTCTGCCTGCTCTTTGAGGCGGTCGTCCTGGGCCTGGACTATGGGCGCTTCTGCCTGAAGCACCGGGGCCTGGAGCAGTGCCTCAGAGAGCTTGGAGAAGATGACGGAGATGCCGGGGACAGAGAAGGACCGGGATGGGAAGGCGGTGTTTCGGATCGGCCGGGGCATGCGGCGAGCGCAGCTGTGCGGAAATCCGGCAGCCTTCAAAGACCGGATCCCGGCGCTGTTCTGGAGCACCTTCCGCAGCCGTCCGGCATCCTTGAAGAGGACTACCAGGCGCTTTTGCTGACGCTTGAAAAGGAGCGCAGAGAGCTGCAGGATGAGATGGAGCAGCGCTACCGTGACATGGTCGACTACTATACGGTGTGGGCGCACCAGATCAAGACGCCGATCGCTGCTATGAGATTGCTGCTGCAGGAGGAGCCGCCTCTGGATGAAGAGGGTGCGCTTCCGGGAAACAGGAAAATGAGAATGCCGGGGCGTGCAGCGGACGGTAAGGAGGCGGAACTGCGGGAGCAGGCATCAGATGGCATGAAGGCAGGGGCACCGGGGCAGATGTCAGACAGTACGGGGACAGGAATGTCAGAGCAGGCGCCAGATGATATAGAAACGGATTTGCCGGAGCAGGCGTCAGACGATACATGGACAGATCTGCCGGAAAGTGAAGGCGCTGCCGTCCGGACAGACGGCTCGCGGCGTGAGCTCCAGGAAGAGCTGCGAAGGGTCGAGCAGTATGTGGAGATGGTGCTCTGCTACCTGCGGCTCGACTCGAACTCGACAGATTACGTGTTCCGGGAATACGATCTGGACGATATCGTGAGACAGGCGGTGCGCCGCTATGCCTCCACATTTATCCAGAAAAAACTGCGCCTGGAGTATGAACCTCTCCAGGCACGCGTTGTGACGGATGAAAAATGGCTGCTGTTTGTGATCGAACAGGTGCTCTCCAACGCGCTGAAGTACACGGCAGAGGGTGTCATCGCGATCTCGCTGGAGCCGCCGAAGACGCTGTGCATCCGGGATACCGGCATCGGGATCGCGCCGGAGGACCTGCCGCGCATTTTTGAGAAGGGCTACACCGGCGGCAACGGGCGCGGCGACAAGCGGGCGAGCGGGATCGGCATGTACCTGTGCAGCAGGATCTGTGCAAATCTCGGGCATGACATCTGGGTGACCTCCGAGCCGGGGCGGGGCACAGAGGTGCGCATCGACCTGAAAAACGCGGAGTTGGAGATTGAGTGAGGCCGCGCCTGCATGGCAGGGCGACGGAAAGTGACAGGAAGATGAGAACCGGGCGGCTGGAAGCAGCGCAGCCGGAAACTGAGCGGCGGGAAACCGGGCAGCCGGAAGCTGCGCGGCTGGAAATTGAGCGGCGGGAAACCGGACGGTCGGAAGCAGCGCGGCGGGAAACTGAGCGGCGGGAAACCGGGCGGCCGGAAACCGAGTGGCTGGCGCCTGCGATGCCGGAACCTGTGCCGCCATTTCGGCACCGCAGTCTTACAGGATTGTAAGGTAAGTGTAAGCTGCTTCGATGGCGGGAAAGTTTCGGGGAAGTTAGAATATGCCTGTAACGGGGAGTGCTTCGCACCGCCCCGGATAAATTTTACAGGAGGCATTACAATGGAGATTCTGACAGTCAGCAACCTGAAAAAGGTCTACACGACACGTTTCGGGGGCAGCCAGGTACAGGCGCTCTCAAACGTGTCATTTAAGGTGGAGGAGGGCGAGTACGTGGCGATCATGGGCGAGTCCGGCTCCGGAAAAACGACGCTTCTGAATATTCTGGCGGCGCTCGACACGCCGACGGGCGGGCAGGTGCTGCTCGACGGGCGCGATCTGGCGCGCATCCGGGAGGCCGAAAAGGCGCAGTTCAGGCGGGACAATCTGGGCTTCGTGTTCCAGGAGTTTAACCTGCTCGACACCTTCTCCCTGAAGGACAATATTTTTCTGCCGCTGGTGCTTGCGGGAAAGCAGTACCAGGAGATGGAGGATCGCCTGAAACCGATCGCCAGAAAGCTGGGGATTGAGGATCTGATGAAAAAATATCCGTACGAGGTGTCAGGCGGCCAGAAGCAGCGCGCCGCGGTCGCAAGGGCGCTGATCACGCATCCGAGACTGATCCTCGCCGACGAGCCGACAGGGGCGCTCGATTCGCGGGCGACCGATGAGCTGCTGCGCCTGTTCGCCTCGATCAACAAGGAGGGGCAGACAATCCTGATGGTGACGCACTCGGTCAAGGCCGCGAGCCACGCGGGGCGCGTCCTGTTCATCAAGGACGGGGAGGTTTTCCATCAGATCTACCGCGGTGTGAGCACCGACGAGCAGCTGTATCAGAAGATTTCGGATACGCTGACTATGCTGGCGACGGGTGGTGACAGGGTATGAATATGATAGAAGATCAGGGAAGCCGCGCCAGACTTCAGGAGCGCCGCGGGGGTCTTTACCTGCGCCTGGCGGTCAGCGGCATTGTGAAAAACGGCCGCATTTACCTGCCGTATCTGCTGACGTGCTGCGGCATGGTGATGATGTACTATATATTCCTCTTCCTTTCGCGCGACCCGTATGTCGCGTCAATGCACGGCGGCGATACGCTGCAGGCCATGCTCTCGCTCGGCTCCGGCGTGTTTATCGTGTTTGTGGTGATCTTTCTGTTTTACACGAATTCCTTCCTGGTGCGCAACCGCCAGCGCGAATTCGGACTGTACAATATCCTGGGCATGGGAAAACGCCACCTGGCGCGCGTGCTCATCTGGGAGAGCGCGATCGTCTCTGTGATCTCCCTGGCGGCCGGCCTGTTCTGCGGGATCCTTTTCTCCAAGCTCGGAGAACTCTGGATCGTGGATGTGATACAGGGAAGCGTGTCGATGGGCTTCAGCTTCGATACGGGGGCAGTGTTGCAGACGGGGCTGCTGTTTCTGACCGTATTCACTTTGATCCTGCTGAAATCGTTGTTCACGCTCGGACGGTCGAAGCCCGTGGAGCTTCTGCACAGCCCAGCCGTGGGCGAACGGCCTCCGAAAGGCAACTGGTTTCTGGCGCTTCTCGGTTTCCTGATGCTCGCAGCCGCATATTATATAGCAGTCACCATCGAGGATCCGATCAGCGCGCTCGTGGTTTTTTTCGGAGCTGTAGCGCTGGTGATCGTGTCGACGTATCTGCTGTTTATCGCGGGTTCGGTCAGGCTGTGCCGGGTGCTGCAGCACAGGAAGAGCTATTACTACAGGGCGAACCATTTCGTGTCAGTTTCCTCGATGGCCTACCGAATGAAGCGCAACGGGGCAGGCCTGGCCTCGATCTGTGTGCTGTCGACAATGGTGCTCGTGATGGTGTCGGCGGTGACCTGCCTGTACATCGGGGAGGAGGACAGCCTGAAGACGCGCTATCCGCAGCAGATCTCGCTGAAGGCCGACGGATACGAAGAGGCGGAGGCTGTCGACGCGCTCGTGGAGGCCTCGGCCGCGGAGTATGGCGCAGAGCCGGAAAAGGTGGTCGCGTACCGCTACACGTGCGGCGATGCGTTTATGCAGGAAAATGAGGCCATTCTGGATTACGGGAATCTGCAGGGCACGAATCCGATTGCGGACATGTCCCGTATTGCGGGCCTGTATTTCATCCCGGTCGAGGATTACAACCGTGTGGAACATGCACAGGAGACGCTCGCGCAGGACGAGGTGCTGATTTACAGGAAGGAAAAAACGTTTGCGTATGACACCTTTACGGTGCGGGAGTGCGGCACCTGGAAGGTGAAGGGCTGTGTGGAGCATTTTACGGATAACGGGGACGCTTATTCGATCCTCGCCAGCTGCATATTTGTCATTGTCCCGGATATCCGCGTGTGTGACAGGATCGCGGAGGCGCTGGGGGAGATTGCTGAGAAGAGCTTCGGCAGGAGGATCCAGACGCAGTATTACTATTACGGCTTTGACCTTGCGGCCGGCGAGCCGGAGCAGGAGGCGCTCACGGGGATCATCCGGGCCCGGCGGGATGAGCTTGCGGACGCGGGAAAGCTGCCGTTCGTGAACGTGATCTGCCGCTCCCAGGAGCGTGCGGATTTTTACGGGATAAACGGAGGGCTGTTCGTGCTCGGCGTTCTGCTCGGAAGTGTATTCCTCGTCGCGACGGTGCTGATCATGTATTACAAACAGATCACCGAGGGATATGAGGACAGCGCGCGCTTCGGCATCATGCAGAAGGTCGGCATGACGAAGCGGGAGATCCGCAGCAGTATCCGCTCGCAGATGTTCACCGTATTTCTGACGCCGCTTCTGCTGTCCTGCATCCACACGATGTTTGCCTTCCCGATCGTACAGAAGATTCTGATGCTCCTCGGGCTGGTAAACAAAATGCTCCTGCTGTATGTGGTGCTGTCCTGCTTCCTTGTGTTCGCGGTATTTTACGGGCTCGTCTATCTGGCCACATCGCGTGCATATTACCGGATCGTGAGCGGCAGCGTGTGACGGCGCCGCGGAGATATTTCGTGAAGACATTTTGGACAGAAAAACTTGACAAAAGCTGTCATTTTTTCTACCATAGCATTGTCGGCCGAGGCAGGATTCGGAATGCGCCAGGCCGATGGATCAAAACGGAGATCAAAAGGGCGTTTATCATGCAATATTCTTTTTATGAGCTGGGCTGGCTGTTCCTGGCGTACTCGCTGCTTGGCTGGTGCGCAGGGGTGGCCGCCTCGGCGGTCAAACAGAGGCGATTTGTCAATTTCGGCGTGCTGAACCTCCCGCTGTGCCCGGTTTACGGGTTCCTTGCGGCCGCCTACAGCGTGTTCCTGATCGAACTCAAGGAGCGCCCGCTGTTCCTGGTTCTGGGCGGCATAGTCATCGGTTCGTGTCTGGTCGTGGCGACCGGACTGGTTCTTGCACGCATTTTCCACCGCGAGTGGTGGGGATACCAGAAGTTCCGGATTGGAATATACGGATTTATCTCGGCGCCGTTACTGCTGTGCTTCGGAGCAGCGGCGCTTTTTGTGCTGTGGATCGGAAACCCGCTTTTCCTGAAGCTGGTGCACCTGATTCCGGAGAGCTTCGGCAGGATCCTTCTCTATGTCCTGTTCGCCTTTCTGCTTGTGGACCTTCTGGGGGCCCTGGCGGTCGTCTGGAAATGGCGCAGCTACATCAACCGCATGGCGGGCGTGACGGACAATATGCAGAAGGTGTCGGAGTCCTTCGGCAATGCGATCACGCGCGTGGTGCGCAGGAGGCTCGAGCGCTCTTACCCGAACATCGAGACGAAAAAGATCCTGCAGACGAGGGCGCAGCAGCCGCCGAAGGAGAGAACGAGATTCGCGGAGGGCTGCGGCTTTTACAAGCAGGTCTGGCTGTTTTTTATCGGGGGATTCTTCGGGGACCTGGTGGAGACCGTTTTCTGCCGCTTTTCGCTGGGCTGGTGGATGAGCCGCAGCAGCGTGGTCTACGGGCCGTTCAGCATTGTCTGGGGACTGGCCTGCTCGCTGCTCTCCGCCTTCCTCTACCGCTACAGGGACCGGAATGACCGCTATATTTTCCTCTACGGCATGATCGTCGGGGGAACGTATGAGTACATATGCAGCGTATTTACGGAGTTGGTGTTCGGCACCGTGTTCTGGAACTACAGCAAGATCCCGTTCAACCTGGGGGGCCGCATCAATTTGCTGTTCTGCTTCTTCTGGGGGATCGTGGCCGTGTTCTGGATCAAGGGCGCATACCCGTTCCTGTCAAAATGGATCGAGAAGATCCCGAAAAAGGCCGGACCGGCGATCACGTGGCTCCTGATCGTTCTGATGGCGTGGAATATCCTGATCTCGTCGCTGGCGCTCGGGCGTTACTCGCAGCGCCAGCAGGGGATCGAGCCGCCGAATCAGATCGCGGAATTTATCGACGAGCGTTTTCCAGACGAGCGCATGGGGAGAATTTACCCGAAGGCACATTTCGTGAAATGAGCGGGTGCGCCGTGCGGATCGGCAGAAGCCAGGGGCGCGCGGCGGACGGCGCCGGCAGGAATTATGCAGATGTGAATCCGTGCAGCGGAGAACGGATCTGTGCACGGGCGCAGAATGAGAAGAAAGGCGGAAGACAGAGATGGAAGAGAAACAGAACACAGCGGTGAAAAGAAAACGTGATCCGAATGCGGACCTGATCCGGTGCGTGGCGGTGTACAGCGTGCTGTCGGTGCATTTCCTGCTGAACACCGGCTTCTACAACGTGCCGACGGTCGGCCCGGATATGCTTCTGCTGTGCATGTACCGCTCCTTCTTCATGACCTGTGTGCCGCTTTTCATGATCCTGACCGGCTATCTGATGTGGCGCAAGACGCTGAGCCGCGGCTACTACAAGGGCCTCTGGAAGACTCTGGAAATCTATCTTCTGGCAAGCATTGCCTGTCTGCTGTTCAAAAAGTACGCGCTCGGCTACCGTGTGACGCTGAAGACGGCGCTTCTGGACATTCTCGACTACGACGCGGCGAATTACGCCTGGTACATCGAGATGTATATCGGCCTGTTCCTGATCATCCCGTTTCTGAACCTGGCCTATCACGGCCTGAAGACCCGCAGGGAAAAGAAGATCCTGGTGCTGACCATGATGTCGCTCACGCTCCTGCCGAAGCTGCTGAACATCTTTGATTTCCGCACAGCCGGATGGCTGGCGTCGCCGTCCCTCTCGACGACCTACGACCCGGTCGTTCCGGGGTTTTTCACGGGAATGTACCCGATCACCTACTATTTTATCGGTGCGTATCTGCGGGAGTACGGCTGGAAACTGAACAGGGCGCTGAACCTCCTTCTGCTGGCACTGGCGGTCGCGGCCTTCGGCTGGTACAATTTCTACCGCAGTGACGGAGGAAGATTTGTCTGGGGGAACAACAGCACATGGGGCGGGGAGAATCTGATCACCGCGACACTTCTGTTTGCGTTTCTTCTGAATCTGGACATGACCCGGTGGCCGAAGGCCGTGCATGCAGCACTGAAAGGGATCTCCGGGATCGCGCTGGGCGTGTACCTGTTCTCCTGGATCCCCGACCGGCTGATCTACGACGGCTGCCTGATCCCGCAGGTGCCGGAGGTCGCGCAGCGATGGAAATTCTGTCCGCTGACGGTGCCGGGCGTATTTCTGCTGTCCTGCGCGGGGGCCTGCGTGCTGTACCTGATCCGCTTCGGGGTGCACAGGCTGTGCGGCCTGCTTCGGCAAAGGGCGGAATAAGCGGGGCTGTGTTCCCAGGGGGCCCGTGCGCTCACAGGCCGACGAACTTCACAGCCCCATATAGGGTTTGACAAAACATCACTTATAAGGTATAGTAAGCAGGTAAAATATACCATGGCCGCTCAGGACGGATCGGATCGCATTTCCGGGGTGCTGAGCGCAGTGATGAAGGAGTGAATCTTATCAGAGAGAGAGTAAAAAGACGGATTCTGCTGATGATTCTGTTCGGCCTGCTGTGTCTTGCGGGTGCGCCGCATGCGTCGGCGGCTGCAGAGAACGTAGTGACCTCCGCGCCGAAGGCCCGAAGCGGAGAGTGGATCACGAACAGCAATGGCATCCGCTACCGTTACACAAAAGACGGCAAATACGCGAAAGATACCTGGCTGAACATTAAGGGCGGCATCTATCATTTTGACAAGGACGGATACTGCGAGACGGGCTGGATCACATGGAACCGCAATCGCTACTGCGCCTCGTCCGCCGGAAAACTTTATGTCAAGAAGTGGATCCAGAAAAACGGAAAAGATTATTTCCTGCGCTCGAACGGAGTCCTCGCGCGGGACCGCCTGGTCAAATCCGGGGGCAAATATTATTATGTGAATGAATCCGGAGTGCGGGTGAAAAATTCCTGGGTGACGATCGGGGACGATCGCTGCTATTTTAATAATGAAGGGGTTCGCCTGCAGAACACGTGGCTGAAGTACAAAAACAAGTACTATTATCTCGACGCGTCGGGAAACAAGGCGGTCAGCTGTTGGGTCGGCAAGTACTATGTGGGAAAGAACGGGGCGAGAAAGACCGACTGTGTGGTGGACGGTTATTATCTGGACTCCACGGGAAAACGGACGAAGGTGAAATGGGACTATATCTTTGTCGGCGATTCCCGCATCGTGGGAATGCAGATGGCGAGGGCTTCGGCGGACACGGTGTATATTGCAAAGGTATCGATGGGCTATGCCTGGCTGCAGTCGACCGCAGGGCCGAAGCTGAAGGAATACCTGAAGAAGAAGCCGGACGTGACGGTGATACTCGCGCTGGGGATCAATGATCTTGACAGCATCGACCGCTACATCACATATTACAGGAATCTGATCGCGGCCTATCCGAAGACCACCTTCCGCGTGCTCTCGGTAAACCCGGTCAACGACAAAATTGCGGCCGCGCACGGATACAAGGTCAGAAATACCCAGATCGCTGCGTTTAATGCAAAAATGAAGGAAGAGATCGGCAGAAGCACGTATCTCACGACATACACGTATCTGAGAAAAAAAGGCTTTGAGACCAGGGACGGGGTTCATTATTCCCTGAAGGATTACGGGGAAATATATGATTACATCATCGGGAAGCTGCAATAGAGGACAGGCTCCGGTCAGGCCGAAAGCATCTGAAAATCCGGTGTTTTGACGGTTTGCTTATTTACGGAAGAATTACAGAGCAGTATACGAAAAAACAATATGCGGCAGAATGATATGCCGGTGTGTGCGGACAGAGCTCGTCAGGCCGGAGAAAGGATGCCGGCAGAACCGCACAGGTTTCGGGAAGGAGGATATGATATGGCAGTATTGGTCACAGGGGGCGCCGGCTACATCGGCAGTCACACATGCGTGGAGCTTCTGAACAGCGGTTATGAGGTTGTGGTGATGGACAATCTCTTCAATTCCAATGAGAAGGCCCTGGAGCGCGTGGAGCAGATCACCGGGAAAAAGCTGAAGTTTTATCGGACCGACATGCTTGATAAGGAAGCGGTGAATGAGATATTTGAAAACGAGGACATCGACTCAGTCATCCATTTCGCCGGATACAAGGCGGTCGGCGAGTCCGTGCGCAAGCCGCTTGAATATTACCATAATAATATCACGGGCACCCTGAATCTCTGCGACGTCATGCGGAACCATGGCGTGAAGAAGATCATATTCAGCTCATCGGCGACGGTCTACGGCGATCCGGCGTTCGTGCCGATCACAGAGGACTGCCCGAAGGGACAGATCACGAACCCTTACGGCCAGACGAAGGCGATGCTTGAGCAGATCCTGACTGACCTGCATGTGTCGGATCCGCAGTGGAGCGTCGTGCTCCTGCGCTATTTCAACCCGATCGGCGCGCACAAGGCCGGCATCATCGGCGAGGATCCGAAGGGCATCCCGAACAATCTCGTGCCGTACATCGCACAGGTGGCGGTCGGCAGGCTGGAAAAGCTCGGCGTCTTCGGCGACGACTATGACACGCCGGACGGCACGGGCGTGCGCGACTACATCCACGTGGTGGATCTCGCGAAGGGACATGTAAAAGCGATGCAGAAGTTTGCGGAGGAGCCGCAGGTGCGCATCTACAATCTCGGCACGGGCAGGGGTTACAGCGTGCTTCAGGTGCTGCACGCTTTTGAGAAGGCATGCGGGAAGACGCTCCCATATGAGATAAAGCCGCGCCGCGCGGGCGACATCGCGCAGTGCTACGCGGATCCGTCAAAGGCGAAGCGCGAGCTTGGCTGGGAGGCCGAGTACGGTATCGAGGAAATGTGCGCGGATTCCTGGAGATGGCAGTCGATGAATCCGGACGGGTACGCCGGGTGACAGGCTGTGTTTCTTCGGATGTTTTTATAAAAAGGTCTGGACGAATCTTCTGTTTTATGAGACAATATATGCCAAAGAGCGCAGTATCAGAGCGTGAGGACGCAGGCCATCCTGGGGCCGTTCTGGACTGGCGCCGAAGAATACATAATTGAAAGGAGTTTTACAATGATTTATTCACGCGAAGTAGAAGAGATGTGCCCGGTTGCGCAGGGCGTTCATCACGGCGCTGCTCCGATCCCGGAAGAGGCAAAATGGGTGCAGGCAAAAGAGATCAAGGACATTTCCGGCTTTACACACGGAATTGGCTGGTGCGCTCCGCAGCAGGGCGCCTGTAAGCTGAGCCTGAATGTCAAGGACGGCATCATCCAGGAAGCCCTGGTTGAGACGATCGGCTGCTCCGGCATGACGCACTCGGCGGCGATGGCGGCTGAGATCCTGCCGGGCCTCACGGTTCTGGAAGCGCTGAATACCGACCTTGTCTGCGACGCGATCAACACTGCCATGAGAGAGCTGTTCCTGCAGATCGCCTATGGCCGCAGCCAGTCCGCATTCTCAGAGGACGGACTTGCTGTAGGCGCCGGCCTCGAGGATCTCGGCAAGGGACTCCGCTCCCAGGTCGGCACGATGTACGGCACGCTCAAGAAGGGCCCGCGCTATCTGGAGATGGCTGAGGGCTATGTCACAGGCATCGCTCTGGACGCTGACGATCAGATCATCGGCTACCAGTTCGTAAGCCTTGGCAAGATGACCGACTTCATCAAGAAGGGCGACGACCCGAACACCGCATGGGAGAAGGCGAAGGGCCAGTACGGCCGCGTAGCTGACGCAGTGAAGATTATTGATCCGAGAAAAGAGTGACAGGGAGGTAAGGAAGAATGGCTTTGTTTGAATCATACGAGAGAAGAATTGACAAGATCAATTCCGTTTTGAATAGTTATGGCATTGCTTCCATCGAGGAGGCAGAGAAGATCACGAAGGACGCAGGCCTCGACGTTTACAGCCAGATCAAGGGCATCCAGCCGATCTGCTTTGAGAACGCATGCTGGGCATACACCGTAGGCGCGGCGATCGCGATCAAGAAGGGCTGCCGCAAGGCCGCAGACGCTGCCGCTGCGATCGGCGAGGGCCTCCAGGCATTCTGTATCCCGGGCTCCGTCGCGGACACCCGCAAGGTCGGCCTTGGCCACGGCAACCTTGGACAGATGCTCCTTCAGGAGGAGACGGAGTGCTTCGCATTCCTGGCGGGCCATGAGTCCTTTGCAGCCGCAGAGGGCGCGATCGGTATCGCAGAGAAGGCCAACAAGGTGCGTCAGAAACCGCTGCGCGTCATCCTGAACGGCCTCGGCAAGGACGCCGCTCAGATCATTTCCCGCATCAACGGCTTCACCTATGTGGAGACCGAGTACGATCCGTACAAGAACGAGGTAAAAGAAGTATACCGCAAGTCCTACTCGGACGGCCTTCGCGCGAAGGTGAACTGCTACGGCGCGAACAGCGTTCCGGAGGGCGTCGCGATCATGTGGAAGGAGAACGTGGACGTCTCCATCACCGGCAACTCCACGAACCCGACCCGTTTCCAGCATCCGGTGGCAGGCACCTACAAGAAGGAGCGCACCGAGGCAGGCAAGAAGTACTTCTCCGTAGCGTCCGGCGGCGGCACAGGCCGTACCCTGCATCCGGACAACATGGCGGCAGGCCCGGCTTCCTACGGCATGACCGATACACTTGGCCGCATGCACTCTGACGCACAGTTCGCAGGTTCCTCATCCGTTCCGGCTCACGTAGAGATGATGGGCCTGATCGGTGCCGGCAACAACCCGATGGTCGGCATGACCGTAGCAGTGGCCGTGAGCATCGAGGAAGCGGCGAAGGAAGGCAGGTTCTGAGAAACATCATGACAGAGAACGGCAAAGAGGACTGCCGTTTCCTGGAGTCGGCGAAGACAAGAATGCCGGTAGAGGCAGAATATTGATAATCCCCTCCATACCGGCAATATCAGCAGTAAACTCCTGCGCCCCGCGGGCGGGGAGCGGCACAGTTGAACAGCACAGAAATTCAGGCCGGGGCTGCCGCATGGACAGCACCCGGTCTTTCTGCGTGGGGAGGATTTGGCCATGCAGACAGAGATGAAAATTCTTGATTCGCCGGAACACGCACAGCACAGGAAATATGCTTTCTGAAAAGAGGTTAATACATCTACTTGACACACTTCATGAAAAAAATTATTATTAGACTGTGATAAGGGGAAGGAAGAGCGCATCGCGGGGCGGGATGCGAGGGAGTGCAAGGAGGAAGAAGTTGAAGCTGCTGATAATGATCCCGGCTTACAATGAGGCGGAAAACATAGAACGGGTGGTTGAAAACCTGGTTCAGAATTGTCCGCAGTATGACTATGTCGTAATAAACGACGGATCGACGGACGATACCAGAAAGGTCTGTGCCAGGAAGGGCTATAATCTTCTGGATCTGCCCGTCAATACAGGGCTTTCGGGCGCCATCAAGAGCGGTATGCGCTATGCCAACTATTATGGATATGACCATGTGGTGCAGATCGACGGGGACGGCCAGCACGACCCGGCATATATACAGGATATGATTGATGAGATGGAGAGAAGCAACGCCGATATCGTGATAGGTTCGCGTTTTAAGACGGAGCGGAAACCGCTGAATTCGCGCATGCTGGGCAGCCAGATCATCACGGCGGCGATCTGGCTGACGACGCGGGGCAGATATATCGGCGACGTCACTTCCGGCATGCGCCTGTTCAACAAAAAGATGATCAAACAGTTCGGGTACGACATTCACTACAGTCCGGAGCCGGACACGCTGGCGTACCTTCTGAACTGCGGAGTCCGGATCAGCGAGGTGCAGGTACAGATGCAGGAGCGCATGGCCGGGACAAGCTATCTGGATTTCAAAGGCTCTGCATGGTATATGATGAAGATGCTGTTTTCTATTTTTCTGTTCCAGTGGTGCCGCAAAAGAATAAAGGAGTGATACGATGTCAACGACGATGAGGATTCTGCTCCTGATCGCAGCCCTCCTGACTGCAGGATGGATCCTATATAAGATCAGGAGACTGAAGGTAAAGATGGAAGATGCCATTTTCTGGATCATTTTTGCCGGCATTCTCACTGTTATGGGTGTTTTTCCGGGGCTCACCTACCGCCTGACAGATCTGCTGGGCATTATGTCTCCGGCAAATCTGATCTTTCTGGTTGTGATCTTTCTGCTGCTAGAAAAAGTATTCACTCTTTCTATTATCGTGTCGCAGCTGGAGGAAAAGATCACGGTGCTCTCTGCGGAGGTGGCGCTGGGATACCATTCCGCCGACCGGAGGCTGAGTGAAGTCGAGGACGGAGAGAAGACAGAAAATGAAAACCATCAATCACTATGACGGGATTTCCCATACGTTTGTAATCTGCGCTTATCAGAGAAGTGTCTATCTGGAGGCATGTATCCAGTCTATCCTGAGGCAAAGTGTGCGAAGCAGCGTATGCATCGCTACGTCGACACCGAATGAACATATCAGAAATATGGCAGTGAAATATCGGCTGCCACTTTTTATAAACGGCGCAGAAGAGGGAAAAACAGTTTCGGAAAATACGGATCAGGAGGACTCTGCGGATCAGAATGCTCGCGGGAACCAGGGACAGTCTGCGGATCAGGAAGCTCCTGGGGATCAGAGACATCCTGCGGATCAGAAAGCTCCCGGGGACCAGAGGCAGCCTGCGGATCAGAAAGCTCCCGGGAACCAGAAACAGCCTGCGGATCAGAAAAGACCCGGAAAGGGGATTGCGGCGGACTGGAATTTTGCCTGTTCCTGTGCCGCTACGCCGCTTGTCACACTGGCTCATCAGGATGACATTTACTGCAGGGATTACACAAAGAGTATCCTTGCCGCGCTGAACAGGTGCCGGCACCCGCTGATCGCGTTTACGGATTACTGCGAGCTGCGTGACGGAAAGACGGTAAGATCGAACCGGCTGCTGAATGTGAAACGGCTGCTGCTTCTGCCGCTGAGAATCGAGCACTTCTGGGGAAGCAGGTTTGTGCGCAGACGGATCCTGTCTCTGGGTTCGGCGATCTGCTGCCCCAGTGTTACACTTGTCCGGCCGAATCTCCCATTTCCTGTATTTAAAAACAATATGAGAAGCAACATTGATTGGCAGGCATGGGCAGAATTGTCCGGCCTGAAGGGAGAGTTTGCCTATGTTCCGGGGATCGGCATGAAGCACCGCATTCACGGGGATTCTACCACCTCGGATCTGCTGGAGAAGAATGAGAGAAAGCAGGAGGATATGATGGTCTACCGTATGTTCTGGCCGGAATGGGCGGCGAGGATCCTGGAGCGGTTTTATCAGACAGCGGAGCACTCCAACCGGACTGACGGAGATCAATGAAATTATTGGTCTTTGCTGAAATTCGGAGATAGAGCAGGAAATGCTTTTATAGCTTTCTTTTACAGACAGCGATGTTGAGTGCGCGGTCATGGGAGAGCGGGAAGGGCATGCAGCCTATGGATGATAAAGTGTCAATTATTATACCGGTGTATGACAGTGCGGCGTATGTGGAAAAATGTCTTCGCTCTGTCATGATGCAGACATATCAGAATATTGAGATCCTTGTGGTCGATGACGGGAGCACAGACGGAAGCAGTGCGGTACTGGAACGGCTGGCGGGAGAGGATCCCAGGATTCGCCTTGTCCGCCAGGAGAACAGCGGGGTGGCGTCGGCCAGAAACCGGGGCCTGGAGCTTGCAACCGGAACTTATCTGACCTTTGTTGACGGGGATGATTACATCAGCAGGGATTATGTGGAGGCCCTGGTACAGTGTGCCAGAGAGAACGATGCCGAGATGGTGATCTGCGGCCTGCAGTATGTCGACGAGTCCGGAAAGGTTCTGCGCACCCTGATCCCGGACGGATATGTAAGGTTTGAGCGGGAGGAATGGACGTTTCGGATCTCGGCGGTCTGCTCTCACCTGTACGAGAGAAAATTATGGGAAAAACACAAGATACGGTTTCATTCAGGGGAGCGGGGAGAAGATATGCCAATCTCCTTGTTTTTTAGCGCATTATGTGCTAAAATAGTCACGTTACCCACTGCGGGCTACTGCTATGTTCAGCATTCTTCTTCTGCCCGGCATAATTTTCGCGGATTGAGACAATACCGGCCGCCTTATTGTGCATTGGAAGAGACGATCAGGAAAATTCAGAAAACGGGCGTAGTGAACAGTGCAGAATTTTATGAGCTGTTTGTGCTGCGTATTCTGGCCACCTGCCTTTTTGACCTGGGACGCGGGGCCTCGCGGAGGGACATGCAGGAGATGTGCGATTATATTGTGCGCATCCTTGAGACCTACTTTCCGGAGTATTACAGAAATCCGAAAGCAAAATTATTTGCGGCTGTGAAAGCGCCCTTTTTTCAGAAGGCGGCAGTCTGGCTGCTGGTTGTTCTGACAAGGACAGGACTGATTTATCCGGTATCCAGATATTTTCTGGCCGGGAGAGACGGCGGGACAGGCTGAGACGGCAAACAGGGGCAGGGCTAATGTGTATTGTCAGTTTTGTGATACTGCATTATAAAGATTATGAGAGCACGGACCGGTGCGTACAGTCAGTCCTGTGGATGGAATGTCAGGAGCGCGTGCGCATTGTGATCGTGGATAACGATATTGATAAAAGCCCGCAGGAACGGGATCGCGGCATGCAGCGCTACAGGACATACAGGAACACGGCGATTCTCCGGATAGAGGAAAACGGCGGATTCTCCTATGCCAACAATCTGGGATATGCGTACGCACGGGAGAAACAGAAGGCGGATTTTATCCTTCTGCTGAATAATGACATAGAGTTCCTGCAGCCGGACTTTCTGCGCAGGCTGGATGCTGTCTGCACGGAAAACGACTGCCATGTGCTGGGGCCGGATGTCGTTCACGGCACGACCGGGGAGCACCAGAACCCGATGGATATCAGACTGCGGACAGAGGAAGAGGCGGCGTACACAGTTCGGATGAACCGGAGAGCCCTGAGATGGTATTCCCTGCTCTACCCCCTGCTGTACTGGAACAATATAAGGATGCGAAGGGCTCAGACCCGGAAACGTCTGACAGGAGAGGCCTGTCAGTCTGTGCAGGAGGACATTATTCCCTGCGGCGCCTGCCTGATTTTCACGCCGGAGTTTGTCAGGCAGGAGGAAAAGGCGCTTGTCCCCGAAACCAGGTTTTTTTATGAAGAGTATCTGCTGGCGCTGAGATGCCGCAGAAAAGAGTACAGGATTATTTATACCCCGGCCCTGCAGGTTCTCCATGAGAGCGGGGCTGCGACGAGACGGAGCTATCATAGTGAAAAGCAGCGCCTGAAATTTCAGATGGAGAGGACTGCCGAAGCGGCGGAGATTTACCTGGAGGCACTTCGCAGGACGTCATCCGGGTAAATATGTTACTGTTCACTCCGTGACCAGCGACGCGAAGCTAGTCCTTCAGGATAACGAGCAGTTTGGGCATGCAAATTCGCTTCGCGAAGCCCAAACTGCCTCTTGAATCATTTTCTTACGGCCTCAGCAGCAAGTGCTTCGGCCTGGTCTGAACAGTTACGTAAATATCATTCAGGATAGGATCATGAATAAGAAGAACGTGTTATGGATCTCGCCCTACGCGCCCTACGATACGGTCGTCCATGCGGGCGGGAAGAACCATAACTTTTATCTAAAGTATCTGCATAAAAGCGGCAGATTCGACATTACTCTATTGTCTCTGTGCCTAGGCAGCGAAGAGGGCAAACTGGATCTGCAGCAGTATGGGATCAAAAACCAGATTTATGTGATGGACCGCCTGGCAGTCCATAAATTTCTGCGCCTGGCATTCAGCGCATGTTCTGTCGTGAATCCCTTCGACCGCTATGCCGGAATCTGCCCTTCCTATGAGAGAAGACAGCTTCTGAAGCTTCTGAAGGCGTATCGGGATCTGGGGGAGAAACCGGATATTGTCATTCTGCAGTGGACGTTTGCGGTGATGTTTACCCCGCTGATACGAAAACTGTGGGACTGCCGGATCGCAGCAATCGAAGAAGATGTGACATTCCTGGGATATGAGAGAAAGCAGAAAATGGCGTCCGGGTGGTATCACAGGTGGTTCTGGGCATGCCGGTATGCGAAAATGAGGCGCCTGGAGCTGCAGACGCTCCAGAAAGCGGATCTTATAGTGACAAACAATCCCAAGGATACCGCTCTGCTGCTGAGATCCGGAATTAGGGATGAGCTGATTTTTACGTCTGTACCATATTTTGACAATTATTCTGAGACAGAACGAAAGCCGGATGGGAAGGATGTACTTTTTTTTGGACTGATGAACCGGGCAGAAAATTACAAAAGCGCGCTCTGGTTTATTGACCATGTGATGCCGCTGATAAAGGACAGAGAAGTCCGTTTTGTTGTTGTGGGCGGACAGCCGGATCCTTCCCTGCTTGAGAGGGCAGGCAGCCGTGTGAAAATAGAAGGCTATGTGGAAGACGTGAGGCCGTATTTTGAGCGCGCTCTCTGTTTCGCGGCCCCCCTGCTGCTGGGCGCAGGGATCAAGATCAAGATACTGGAAGCGCTGTCTGCCGGACTCCCTGTGCTGACTAATCAGATTGGCATTGAGGGAATCCCGGCCGAGGACGGAAAAGAGTATTTTCATTGCGAGACCGCTGAAGAATTTGCAGAGAAGATCGATCAGATCGCCGGGAATCAGACAGATGTGGAGCGCATTTCCCGGAATGCGAGAAGCTTTATCGCCCGCTACAATCCGGTGCAGAAGCTGGACGAGCTGGCGGAACGGCTGGACAGATGAAGCCAGACGAGATACGAGGAGTATGATTTCAGATGATTAGACGGATAAAAGAGATATATGAATACCGCGATATGGTTTTCAGCCTTGTGAAAAGAGAACTGCGGGGAAGATACCAGAAGTCGGTGCTGGGCATGCTGTGGACTTTCCTGAATCCTTTTTTCCAGATCATTATCTATACCTTTGTCTTTACGGTGATTTTTTCAAGTTCAATAGAAAATTACTATATTTACCTCATGACGGGCATCATCCCGTGGAACTTTTTTTCAGAGGCGCTCGGACAGGGCGCAGGGAGCGTCGTGAGCAATGCAGAGATGACGAAAAAAATCTATTTTCCCAGGGAAGTACTGACGATTGCCTCCGTAACCGCCAAGTTCGTCAATATGATGCTGGCGTTTATCGTTGTATTTATATTCCTGGTTTTTTCAAAGGTCGGGATCAGCTGGCATCTCCTGCTTCTGCCGGTTATTATGCTGGAACAGTATCTTGTTGCGCTCGGCTTTACTCTGTTTTTCTCTGCAGTCACCGTGTATCTGAGGGACATGGAGTATATTGTCAACGTATTGCTTATGGCCTGGATCTGGGCCACGCCGATCATGTATTCGATTGATATCCTGGATCCGGGAGTGGCAAAACTGCTGCTGATCAATCCGATGACACCAATCATAATGTCCTATCATAATCTGCTGTATTATCATAATGTGCCTACGCTGCTGACGATCCTGGGACTTCTGGCAATTGGCCTGTGCCTGCTGCTGATCGGCGAGGCTGTTTTTGTCAGACTGGAAGGCAACTTTGCGGAGGAACTCTGATGAAACCGGAAAATGCGATTGAAGTACGGAACGTAAGAAAACATTTCAAGGTATATATGGACAAGGGGCATATGCTCCGGGAACGCCTGATCCATTGGAACCGAAACCGCTATGAGAAGCGCGAGGTTTTAAAGGGAATCAGTTTTGATGTGAAAAAGGGGGAATCCGTCGGCCTGATCGGCCGAAACGGATGCGGAAAAAGCACGACCCTGAAGCTGCTGACAAGGATACTGCGCCCGAACGAAGGCACGATCGAGACAGAGGGCAGGGTGTGCAGCCTGATCGAACTGGGCGCCGGTTTTCACCCGGATATGAGCGGGCGGGAAAACGTCTATATCAATGCGTCCATCTTTGGAATCAAGGCCAGAGAAGTGGATCAGAGGATGAATGACATTATCCGCTTTTCGGAGCTGGAAGAATTTATTGACAATCCTGTCCGCACGTATTCGTCAGGCATGTATATGCGCCTGGCCTTCTCCGTTGCGATCAATGTAGATGCAGACATTCTGCTGATCGACGAAATACTTGCAGTGGGGGATAACTCTTTCCAGACAAAATGCTTCAACAAGCTGAAAAGCCTGAAGGAACAGGGGACTACGATCGTGATCGTATCCCATGCACTCGGCCAGGTGGAGAAGCTCTGCGACCGCGCTATCTGGATCGATGAAGGAGTGATCCGTGAGGACGGACCGGCCAGGATTGTATGCAAAGACTATCTGGAGAGAATGGAGGCCTCGCGGCTGGAACGTGCGGAGCTCGAATACCGGATGCAGCTTGAAGACGAGAAGCGCAGAAAGGAAGAAGAAGAGCAGCGGAAGAGAGAAGAAGAGCAGCGGAAGAGAGAGGAAGAGCAGCAGAAAAAGGATGCTGAGAGACAGAGGCGGCGCGAGGAAAAACGCAGACGCGAGGAAGAGGCAAAGGCAAAAAAACTGGAGGCAGAACAGCAGCGAAAGCGTGAAGAAGAGAAGCGGCGCAATGCGAGCTGCAGGGAGATTGCCACACAGTGCGGACCGGATGCGAGGCGGAGCGGGAACTGGAAGGTCAGATTTACGGAAGTCCGTATGCTGAATTCGCAGGATGAAGAAAGCCTGATCTTTCATACGGGTGAAAAAGTAAAAATTAAAATGTGCTATGAGAGCGAACTTCCAGGATTACTGGGAAATTTTGTGATCGGAATCACAAGAAACGATTGGGTATACTGTTATGGCGCGACAATTGCAAAGTCTGAAGAGAGATATGTGAAAACAAAACGGAAAGGGGAGATTGATTTTGTAATTGAAAATCTGGATCTTCTCGAGGGAACCTATTTTTTAGATGTTAGAATTCGAAGCGAAAAAGAAGAAGTATTTGATAATATATATAGCCTGATTGAATTTCAAGTGAATAATACGGCACAGATTGATTTTGGTATCTTTGCCATGAGGCATATTTGGATTGAGGACGAACAGGAGTAATCGTATGATCTTGAAAGAGCAAAATGGACATAAGGTTTATTCGGATGGAGAAACCGTTGAAGAGAAAATGCTTGAAATAGCGAAGCAGTATCCGGAAGATCTGTCTCAGGATTATATTTCTGGCAGCAGCGAATACACAATAAATAATACTTTTTCTCTGGTTCGCCAGAACATACTGAACTGGTATCCGTTCCGGGACGATGCGGAAATACTTGAGATCGGTGCCGGGATGGGCTCTCTTACGGGGCTGTTATGTGACAGAGCCTCTTTCGTTACCTCAGTAGAGATGAACAGCGACAGAGCGGATGTGATCAGAGCAAGATATCCGGAGAGGAAGAACCTTGAGGTAATCTGCGGGGATATTGTTAACTGGACAACTGAGAAAAAATTTGATTACGTGATTTTTATTGGCGTACTGGAATATGCCAGTGTGTTTATGGATGGCTCAAACCCGGCCGAAGAGTTCCTGAAAATCGCAGGGAATTTTTTGAAGGAGGATGGCGTACTGCTGTTTGCGATTGAGAATCGATTTGGACTGAAATATTGGGTTGGCGGTTCTGAGGATCATTTGCAGAAGCCGTTTGTCGGCCTGGAAGGATATAAAGATGCAGGGACACCGAGAACATTTTCTAAATATGAACTCTCTCAGATGCTTGATCATGTGGGCCTGGAGAATCAAAGATTTTACTATCTGTTTCCGGACTACAAATTTCCAGAAGTAATCTGCACAGATGACTTTCGGCCAAGCTATGCAAATCTGCAGAAAGTTTCCTTCACTTATTCCAGAAACAGTCTGTTTACGGTTGATGAAAAGGAATTATATAAGGATATTGTAGAGAATGACGTATGGCGCTTTTTTGCGAATTCCTATCTCGTCGAAGCCGGAAGGATGGCATTGGAGGAAAATCCTGTCATCCATGTTTCCTCGAAAGGGGAATCGAAAAAAGAGTTCAAGGTTTCTACGATAATCCGTAAGGACGGAAATGTTTATAAAGTTCCAATGCACAGAGAAGCATCGGGACATATTTACAGCATTCTGGAAAATACAGCTTACCTGCAAAAACGCGGGATCAAGGTCCTGAATGTTAAGCAGGCTGGAGACGGGCTTGTAAGTGAACTGCATAAAGGAAAAAGTGCCCAGGATTATTTCTGTGAGCTTCTGGAAGCAAATGACAGAAAGCGGCTTTTTGAATTTCTTGAACATTACAGAGAAATTCTTCTGAAAACAAGTGAACTGTCTTTTGATCATTGTATCTGTCAGGAAATGGGCCTGAAGGATGAAGAAGTCTATGTGGGCCCCATATTACAGAAGGGTTTTATTGACCTGACATTTTACAATGCATTTTATGATTCCGGTGAATTGGTCTTTTATGACCAGGAGTGGTGTTTTGACAACATACCGCTGAATTTTATTCTGTACTATTCGATCAAAACATCCTATCGGCGTGCCTATGTGGACACTCTGATACGGATAGAAGAAATTTGGGATTATTTCGGACTGAATAATTCTGAAACTCTTTTTGATCGGATGGAAGAATATCTATGGTCAAAAGTGCTATATCGGCAGACAGATTTTTATGGTGAAGATGGGTACTGCAATCGTTATTCAAAGGACGAAACTATCGGGACTCTCAAAGGCAATCTGATGCAGATGCAGGATGACCTGATGCAGCTGCAGAATGATCTGGTACGATCGCAGAGCAGCGAAGAGAAACTGCTTGAAGAGAGAAACACCTTTGCTCAGCAAAATAATAGTCTGACAAAAGAAAATGAGGAGCTGTCACAGGGCTTAAGAAGCATTAGCCGGCGTGTTGCAGATCTTGAAGCAGAAACCGTTCGAAAAGAAGATGTCATCAGTCAGTTAAACCAGGAGGTGCTCAACAAGGAGGGACACATACAGCTTCTGCTCCCGGCAGAGCGCGAGTACAATAAAATTATCGCTTCCAGAATGTTCAAAGTGATGAGAGCAGTCTGTGCCTCTTATGATACGGTGATGATCGTGCCGCGTTGGCTCATCAGAAATGGGACAGCATTTGCGAGAATGCTCAGCCATGTGAATATTCCCAAATTAAAGATAGCGGGCGGCTACGTTAAACGGGAGGGCCTAAAAGGCGCGTACGCTCACCTGATGCGCGATTACCATCAGGGGGAACTGCGGCAGATACAGGTAAAAGTTGAAGAGTCGGTCGTAACTGAGTCAAGCATTGAGATGTATGATAAGATTGAATTTCCTGTGACTGAGAATCCGGTGGTTTCCATTGTGATCCCTGCGTACAACCAGTTCGGGTATACGTATCAGTGCCTGAAGTCGATTCGGGAAAACAGCGGCGAGGTTTCTTATGAGGTGATTCTGGCGGACGACTGCTCCACAGATATCACGAAAGAGATTCAGCAGGCAGTAAAGAATATTCTTGTAGTGCGCACGGAAACTAATTTGCTTTTTCTGAGGAACTGTAATAACGCCGCAGCATATGCGAGAGGAAAATATATTCTGTTCCTGAACAATGATACCCAGGTGCAGGAGGGCTGGCTGGAACCGTTGGTGAACCTGTGTGAAAGAGATGATACCATTGGCATGACTGGCTCTAAGCTGGTTTATTCTGACGGAACCCTGCAGGAGGCAGGCGGGATCATCTGGAAGGATGGTTCTGGCTGGAATTATGGCAGAAACGACGATGCAATGAAGCCGGAGTACAATTATGTCAGAGAAGTGGATTATATTTCAGGTGCTGCGATCATGATCCGGACCGATCTCTGGAAAGAGATCGGAGGCTTTGACGAGTATTTTGCGCCGGCATATTATGAGGATTCTGATCTGGCTTTCCAGGTGCGGAACAAGGGCTATAAAGTTGTGTACCAGCCCCTTTCGGTTGTAGTGCATTTTGAGGGCAGATCAAATGGAACCGATCTGAACGGCGGCGTAAAGAAACATCAGGTTGAAAACCAGATTAAGTTCAGAAAAAAATGGGAGGCGGTTCTTAATAAAGACCAGTTTCCGTGCGGACAGGATCTGCTGCTGGCAAAGGATCGAAGCCGCAGGAAAAAGCGGATCCTTGTGGTGGATCACTATGTGCCTCATTATGACAAGGATGCAGGCGGAAGATGCACCTATATGTATCTGAAGCTGTTTGTCAGAATGGGATTCAAGGTGGTATTTATTGGCGATAATTTTTTCCAGCATGAACCATACACCACAGAACTGACCCAGATGGGAATAGAGATTTTGTATGGAAATTATTATGCTCAGAACTGGCAGGAATGGCTGAAGGAGAACCTGCATTATTTTGATTATATCTATTTACAGAGACCACATATTTCTATAAAATATATTGATATTGTAAAGAAGTACGCTGCGGGAAAAATCTTTTACTTTGCACATGATCTTCATTTCCTGCGGCTTGGCAGGGAATATGAGCTGAATCATGATCCGCAGGTTCTGGAAGAGGCGGAAAAGTTCAGAAAAGATGAATTTTATCTTTTCGACAAGGCGGATGTTGTACATGTGGTAGGAAGCTACGAACAGAACGTTTTGCAGAAAGAGCTGCCAGACAAGACGGTCCGCAACATTCCCTTATATATCTATGAAGAGCTATTGGAAGACATAAATAAAGACTTTACATCCAGAAACGATATACTGTTTGTCGGCGGATTCGGGCATCCGCCTAATATTGATGCAGTTCTCTGGTTTGCAAAGGAGGTCTTCCCGGGTATTTTAGAAGCGATCCCGGATATCAAGTGGCATATTGTTGGAGGAAAAGCACCAAAAGAGATTTTGAACCTTGCCAGTGAGCATATTGTTCTGGAAGGATTTCTGTCCGATGAAGAACTTGCCGGGATGTACAGAAAGTGCAGGCTGGCCGTGGTTCCATTGCGCGTAGGCGCCGGAGTAAAAGGCAAAGTGGTGGAGGCCGGCTATTATCAGATCCCTCTGGTCACGACCGATATTGGCGCGGAGGGGATCAGCCGGGATGAGGGTGCTTTTGCAGTAGAGAATGATGCGGAGAAAATGGCGAAACTGATCATTGATCTGTACAATGATCCTGCGCGTTTGAGAGATATGTCAGACGGCGGCATTGCTCTGATCCGGAAACATTATATGCTGGATGAGGCTGAGCGAGTATTGAAACTGGATTTGTAAGGAGCAGAAATATGGAGAAATTCGGAGTGATCATGGCCGGCGGAGGCGGAACCAGATTCTGGCCTTTGTCCCGTCAAAAGACACCTAAACAATTGCTGCGGCTGGATGGGACTAATTATATGATTAACAGTGCCATTGACCGGATGCCGGACTGCATAAGACGTGAAAACATATTTGTAGTTACGAACGCAGAACAGGAAGAAAAAATGGCCGGCGTCACATGCGGCAGAATTTCTCCTGGACAGATACTGGCAGAGCCGTGCGGAAGGAACACCGCCGCATGTATCGGCTATGCGGCAATGAAGATTTTCAGGCGGCATGGGGATGGCATTATGGTGATCACGCCCTCAGATGCATATATCAAAAACACCGGCCGTTTTCAGAGTGTACTGGAAGAAGCTGTGACAGCTGCAGAGAATACAGACCAGCTGGTCACGGTAGGCATTAAGCCGACGTTTCCGGCAACCGGATACGGCTATATCCGCTTCGACCAGAATGGGGAAGGCGCAGCAAAACGGGTTCTGGAATTCAAAGAAAAGCCGGATAGAGAACAGGCTGAGATTTTCCTGAAAAGCGGAGACTATGTATGGAACAGCGGAATGTTTGTCTGGAAAGTTTCTGTGATCCTGGAAAAATACAGAGAGCTTCTTCCCGACTTGTATCAGCAGCTGCTTGAGCTGGCTGAATATCTGGACACGCCAAAGGAAAGAGACGCGCTGAAAAGAATTTATCCCGGAATGGAATCGATATCGATCGACTATGGGGTTATGGAGCGAACGGATGCCATATCTGTGATTCCCGGGGACTTCGGATGGAGCGATGTGGGAAGCTGGGATATGCTGGGCGTGATTTATCCGGAAGATGAAAACGGAAATGTCACAGTCGGAGACGTACTTAATGTTGGCAGCCAGGGGTGTGTATGTTATTCTGAGAAAAAATTGCTGGTCACACTGGGACTGAGCGATGTTGTTGTTGTAAATACTGAGGATGCGGTGATGGTTTGCCGAAAGGACAATGTTCAGGACATCAGGAAGATTGTTGAAGAGCTGAAACGTACGGACAGAGCGGAATTGTTATAGGGGTAAACAAAAATGAAATGTTTGATACTGGCAGGAGGAAAAGGCGGACGATTATGGCCGTTATCCAGAAACAATTATCCAAAACAGTTTATTCCGATTCAGAGAGATCATTCGGTTTTTCAGGAGACAATCTCCAATAACATTTCACTCTGCGATGAGTTTATAATTGTCACGAATTACGAATACCGTTTTATTTTGCAGAACCAGATTCAGAATTTCCGGGGGATCACATACCGCTGTATTTTTGAAGAAGAGGGCCGTGACAGAACTGCGGCCATTGCACTTGCGTGCATGACGGTTGCTCCGTCTGAAATAATTTTTGTGGTATCTGCGAATCATATGGTCAAGGGGGAAGAATACCGGGAAGAGATACTGATGGCAAAGGCCAGGGCGCGCAGCGGGAAAATAGTTGTTTTGAAAACACAGGAGGATCCGGCTGCTGCGGATCAGGCCGATATGCTTTTGTTTCAGGCTGGAGATTTTTTGTACGAATTGGAAAAGTTCATGCCGGATTTTTACAGGGAATGTGTCCTGGTTTTCAGAACCCAGAGGAATTCGGGAAGGGATATTCATTTCCCCAAAAACGAATTGATGAAACTGCAGTCAATCGATATTACAAAGAGTATCCTTCAGAGGACAAATCTGAGAGAAACGATCGTCTGTAATTTCAGGGTACAGCATCTGAATGAATTGGAGGACTTATATTCTATCGATCACTGCTCGCAGGGGGCTGTCCTCGAATATGAAAGCTCCGGTAATCTGGTAGTGAATGAGTGCTCTGATAAACTGGTGCTGACAAATGGTTTACAGGATACCGTGGTGATCAACACGGACGATGCCATTTATATTGGAAAGAAAGGGCAGTCGAGTTCTATAAAAGAGATCGGACAGGGAACATCTGAGTTTGCCCCTTTCTTTGAAAAGAGCAAAGTGACGCACAGGCATTGGGGTACTTATGAGCTGATCATAGATGAACCGAATTACTCTGTCAAGAGGGTGAAGATTGACTCCGGGGCTACTATTTATTCGCACAGACACCTGATTAGAAAGGAACGGTGGATTATTGTCCGCGGTACCGCCCTGATCACCCTGGATGGAAACTGTGCGAAGTACGAAGCGGGAGACTGTATCAGCGTCGAGATTGATCAGATACATCAGGTTTCAAATATTGGAAATGACATTCTTCTGATCATAGAGATTGCCACGGGTGAGAATGTCCATGAAGAGGACATGGTATCTGTCAAAAGCAGGGATCTTACGGCGGCAGAGCTGGGTATGCCACAGGATCTGCTGGTAAAACTGAAGCCTGTATTCAAAGACTATATATGGGGCGGAACAAAAATACGCGATTATTTTGGAAAGAACTGTGACTATGACAGGATCGCAGAGAGCTGGGAGGTATCAGCGCATGAGGCGGGACAGTGTATTGTAGACAGCGGCAGATATAAAGGGCTGAAATTCCGGGACTACCTGAATGCGATCGGCAGGGATAAACTTGGCTGGAAGTGCAATTCCATGAAAGAATTTCCGCTTCTGATAAAGTTTATCGACGCAAAAGAGGATCTCTCTGTACAGGTGCATCCGGATGATGAGTACGCATGGGAGGCAGAACGGGATAACGGAAAAAGTGAACTGTGGTATGTGGTCGACGCAGAAGACGGTGCAGGCATTTATCTGGGATTCAGGAGAAATACATCGCCGGAGGAAGTCAGAAATGCAGTTTGTCAGGGAAAGATATGCGACCTGCTCAGATGGATACCGGTAAAAAAAGGAGATGTTTTTCACATTGAAGCGGGTACCGTACATGCGGCTGGCAGGGGCATACTGATCTGTGAGATCCAGCAGAGCTCTAATGTGACCTATCGGCTGTATGATTATGACCGCAGAGACAAATACGGGCGCAAACGAGAGCTGCATTTACAAAAAGCTCTGAGCGTTATTCATTATGAAGTGGGAGATCATACACATGAAAACAGGGATCTGCCGGCCGATCATGCCTGGGGATGTAAGTATTTCACCTGTAAAAAGTATGAGATTTCTTCCTGCGGGACGATAAGCGTCGATGAGAGCTCATTTGTGATTTTGGTCTGCATAGAAGGCACAGGGCATATAGAATTTGCAGCGGAAAGTTTTGCAATAAAAAGCGGCGATTGTTTCTTCATCCCGGCAAATACTGCGGCGATTACGATAAAAGGTGAGCTGACCTTGCTAGTGGTCAGACTATAGATATTTGTCAGAGTGGTGTGTTTTATTATTCCCCATATTAGTTGTATGACTTTTAAAACAGACAGGGAGAATTACCTATGCATATTCAGGAGACCTTAGACAATTCAGATAACAAAAAGTGTATGATCAGCAGGAATTGGACACCTGGTAAAATGCGGATCAGTGCACTGATCAGTTTTGGAATGATTCTTGTGTTTTGCAGCTTCGGCGTATTTGAATTGTATGCGGCATATAAAAGCATATTTGCGTCGTTTTGCAGGAATTATCTGTTGATTCTTATCATTTGTATCGCAGCCATAGGAATTTTGTGTACCTGGTTGTTGACTGTTATTCCCAGTCGGTGGTATAGATACAGTATTGCTGTTATATTTGAGATATTTTTGGTGCTTTATGTTTTGGTGTTTTTCGCAGGGGTGCCGGATAGATTTATTGAATCATGGGCTGCGGTTCAGGGCATGAATCCTGAGCCGGAAGAAACGTATGCATATCAATTGGGAGAAATGCTCACTTTTGGCTCGGGCGGAACTGCACAGAAATACGCAGTTACCGGGTTTTCCTTTGATGAAGATTCTTCGTGGACTACGGAATATTATGCAAAAATGTGCTTTCTCTTAGATCAAAGATATGAGGATCTGGTTCTGGAATTTGGATATGATGTCTATGCCGCTCCGCAGCAGGTTCTGATTTATGTGAATGGAAACGAGCTGTGTAATTTCACTGTTTCTGAATCAGGAAATCAGACATTGGATATTCCTGCGGAGTATACCCAGGATAATGGACTGAAGCTGGAATTTGCGTTTCCAAATGCGGTCTCGCCAGCCAGCAGGGGAGAAAATGGGGATGTCAGACCTTTGGCGCTGAATATGCATGATATATGTATACATAGTAAATCTGAAAGTGAAAAACAGTTTGAGTATCAGATTGGTGAACTGATATCCTTTACTGAGTCTGATATTGCGGAAAAATATTGTCTGAATGGTTTTTCTATTGAACCTGGAAATGTCTGGACTTCAGAAAAAAGTGCAGAAATGCATTTCAAATTAACAGATGAGTATGAAAATCTGGTGTTAAACTTTCAGTACGGAGTTTATGCTCCGCCTCAGAATGTTGAAGTGTATGCCAATGACAACCTCCTGGGCAGCTTTACTGCTGTTGGAGATGGAGAACAGGAATTTGATATTCCGGGCGATTTTATTAATGAGGGCAAATTAAATCTTCGATTCGCTCTTCCCGATGCTGTATCACCAGCCAGCAGGGGGGAAAGTGGGGATGTCAGGTTACTGGCGCTTAATATGAAGAATATACAGATAGCTGCGCAGGAAGGGGAAGAACATGGAGAATAAAAGGGATAAATCAGTTTTGTTTTGGCTCTTTTTTATATTCTGTACGAGCGTACTGGTACGGTTTTACCTGGCGGCACGGTTTGGAGGAATCAATGATTTTCCTGATGAATCTGTATATTGGGGCTATAGTAAAAATATTTTTCAGGGTAAACATCTTTCTTTTCGCGGGATACTGGCTTATGATATAGATTTTTTATACCCGCTGATAATATCAGTGGCCCATTTTATGGGTGATTTTGAGGGCCGTTATCATGTGATGCTGCTGATCAATGCGGTTATATCTTCTTCCGTCGTTTTTCCGGTTTACCTGCTGTCAAAGTCAATATTAAACGATAAAAAACTTTGTTTTATGGCGGTACTGGCGAGTATACTGGTGCCGGAGATGTTTTATTCAGCGAAAATCATACAGGAAAATTTATACTATCCATATGTAATGTGGATGTTCTGTTTATTTTATTTGCTTGTTCTTCCGCGAAAGTACAGCTTGAGGCGTACAGCTTTGTTCACAATTTTTTTATGTGGCTCAATTTATATCAAAGCCGCCGGAGCATGCTTAATTGCCTCCTATCTTTTGTTCTATTTTATACAGCTTATATTTTGCAAAAAGGGAAGGGAGAAAATAATCTGCCTGGGTATTATTGCAGAGTCTGTATGCATTTATTTCATAATTGATACTGCTATTGCTTTTGCCTGGCTCGGAACCCTTGATTATTCTGTGGGCAAGACGGTATTTTATGTTCTAACTAGCTTTATAACCCGATTTAAGACACAGTTGTCAAATAATCAAGTGAGTGATGTCTTATTAATTTTGGGCGTGTTATTTGTTGTAATACTGGTCATTTTGCTTCTGCTTGCATTTTTCATGAAAAGAATACATGGCAGGAAAGCTGACATAACAGTGCGAAATGTAATTTTGTTACTGATCGCATTGGTAGCGGTTGGAGCTGTATATTTATTGTTTCAGCAAAATTACCTGTACCCGAGCCTGACTTACGTTGTCTATACCGGCCTTTTTTTTGGAGTGACGATTCCGATCGTCCCGATTGTATATGCGAACAAACTGGAAGAGCAAAAACGCGATTTTCTGGTTTTTTCTGTATTGATATGGCTGGTGGTAACAGGGGCGGTTTGCTTAACTGTTTTGATGAATACGAATATCAGAGATGAGACAGTGAGGGTGCATTACCGGTTTATTTATCATTCCTTTATGCCCTTTCTGATTCTATTTTTTTATGTACTCAAACAAATTCACGGGAAAATATCCGGCCTTGTTCTGTGTATGATCAGTTTGATGTATGCAGGGCTCGTGATGATTGCGATGCCTGCTGCGTCATGGAGTATTATTGATGCGCCTTCGCTCGCTTTTTGGGAGAGAATTCTTATGATGCCGTATGGCCGGTTGGTTATTAAATATATAATACTTCTGATACTGATAGTTACTTGCGTAATGATCCTGCGCGGATATACAAAGAAATTGTGTATTTTCCTCTTTTCCTTGTTAATCCTGTCTTATTGTCTGAATTCTGTGGAGATGTATAAAAAGAATGCTGCGGATTGTGAGAGCCAGAATATGACAGCAGTGATAGAAGAGGGGAAAAGGATTGCGGAATACTTAAAAGATCAGGGGAACGCAGAAGATTTTAATGATGTTTTACTTGCACCGAGTACTACATTAGATTTTGGATTACTGGAAATCTGCATTGATGTGCCTTATCGAACGTGCCTGTGGAAAGATTTATCAGCACTGGCACTGTCAAATGATGGGATGATTCCTTTTGGTACACTTGTTTTTTATACAAGATTTCCAGATGTATATCGTCCTGCGAGCTTATATGGACTGCCAGATTATCAGGGGCCTCAGTATATAATCTCACAGGGACCATTGCGGCTAAAGGGGTACCATATAGAAAATCTTGGTTTAAAAGATTACTATCTCTGGAAAGCGGATTGAAAAAATGTTATAGAATGCATAGCCGGAAAAATACAGAAGGATGAGAATAATGAAAAAAGTAGAGCCGTCTCTGATATACAAAATTTTATTAATTATATTGGATATTGCGAGTATCCTGCTGGCCAGCTACGCTGCGCTGGCAATACGCTTTCGGATTGATGGGGGCAGTATTCCGCTGCTCTATATCGAATCCGTTAAATCCATGATACTGCTCAATATTATTGTCACTATATTAATATTTGCATTTTTACGTCTGTATAACAGCCTGTGGAGATATGCAAGCCTGACAGAGCTGATAAATATTCTGGTCGGCTGCGGAGCGAGTGTTCTGTTTAATGCTATCGTCAATTATTTCAGCTACAGACCAATGTTTCGCTCTTATTATATATTATATGGTGCTGTACTGGTGATATGCATGATCACGACGCGATTCGGCTACCGTTTTCTGCGCAATCTGTATCGCAGCAAGGTCCATGGCGCACACATGCGCAGAACAATGATAATCGGGGCCGGCGAGGCGGGAAATACGATCATGAGGGAGCTTTCCTCCAGTGATAAACTGGATGCAAAGATCTGTTGCATCATCGATGACGACGAGAGAAAGCATAATACGTATATTCGCGGAGTAAAGGTGGTCGGCGGCAGAGAGAAAATCCTGGATTGTGTCAGGAAATATCAGATCAATGAGATCATTATCGCCATGCCCGCTGCGCCTAAGAAGAATGTCCGCGAGATTGTGGAAATCTGTCAGAAGGCGAACTGTGATTTGAAAATCCTGCCGGGAATTTATCAGCTGGTGACCGGAGAGGTAACTATTGATAATCTGCGGAAGGTTCAGATTGAGGATTTGCTGGGACGGGAACCGGTCCGGACGGATTTGCATGAGATCATGACATATGTATGCAACCGCGTTGTGTTAGTGACCGGAGGCGGGGGGTCTATCGGCAGCGAGCTCTGCCGCCAGATTGCCGGATATCGTCCGAAAAAGCTGATCATTCTGGATATCTATGAGAATAACGCGTATGATATTCAGCAGGAGCTGAAAAAGACATTTCCGAATCTGGATCTGACAGTGCTGATAGGCTCTGTTCGAAATACGCATCGTATGGAATCAATCTTTAAAAAGTACCGCCCGGAAATTGTGTACCATGCGGCTGCGCATAAGCATGTACCGCTGATGGAGGACAGCCCGAACGAGGCGATCAAAAACAATGTGTTTGGCACGTATAAAACAGCTGCTGCGGCTGACAAATATGGCGCTGAGCGTTTCATACTGATATCGACAGATAAAGCTGTGAATCCGACGAATATCATGGGGGCTTCCAAGCGGATGTGCGAAATGATCATACAAATGTATGCCAGACATTCGAAAACGGTATTTGCGGCGGTGCGCTTCGGAAATGTGCTGGGCAGCAATGGGAGTGTGATCCCGCTTTTTAAGAAACAGATTGAAGCAGGGGGGCCCGTGACAGTTACACATCCGGATATTATCCGCTATTTTATGACGATACCGGAGGCTGTCTCTCTGGTATTGCAGGCAGGGCTTCTGGCAAAGGGCGGGGAGATCTTTGTGCTTGATATGGGGGAGCCTGTGAAGATTGTTGATCTTGCGAAAAACCTGATCCAGTTGTCGGGACTTAAGGTGGGCGAAGACATTCAGATTGAGTTCACTGGTCTGCGGCCCGGGGAAAAGCTTTACGAAGAACTTCTGATGGCCGAAGAAGGGCTCCAGAAAACAGGGAACCATAGAATATTTATCGGAAAGCCGATTGAATTTGACGAAGATAATTTTCGTTTACAGCTTGACAATTTAAAAAAGCTCTGTAATAATGATGTAGATGAAATCAAAGAAGAAGTTTGCAAAATTGTGCCGACATACCAGATGGACACTAAGGATTAAGGAGAGCATAGCTGATGAACGAGCGTGAGAATGCCTACGAGGAAGAGATAAACCTGTCTGATCTGCTGTTCCATTGTCTGAAAAAGTGGAGATGGATAGCTGCGACAATGCTGATCATAGCCCTGCTGGCGGGAGCATACAAGTATTATTCTACACAAAAAAGCAACCAGGCCGCATTAGAACAGTGGGCTGAACTGGAGACAGAGGGAGATACGGAAGAAAAGCTGGAGGAAAAAACAACCATTGACAATTTGGACATTTTGCAATATTATCAGTCTGTGGTTGAACGGAACGACTGGAATCTTCAGGCGCAGGGGGAATATGTGGAGGATTCTGCACTGATGCGCATGGATGCGAAAAACCTTCAAAAAGGAACACTGAGTTTCACTTTGAAGACAAAGAACGCAGACCAGAAGAACAATGTGCTGAATATGCTGATTGCTGCTTACAGAGCATATGTGACGGATGGCCGTCTGGCTCAACTGCTTTATTCTGAAGATGAGGATATGGTGCTTTCTGACTCTCAGTACCTGGTTTCATTTTCTTATGATGGCAGTATGACGCCTTATATTGATGGCATAGAAAATACTGTTAAGTGGCCTGATCAGGTGCTTCTTCAGATTCAGATCATTGCGGGGAACAAAAAAGAGTGCGAAAAATATGTAAAAACCGCGACGAAGGCGATGGAGGCATATTGTGACGATCTGCAGAAACAGGTAGGTGTGCATGAGCTGACATTGCTGGCATCCAGCATATCATCAACTCAGAGCCAGACGATTCAGGATTATCAGGCGGCTGTATTGAATAATTACACAGCAGCAATACGAAATTTGAGTGCTCTGCGGACGGAGGTCAAAACTTATGCGGATAGCCTTGAGACAGCAGATACAGCAGACACTTCGGAGGAAGTGCTTGCAGGGCCTGCTCTTGCAAGCCCATTGAATGCAGGAATGAAATATGTTATACTGGGTCTTGTGTTGGGAGCGTTTCTGGCAGGGTTCATTCTGATCGTCCTGTTTCTCATGAGTGACAGGCTTCGGAGCACAGACAATTTTGAAAATAAATTCGGCATGCGCCTGCTTGGGCGAATCGTAGAGCCCTTAGGGGGCAAGGGGCTGTTCCGGGTCTTTGACCAGGGGATACAGCGTTTATGTGAAGGAGCTTATGCGAATCTTCCGTATGAGGAGCAGATAAAAATTGTATCCGAAAATGTAAAAACAGCACTTCCGTCAAAAGAAGGCTTGCATCGTGTTATGATAGCTGGTACAATTGCAGCAAAAGATGTAAAAGAAGTGTGTGCTGCAATTGTGAAAGAAATAGATGGTGTTGTTTTCTCAGACTATCGTCAACTGATATTTGATGCTTCTGCCTTGGAAGAATTGAATGAGTGCGATGGGATTTTATTCATAGAGAAAAAAGATGTTTCATCGAACCGCCTGATTTATCAGGAAGGCAAGATGGCTGCAGATCGGAATGTGAAAATTCTGGGCGCAGTGGTAATGTAAACTGGCAGTTGGTTTTTAATGTTTTTAATCTCCACGCAATGCGGTGTGACTTTTCTGGCGGTGGATAACTTGCCACAAAACATTGATTTTAGACAAACCCGGGAGGGGGAGCATGGGCCCGGAGGCAATGCTTCCCCGAACGGCGTCACAGCGGTATTTTCATCCGGGCTATCCCTGGGACGGCCCGGAATGGCGAAGCTATGCCCTGCTATTTTTCTTTCAGGACAGTTTGCCTGGTTTTGCAGACTTGAATTATGAGGCATATAGAAAGGGGCTGTTTGGATGCTGCGCTGGTATATCATACAGACTTATACCGGACAGGAGGAAAAGCTGGTGAGGATGGTGCGCCGTGTTGTCCCCCGGGAATTCTACGACGACTGTTTCGTCATTTACCATGAGCAGCTCTGGAGGCGCCACCAGGAGAACCAGATCCATATCCGGAGGGTGTTCCCGGGGTATGTGTTCATCACATCCGGGGATCCGGAGGGACTGTTCCTCTGCCTGAAGAATGTCCCGGCCATGTCGAAGCTTCTGGCAGACGGGATACCGGCGGACAACGGGCTTACATTCCTCCCGATGTATCCGGATGAGGCCGCTTTTCTGAGCAGCCTCCTGGACGAGGACCATATCATCCGGCTGTCCTATGTGGCAACGGATGGAAAGGATCATGCCACGTATATTTCAGGGCCATTGGAATTGTGTGTTTCTGGGCATCCAAAGATTGATAGCCCCGAACATCTGAATAAATACTGCTTCGGGCCTTCAAAGGAAGTTCTTTCCAGCCCTCTGGAAGCAGCTCTTTCTGAACAGTTAACACCGGACAGCAGAAATGCCGTAAGTCCACTGGTAAGCTATCGGTTCCGGAAGCGATACGCAGTGATCAGGGTACTGCTTTCCGGGGAGGAAAAGGAGATCCGCCTGGGGATCATCCTGAATGATGACATCCACAGGGAGCTTTCCTATGGAAAGGTCGAGACGCCGCTGGAGATTTCAGGGAGATATCATCTGCCGAAGATGGTCCCGGAAAGTGATAATGAAAATACGGACAATAATTTAGGTGGGCCTGCTGATTTTGCTTCAGGGGATGTGGTGATCGTATCAGACGGGGCCATTGTTGGACTTCAAGCGATTGTTTGCAAGGTGGATAGGGAGAAGCAGCAAGCAACAATAAAAGTAAAACTATTCGGGCGGGACTTGGAGATGAAGGTACGATCCAGCAGCTTGAAGAAGATTTGAGGAAGCGCGTTCTACGAACAGCTTCCTTTTTATATATGGAAAAGTGTATAACCCAATAACATGATTGTTGTTGAAGCGGATATAGAGGATACCATATAGTTAAAACAAAAGGATATGGGCTTGAGAAGGCATGAGGGCTTTGCAATAAAGTGAAAGTTGTTACTAAATTAATACTAAGGAATTTGTAAGTAATGGATAAAAAAAGGATATTACAGGATCCTCGTTTTGAGGGAATAGTGCCATTTGAAAAAAGAATCTGGCTTGCCTCTCCAACTATGCATGGGGATGAGCTTGAATATGTGAAGGAAGCAATTGAGACCAACTGGGTGAGCACGGTCGGAGAGAACATCAATGAACTCGAGAAAATGGTTGCCAAGTATCTCGGGATGAAATATGCTGTAGGGTTGTCCTGCGGAACGGCAGCTTTGCATTTGTGTATGAAACTGGCTGCAGAGCGGATCAACCCGGATTCGAAACCTGGGAATAGCCTGGCGGGACAGAAAGTCTTTTGCTCGGATATGACTTTTAGTGCGGCAGTAAATCCTGTCGTTTACGAAGGTGGGGAGCCAGTTTTCATTGATACGGAAGCTGATACCTGGAACATGGATCCGGTAGCACTTGAGAACGCTTTTGAGATGTATCCGAATATAAAGCTTGTGGTGTTAGCGCATCTATATGGGGTGCCAGCAAAGCTGGATGAGATTGTGTCGATCTGCAGGAAACATGGTGCGCTGATCATAGAAGATGCCTCAGAGGCACTGGGAGCGAGGTACGACGGCCAGGTCGTGTCAGGCATGTGTGGCAGTTTTGGAGATTTTGGAGCTATAAGTTTTAACGGCAATAAAATATGTACGGGCAGTTGTGGAGGGATGTTTGTAACCAATGATAAGGCTGATGCAGATAAAGTCCGCAAATGGTCTACCCAGAGCAGGGAGGCTGCACCGTGGTATCAGCATGAAGAGCTCGGTTACAACTACCGCATGAGTAATATCATTGCTGGTGTGATTCGGGGAAATATGCTTCACATCGACGAGCACGTCAAGCAGAAAAGAGAGATATACGAGCGATACCAGGAGGGACTGAAAGATCTTCTGGTGACAGTCAACCCATTTGCAGATGAAAGTAGACCGAACTATTGGCTGAGCTGTTTGCTGATCAATGAGGATGCTATGTGTCAACAGGTACGGGGAGAGAAAGATTACATGTATATAAGTGAGTCTGGCAAGAGCTGTCCACAGGAGATATTGGATTCAATCGGTGCGTTTAATGCAGAAGGCCGTCCTATTTGGAAACCCATGCATATGCAGCCGTTGTTCCGCTTGAATGGGTTTGTGACAAGGGAAGGAAACGGAAGAGCGCGTACAAACGCTTATATAGAAGGTTTGGGGGTCGATATTGGAGCGGATATATTCCAGAGAGGGATTTGTTTACCTTCAGATAATAAGATGACAGCAGAAGAACAAGATATAATTATCAAGATCATACACAGTTGTTTTAAATAGACTCGAACGGAGAATTGGATGTTAGATATCAAAACAGTTACTGTAATTGGTGTGACAGGTACAATGGGAGCCAATGTTGCGGGAATATTTGCTTCATTTGGTGATGCAACAGTATATTGTCTTGGCCGTGACATCGAGAAAGTAAAGAAAACGATCCCTCGCATAGTTAAATCAGTAAGAGCCGACAGCATTGCGAAAAATCTCATTCCGGCAGACTTTTCTATGCTGCGCTCCTGTGTATCAAGATCTGACTTAGTATTTGAAAGTTCTGCTGAGGATTTTTCTGTAAAAAAAGATATTGCAACGCAGGTAGGGACAGCGCTTAGAGAAACTGCCGTATCCTGTACTGGCACATCCGGGCTCTCAATCAACGCTTTGGCAGAGTGCTATCCAGATAACCTGAAAAGCAGGTTCTTCGGTGTCCATATGTTCAATCCCCCATATAATATGACACTTTGCGAGTTTGTGCCGAGCAGATATTCTGACGAAGCTCTTAAAGATGAACTGCAGGGTTATCTTAAATACGTTTTATACAGAACGGTGGTTGAGGTTAAAGACTCACCTGCATTTTTAGGAAACAGAATAGGATTTCAATTTATAAACGAGGCGCTTCAGTATGCAGACAAATATAAAGACAATGGCGGAATTGATTATATAGATGCCATTCTTGGAACATTTACAGGACGTGCCATGCCCCCGCTCATAACTTCTGACTTTGTAGGGCTCGATGTTCATAAAGCAATAGTTGATAATGTATATAAGAATACGAACGATTTTGCACGAGAGACTTTTATCCTGCCTGGATTCGCTCAGAAATTTATTACTGAGACGAAATTCGGCCGAAAGTCAGGAGGGGGATTATATCGATCAATATGCTATGACAATGGCCTGAAAAGGCAGACAGTATACGATATAAACACTGGGACATACCGCGACGTGATACCGTATGTGTTCCCATTTGCAGATAGAATGAGGAAAAACATTTCAGAAGGAGATTATCTTAAGGCATTTGATCAGCTTGTTAAGAATCATTCACTCGAAGCGGAAATTTGCCTGCATTTTCTTTTGAAATATATTATCTATTCATTATATGTTGCCCGTGAGGTCGCCCATTCGGTCAGGTCAGCAGACGATGTTATGGCTACCGGTTTTAACTGGTGCCCGCCTCTTGCAATGTATCAGGCGATATCAGGCGTTGCAGACGTAGGAAGCTTAATAGAAGAACGCTTTCCCAATATATACAGAAGTATAGATATTGAGCTGCTTTTAAAAGATGCTATTCCTTCGAAATATGATTATAGGCCATATTTCAAATCCGGGCGGTAAGGAGTAAAGGATGGATAAGGTATATATACTCGGCGGAGCACAGACGGATTTTGAACGCAACTGGACAAAAGAAGGGAAAAATTCTATAGCACTTTTAAAAGAGGTGATTGCTGACGGACTTTTAGCTGCTGGACTTTCCCTTGATGATGTCAGGGAACTCAACAAAGAAAACAGGGTGGCTTGTTTTGTCGGCAATTTTATAGCGGAGAAATATACGGAACAGGGTCATCTCGGCGCACTCTTAACGGAAGTTGATCCTGTTTTTTATGGTGTTCCCTCGGCAAGATATGAGGCAGCCTGTGCATCCGGATCCGCCGCGATTGACGCTGCTCAGACAAAGATCCAGTGCGGGGAATATGATGTTGCAATAGTAGTAGGCTGGGAGCTGATGAAGACAGTTGACAGCAAGACGGGCGGAGATATTTTGGGCAGGGCTGCTTATTATGAAAAAGAGAGCAGGGGGATCGATTTCCCTTTTCCGAAACTGTTTGGCCGGCTTGCAGATGAGACGATAAAGAAGTACGGGATCGATGAAAAACGCTATATGGACGCGTTGACAAAGATTTCTGTAATTAATTATTCGAATGCAAAAAGAAATCCTTTCGCCCAGACAAGGAAGTGGTTTATGAGCTATGAGCAGGCAAGTACACGCGGCACCGATACGAATCCTATAGTAGGAGGCCGACTTGCTGTCTCCGACTGTTCCCAGGTTACAGACGGCGCAGCGGTAATCGTCCTGTCTTCCGGAAGGTTTGTAAAAGAGAGGGGAATAAAAAACAAACCGGTTATCAAGGGATATGGACACAGGGTTGCACCTATGCTGTTCGACGAAAAGATAAGCGATAACAAAAATTCAAAATATGTTTTACCATGGACAAGACAGACAGTACTAGATGCATACAGGCGAAGCGGTCTGACAGTTGAGGACATAGATGTATTTGAAACTCATGATTGCTTTTCATCGAGCGAGTATACCGCAATCTCAGCTTTTGGACTGACGGAACCGGGAGAAGAATATAAGGCAATCGAGGGCGGACTGATTGATTTTGATGGAAAGAAACCCATCAACCCTAGCGGCGGTCTGATTGGCTGCGGGCATCCGGTTGGAGCATCCGGGGTCAGAATGTTTTTAGACTTGTATAAGCAGGTTACAGGTATGGCAGGAAAGTACCAGGTTGAAGGGGTGCGCAATGGGATGATGCTTAATATTGGAGGCAGCGCGACGACAAATTATGTATTTGTGATAGGGGTTAAATAATGAAAGAATATTTCAAGGTTAATGTATCAAAGTATGCCAAGGGAAAAGATTTTACGGTTGTTCGGCCGGCTTCTCTGAGTAATCCGAAAGATAATGCGGTGATGTTCATTTCTGATGGTTATATGGAACAAACCAATGCTTTTTTGAAATGCAATAATTGCCTTGTTTTTTGGCCTGAATCGTATGGTGTCCCAAGAAATGTGGAAGAGAAGCATGCGATTATCAAATGCGATGATCCGCGCAGCGGGTATTGCGGCTTTTTCCGTGATAACAGAATTATACATTATCCTTTGATCGAAGAATTTGACGTAGTGAACGGAGCTTATATCTGCAAAACAGCTAAAATCAGGAATAATTGTACTATTTTCCCCGGTGCGTACATTGGCGGCGAGGTAACGATTGGCGATAATGTGTTTATTGGCAGCGGGGTAAGGATCGTGGGAGAAGCATATATCGGAAACAATGTTGTGATCCGGGAAAATGCTGTGATTGGTGCCGACGGATTGTCCACAGATCGTGGTGAAAACGGAAGAGCATTGACAATGCCCCAGTTTGGCGGAGTAGTGATTGAGGATGACGTTCAGATTGGTGCTTTAACTGTGATCGCGAGAGGTGCTATTGATAACACCATAATCAAGCGTGGTTCAAAAATTGATAATAGTTCATTTATTTCCCATAACGTTGTTATTGGAGAAGATACTTTTATAGTTGGCGAGAGTATTATGTTCGGCAGCTCCTCAACGGGAAAGCAGGCATTTATCTCGGGAAACAGCACGATCCGTAACGGAAAGCATATCGGAGACAAAGCTATTGTAGGGATGGGCTCAGTCGTTGTCAAAAATGTAGAAAATAATATGTGTGTCAAGGGCAATCCGGCAAAGTGATGGGGAAAAATATGACTGAAAGCAGGGACGGACAATTACCTGTGGCTCGCAGGACTTTTTATACTCTGGTAGTCAAACGTATTTTTGACATACTTATAAGCGGACTGGCAATCGTTATATGTAGCCCTATAATTCTTGGGATCTTCATACTAGAGCTTATCTTCCATGGCTGGCCTGCTTTCTTTTCTCAGGAACGGCCGGGGCTGCATGGTGAAATATTTAAATTATATAAATTCCGCTCAATGACTAACGAAAAAGACGAAAATGGTGACCTGCTTCCGGGCGAGGAACGGCTGACATCATTCGGGAGGTTTATCCGCAGATTTTCAATAGATGAATTGCCAGAGCTGTTCTGCATATTTACAGGAAAAATGAGTATTATCGGCCCGAGGCCATTGCTTCCAAAGTACTTACCATACTATACTGACCGCCACATGAGGCGGCATGAGATGAGACCAGGGCTGGCATGTATACCCCTTAAACCGACAAAAACTTGGACATGGAATGATCAGTTTGAAAATGATATCTGGTACATAGAGAACTGCAGTTTCAGCGTAGATGTAAAAATGATATTTGAAATCGCCAGGGAAACGCTGGCTGGATCAGAGTACCGTGTGAATGATACACGAGAAGAGTTTAATGGACGAAATTTACACTCAAATGCTAAGGAAGTGAAGACACATGCGAGTGCTGGTAATAGCACCTCATCCAGATGATGAGGTACTGGGAGTTGGCGGAACAATTGCAAAATATGCGTCTCGGGATGATGATACCCAAGTTGTAATTGTTATAAAAGGATGTATCGAGATATAAATTTAATGAGGTATTTGTTAATTTTGTCTAAGAGGTAAAACCCACTGATGTCCATACCTATGATCAAGGCGATATGCAAATAAATCGCAAGTTGGTTGTGGATGCTGCAATGATTACTTATATGACTAAATACAAACATATCCAGAGAAAAATATTTTTATATGAAATATTGACCAAGGGCCTTGTAATATGACAATCATAAAGAATAATAATGGTGAAATTCTGGAATGATTTTGCATTTAAGGTGTCAATTGCTGAACTGAGATTGTTGCTCCCAGAACATTTTCTATACTATACAGAAAGATGCAAGAAGGGACATAATATTTGGCACAATCTAGCCTGCTTCTTTTTAAATTTTATAGCATTTCGGATATAGAGTGATTGGTTTGAAGGTTGCATCTAGTATGTTAGGCATACCAGTTTTGCTGTGGATGTGGAGCAGGTATCTATTGTTATCAGGGAAATGCTACGAAGAAATATCGATTGAATAAAAAACCATCCATATTGAGTTGTCATAGAGAAAAATGGAAATACGAACAGGAGAATGAAAGAAAATGAAAATATTGGTCTTTGCTCCTCACAATGACGATGAAGTACTTGGCGTGGGCGGAACGATTGCAAAGTATTCGGAAAAAGGGCACGAAGTATATGTTTGCGAAGTGACGAGCGGCCCGGACAAGGATCTGACTAACCGGATAAAAGATGAAGCGTTGGAGGCACACCGCATTTTAGGTGTAAAAGAAACAATCTTTTTGGAGCTTCCGGTTGTTGCCTTGAAGGATACACAGACATACATAGTCAATAAGAAATTCAGGGAAGTAGTCCAGTCTGTCAGGCCGGATATCGCTTTCCTGCCACATAAAGGCGATATCCATATCGACCATCAGGAGACGGTCAGGGCAGCGATGGTTGCACTTCGGCCAATAGAAAATCCACAGCTGAATGAGATATATAGTTATGAGACTTTATCGGAGACAGAATGGAATATCCCATCTGCTGAAAATGCGTTCCTTCCGAATACCTATAGTAATATTTCCGGGTATCTTCAGAAAAAACTGGATGCAATGTCATGTTTTCAGACTCAGCTATATGAGTTCCCCCATCCACGTTCACTAGAGGCGATCAAGACGTTAGCAAAGCTTCGGGGAAGCACAGTTGGTTATCGAAGCGCAGAGGCATTTATGCTGATTCGTAAGATAATCGGGAGTTGAGAGTGTGCAAGACGGACAATTTAGCAAAGGAACGATTCCATGTGGGATAGAAAGTACAGTGAAGAATTAGGACAAAAAAGAAATCGGGCATATGAGGCTGGTGGAGAGAAAAGGATCCAGAAGCAACATATGACTCAGAAGCTGACAGCCCGGGAAAGGCTTGAGTTTCTTTTTGATGAGGGGACGTTTGTTGAAATAGGAACTCTGGTAGAATCCCGGATTTCTGAATTCGATCTGGATAAAAAGAAAGTGCCGGGCGACGGGGTCATCACAGGGTATGGGATGATCAACGGACGCATGGTGTTCGCTTCTTCAGAGGACTTTACGGTCATGGGAGGTACACTTGGGGAATACCACTCAAAAAAGATCTGCAATATCATGGATATGGCATTAAATGCCAGAGCTCCGTATATCTCCATCAACGATAGTGGTGGAGCCCGGATTGAGGAAGGAATCTCCTCTCTGGACGGCTACAGCGGTATCTTTTACCGAAATACAAAAGCTTCGGGTGTGATCCCGCAGATTGCGGTGATTCTTGGCCCGTGCGCAGGAGGGGCCTGTTATTCCCCTGCCCTCTGCGATTTTATTTTTATGTGCGATATAAACAGCCGCATGTTCATTACCGGCCCCGGCGTGGTGAACACAGTCCTGGGGGAGAAGGTAACCCCGGAGGATCTGGGGAGTGCGTCAGTCCATATGCAGAAAAGCGGGGTGGCCCATTTTTCATATCACTCCGAAAGAGAATGCCTGGCCGGAGTGAAAAAGCTCCTCTCATATCTGCCTCAGAATAATAATGCGGAGATTCCCAGAAAAATCGGGAAATCCCGTGACTGCTCCTATCAGCTTCAGGAGATAGTACCGGATAATCAGCGGCATACCTATGATGTCCATCGTGTTGTTGAAACATTTCTGGATGAGGACACATTTCTGGAGATACAGAAAGATTTTGGAAAGAGCATCGTGGTCGGGTTTGGAAGGATGGATACGGAAGTGCTTGGAATCGTAGCAAACCAGCCTCTTTACATGGGAGGTTCACTCGACATCGATGCCAGTGAGAAAGCGGCGAGATTTGTACGGTTCTGTGATTGCTTCAATATTCCGATCCTGACATTGGTTGATGTTCCGGGGTTCCTGCCTGGGACAAAGCAGGAATGGGGCGGAATCATCCGTAGGGGAGCAAAGCTTCTGTATGCTTATTCGGAAGCGACAGTACCAAAGATAACACTGATCATGCGCAAAGCGTACGGCGGAGCTTATATCGCAATGAACAGCAGAGGAATGGGCGCCGACATCGTCTATGCATGGCCAATTGCTCAGATCGCTGTGATGGGAGCGGAAGGAGCAGTTGATATTATATACAAAAAGCAGCTTCAGGAAACGGAAGATCCGGAGAGGCTGAAAGAAAAATTTGTGAGAGAATATAATGAAAACTTTGTGACACCCTACATCGCAGCTGCACGCGGATATATCGATGAAGTGATCTATCCGGAAGAGACACGGAGCAAGATTCGCGCAGCGCTGGAAGTGCTTAAGGCGAAAGAACAGGTATTCCCGTGGAAAAAACATGGGAACATCCCACTGTAAAGGCGGTAAGTATGAAAAACATTGTGATTATTGGGGCAGGAGATTTTGGAAGAGAAGTGATCTGGCTCCTTGAGGATATCAATAAAGTTTCGCCGCAGTATGTCATTTTGGGCTATGTTGACGATGATGAGAAAAAGCAGGGCCTGGAATATCAGGGATACCGGGTTTTAGGAAAGATTGAATACCTGATGGAACTTCAGAAACGATGTCCGGTATCGGCAGTGATCGCTATGCAGGACGGAACAGCACGGAAACAGGTTGTTGATCGTCTGGAGGGATTCGGCTCATGGGAGAGGCTCATCCATCCGACAGCAGTGATATCGGATACGGTAAAGATTGGACAGGGTACGATCATCTGCGCCAATGTGACGGTTTCTGTAGATACAGTGGTCGGACGACACTGTATTTTTTATTTATCATCGACAATTGGGAATGACTGTGTATTTGGAGATTTTACTTCGGTGATGTCAAATTCATCGATAGGGGAACACTCAGTAATCGGGCAGGAAAGCTTTTTCGCAGCGCATTCTTTTGTAGCACCGCATAAGAACGTGGGGAATCGCGTTCGCGTCGGAGTGGGAAGCAGTGTATTGAAAGATATAAAGGATGGATCCGCTGTAACAAATGAATGGTTTGGACTGGGATTATTCCGTTGAGGGTATATGGATATAATACGTATCTGATGTGTAAAGGAGTGCAGTGGTGAAAAGAATAGTATTGTTTGGTGCAGGTGGATTTGGAAGAGAAGTAGCTAATTTGATTGAGGGAATTAATCGATTGACCCCGACCTATGAAATATTGGGTTTTTTGGATGAAAGAGTTAATAAAAAGAATGACACAATAAATGGCTATCCTGTGCTTGGAGGACGGGAATGGATATTGAAACATTCAGATGTATTATGTACATGTACAATAGCCGACGTGAATACGAGGGCTCGGATACAAGATGATTTGTCGAGGAATGGAATCACTTTTGAAACAATAGTATCAGCAAACAATCATATTCCTAATTCTTCCGTGATAGGAAAAGGATGTGTTCTATATCCTGATGTGAAAGTTTCTGTAAATGTAACAGTAGCTGATGGAGTTCTTCTCAATACGGGAACACTTATAGGCCATGATGTTAATATAGGAAAGTATACGAGTATTATGACAGGAACGGGAATCAGCGGGGGATGTATGATAGGGGAAAAAGTAGCTATAGGTGGGCATGCATTTATCGTACCTGGGAAAAAGATTGGAGATCGATCTGTAGTCGCGGCTGGAAGTATTGTTTTTACGAATGTAAGAACTGGTACCACTGTATTGGGCAATCCAGCAAAAAGAATTCGAGCATTGGAGAAGTGATTATATATGAAAATTGCATTTTTATTTTCTGGTCAGGGTTCTCAATATCCAGGGATGTTAAAAGATTTGTACAAATGTAATTCTACTGTAAAACGCATAATGAAGTTAGCTGATGAATCTTTAGAAAGATCTATTTCAAAAATATGTTTTGAAGGTTCACAGGCAGAGTTGGATATCACACAGAATACCCAACCATGTGTATTAGCTGTTGATTTGGCGGTTGGAATGGCGTTAATAAAAGCGGGTATTGTTCCAGACGCGGTAGCTGGATTCTCTCTTGGAGAATATGCAGCCTTAGCGGTGGCAGGTGTTTTGCCAGAAACAGAAGTATTTCCACTTATACAAGTCAGAGCGGATGCAATGCAACAAGCTGTCCCGTTGGGAGATGGCGCGATGGTTGCTGTAATAGGAATGAGCAGTATTGAGGTTGAACAACTTTGTCGGGAGGTTAAAAATGGGTATGTTGAACCGGCAAATTATAACAGCCCCTTGCAGACAGTAGTATCTGGATCCTCAGAAGGAATACATAGTTTTATAAGCCTCGCAAAAACAAGAAAAATTCACACATTGCAGTTGCCGGTCAGTGCACCTTTTCATTGTGAACTTATGAAACCTGCGGCGGAGAGATTGAAGAAAAGCTTTGAGAATATCAATTTTCAGGAAGCAAGAATTCCGATTTACATGAATTATACCGCAAGACCGCTTGAAAAGAATGATGTGGCTGAGTTCCTATATAAACAGGCATACAATCCTGTTCTTTGGAAACAGACGCTTGAAAACATGCAAAAAGACGGAATAGATACATACATTGAATGCGGACCAGGCAAGGTTTTATTCGGACTTGTAAAGAAGACATTAAAAGACGTCAAAGTATTTCATGTCGAAAACATGAAGACGTTGAATAAAACATTAACAGCGATTTTGGGGCATACGCATGAAACATATGGAGGAGAATGAAATGTACAATTTTTTAGATTTCACGAAAAAAACAGTTGTGGTTGCTGGAGCATCATCTGGAATAGGACGGCAGATAGCCATTACGTTAAGTCGCTTGGATGGAAGAGTTGTTCTCATCGCAAGGAGAGAGGAGCAGTTAAAGGAAACAATAGCAATGATGGAAGGGAATAATCATTTGTATTACCCTGCAGATTTGAACAATGTAGATGAGATTGATGCATTAATTAAAAAAGTAGTTGTTGACGTGGGATCGATAGATGGACTGGCTTATTGCGCAGGGATTAGCCGTCCACGTCCTTTACGGGTTGTGAGTCCAGAAGCTTTGGAAAATATGATGAAGATTAACTTTTTTTCGTTTTATGAAATGGTGAGGTCTGCAACAAAAAAAGGGAATTATAATAAAGGAATGAGGATAGTTGGTTTGTCTTCTACGGCCTCTCCTATGGGCGGAAAAGGGCAAAGCGCTTATAGCGCTTCAAAAGCGGCCATGGATGCGACCGTTCATGTTCTGGCACAGGAGCTTGCAGATAAGGATATTTGTATTAATACAATCAGAGCAGGAATGACAGATACGGACATGTATAAAGGTTTTTTAAAAGCCAGAGGAGAAGAAGGAAAAGAATACTTACTGACAAAGCAGATTTTAGGAATAGCAAATGTGCAAGACATTGCTAATGCGGCGGTTTATTTGTTAAGTCCCAAAGCCAGATTTATAACGGGCGCTAATATTGCAGTCGATGGTGGGTATACCTGCCACTAATGAATGGTCTGGAGGGAAAGTAATGGTACAAAGTACGCATAATGATATTAAGATATCTGCTATAGCGGTAGGAGTTCCGAGCACATGGGAGTCTTTGGAAGAATTTTCCAAGAATAAAGAGTTAGAAGAATTTAATCTAAAGAAGTTTATTAAGACGACCGGAGTAAGGGGAAGATATAAAGCAATCCGTTATCAGACGACTTCTGACCTTTGTTATGCAGCGGCTGAAAAATTGTTGAAAGAAAAAAATATTGACCCGAGTGAAATCGGATTACTGGTGTTTGTTACACAGGGGCCAGACTATTGGACCCCGGCAACGGCCTGTGTTCTTCAAAAACGCCTGAGACTATCTGAAGATTGTATTGCATTTGATGTCAATATGGGTTGCTCTGGATTTGTATATGGTGTTAATATCGCATCTTCTGTCTTGATTAATTCGAACACAACAAAGGCACTAATGCTTGTCGGAGATGTTTTTGCAAGACAGTTTTATCCAGATAATGAAAATAAACGGGTGAGCAGTGCAACCCGTTTTTTGTTTGGAGATGCTGGCGCTGCAGTATTATTGGAGAAAGAAAACGGTAGCAAGTTGCAAGTCTTTTCTTGCACGGATGGGGACGGTTATAAATCTATTATTGTTCCAGGCATGGGATGGCGTCATCCGTTCAACCGGAGAATCAGCATGATGGATGACATCAGTGTTTTTAATTTTGCGATAGAAAAGGCCCCTGAAATGTTGAAAGCATATATGGCTTATAGAAATAGTACTCCAGCTGATTATGAAAAGCTGATTTTGCATCAGGCTAATCTTCTTATTATGAAACAGATTGCCAAGCGTACAGGTTTCCCCCTGGAAAAGCTCTCGATTTCTATTGATGAATTTGGAAATACAAGCGGTGCATCAATACCGGTTTCGCTAGTGAAAGATTATGGCAATAATAATGATACAACAAAAAGGAGATTTTTAACATGTGGCTTTGGGGTTGGTCTCTCGTGGGCGGCGATGGAGATTGAAATTTCACCCTCCCAGATTCTGCCGCTTATCCGGACTGATGAATATTTTAAAGATGGTTATCCGGATGAGAGATAAACAATAAAAATAAGACTAAGGAGGAAAACAAAATGTCAGAAAAAGAGAAACTTGCGCTTCTGGAGGAAACATTAGAGGTTGACGAGGGAACTTTAATGCCGGAGACGATGCTTGATGATGTGGATGAGTATGATTCTATGGCTAAACTTTCTTTAATTGTAATGATGGAAGATGAATTTGGCGTAAAGCTTGACAGCGATACTGTTAAAGGATTTATGACAGTGAGCGATATACTGAAAAAAATGGAAGGGTAATGGTGACAGCAATGACAAACAGAGAAAAGTATATCAATGCTTTTGTAAACGCATTCAATGTAAATGCGGAAAATGTTCCCACACTTCAGTATCAGGGAATTCCGGATTGGGACAGTGTGGGTCATATGAATCTGATCACAGAGATAGAGGACGCTTTTGATATTATGATTGAAACCGATGACATCATTGACTGGAACTCTTTTGAGAAGGGCATTGAACTTTTGAAAAAGTATGATGTAGAGATATAGATAGTCAGGGGATAGAAATATGCCAGGTTATGTATTTCATAACATGAAAATTTCAGGTATAGCTGCGGCAGCGCCTACGTCAACAATAATGAACAGGGACTACGAGACGAGACTGGGCAAAAGCGTTGTTGACCGGGTGATCACAGTTACGGGGATCGAACAGTATCATAAATCCGCACGATGCCAGACAGCCAGCGATCTCGCTTACACGGCGGCAGAAAAGCTACTCACAGAAAAAAGCATTGACCGTTCAGAAATCGGGGCAATCATTGATGTCACAGAGTCACCGGATTATATTGCACCCTCAACTGCATTTGTATTACACAAGCGTCTGAAACTTCCTCAGACATGCATGGCTTTTGATGTCAACCTGGGATGTACAGGCTATGTATATGGGATTCATATCGCTTGTTCTCTTCTCCAGACAATGGTTCAGAAATATGTTTTACTGGTGGTTGGAGATGTCATGAAACGACCGGATATGTCAGAACGTAAAAATCCGGATAATTCTTACCTGATGATGTTTGGCGATGCATCCACAGTCACCTTGGTAGAAAAGACAGGCGGATCTGAAGAAATTGCAACGGACCTCTATGCGGATGGGACAGATTTCAAGATGCTGTATACCATGGGACGCTGCCGCTGTCCGGATGCTCCGCACGATGTAACTGTGTGGAGTGACGGCACAGAGCGTTCCCTGTATGACCCTTATATGGACGGGATGGGGGTGTTTGTGTTTTCGACAACTTATGCCCCAAGGCTTGTGAGAAATTTTTTAAAAGAGCGAAATGAGAGCCTGGAACTATATGAGGAGATATATTTTCATCAGGCAAATAAGATGATTGTGGAACGGATTGCGAAACATTTAAAACTGGATATGGCTAAAGTCCCGTTATCTTTACCGAGATATGGAAATACAAACTGTGGTTCTATTCCTGTGACGCTGGTCGATAACCTGGGGGATAATGACTCTGACGTTCCACGGAAATTGCTGCTATGCGGGTTTGGCGTCGGTTTATCATGGGGAATTGTCTCTCTTGAACTCTGCCCGAGCGTAGTGCTGCCCATGATGTTCAGTGATGACTATTATGCGGAAGGGGAGATCCGTCCAAGATGAAGAACGAATCAATTAATCTGAGAGATTACAGACAGGTTTCTGTAAAAGCAGTACACAATCCGCCGATCGATGAAGTGACCTATATTATTTATGAAAAGAATGCGCCGGGATGTGTATTGATTGATCCTTTCGACATGGAAACAGTGGAAAAAGCGCTTTGTGGCCTTGGAAATCCCGAGTGGATCCTGCTGACGCATGAACATTATGACCATATCGGTGCGGTAAACCAGCTGACAGGGAAGTACCATTGCAAGACCGCTTCTTCCCGTATATGTGCGGAACGCATAAAGGATCCCAGGAAAAATATGTCGGCATATTATGATGCATTGCTGGAACTGCATGGGACGGCCAGTGCGGAACGGGTTCCGTTTTATTCTGTTGATAGTGTGGACTTTGTTTTTGAACGACAGGAGAAATTTCTATGGAGGGATATACTGTTTACACTGACGGAAACTCCGGGACATTCTCCGGGCAGTATCTGTATCCAGATGGAAAATAATATTTTTACAGGCGATTCACTGCTTCGGGATACTCCGATCATAACAAAGTTTCCGGCTGGAAGCAGAAAAGATTATCAGAATATAACCAAGCCATATTTGTTGAACCTTTCGGGAGATATTCAGGTGTATCCTGGACATGGTTCTTCCTTTTTTTTGGGAGAAAATAAATACCTATATCCGGATGGAAAGGGATAAAAATGCAATTAAAGGGAAAATATGCGATTATTACTGGAGCAAATCGGGGTATTGGACGAGCAATCACAGAAAAGTTTGCGGCAGAGGGAGCTTGTATATGGGCTTGCGCACGTAAATGCACACAGGAATTTGAGGAAGACATGAAACTCCTATCTAAACAATATGGAGTTTTTATTCAACCGGTCTATTTTGATTTGAAAAGTGAACAGGAAATTGTCAGCGGTATAAAGCAAATCTTGGCGAAAAAGAAACCGATCGATATTTTGGTTAATAATGCCGGTATTGCTGCTTCCGGTTTACTGACAATGACGCCAGTCAGTGTTTTGAAGGATGTTTTTGAAGTAAATTTTTTCGCTCAGGTTTTCCTAATGCAACTTGTTGCAAAAAAGATGATTCGTCAGAAGAATGGTTGCATTATCAACATGGTATCAGTGGGTGGAATTGAACATCGACAGGGGTATCTGGCCTACGGGTCAAGCAAGGCGGCATTGATATGGACTACGAGAATGGCAGCCAAGGAGCTTGGGATATATGGGATAAGGGTTAATGGGATTGCACCAGCAACTGTGGATACGGATATGGGACATTACAGGAATGAGGAAGAATTGAAAAAGGTGATTGAGGATACACCACTGGGACGCTTGGCAAAGTCAGCCGAGATAGCAGAAGCAGCAGTGTTTCTTGCATCTCCAAAAGCTTCTTTTATCACCGGAGATATTCTTAAAGTAGATGGAGGACGGACATAATGCTGACAAGTCAGGAATTGGAGCGGATGGCAAACCGGATGCGGATACGGGCATTGGAAATGGCAATAACGGCGGCCAGAGACGGGGTAGCAGCTCACTTGGGCGGATCGTTTTCGGCGATGGAGATATTTGCTGTATTGTTCGGCAGTGTCCTGAGGTTTGATCCAAAAGATATGGAGAGCGCGGGCAGAGACCGTTTTTTTGTGAGCAAGGCACATTGTACATTGGCACAGTATACGGCAATGGCTGAGGCGGGGATTATTGCGGATGATGAATTGGATTCTTATATGAAAAATGGAAGCCCGCTTATGGGTTATCCTCAGGATCTTTCCAGAGGCCTTGAATATTCTGGTGGAAGCCTTGGGATGGCATTCTCGTTCGCTGAGGGTGTAGCGTTTGCGCTGAAAAATAAGAAAAAGGACAATAATGTGTATGTTCTGTTAGGAGACGGCGAATGCGAAGAAGGCCTTCACTGGGAGGCGTTTATGTTTGCAGCGCATCACCGTCTGGACAATATGACTGTGGTCATTGACAGGAACTGTCTGCAGCTTGCAGGAACAACCGAAGAAATATCGGGGATGGGAGATATGGAGGCTAAGCTTCAGGCATTTGGCTGGCAGACCTCCTGCGTGGACGGACATGATACGGCCGAATTGCTTCAGGCTTTTAGTAAAGAGCACATAGGGAAACCTTACGCTGTCATTGCAAGAACAGTAAAAGGGAAAGGAATTTCATTTCTGGAGAATCGAAAAGAGAGTCACCAATACCTGCTGAAAGAATCGGAATATGAGACCGCGCTGAAAGAGCTGAGAGGGGAATAGAAATGCAGGAATTTAATAAAAGGAACGCGAGGACTTGGTCCAGGCTGGGACTGATGGGGGCATTCGGGGCTATAAGCCTTCCTGATTTGAGGAAGGATCAGCCGGATGTCTTTTTGGTTTCAGCTGACATATACGGACTCGACAGGTTCTTCAATACTTATCCGGAATCAAGCTGTAATGTTGGGATTACAGAGCAGAACATGATCGGGATATCGTCCGGATTAGCATCAGAGGGGAACTGTGTTTTTGCGATAACATATGCGTCCTTTTTGACAAGCAGGGCACATGAGTTTATACGGCAGGATCTGGGATATCTTCGGTATAATGTTAAATTAGTTGGCTTCAATGCAGGTATCTCTGCGGGAACATCAGGCGTAGCCCACTGGGCAATTGACGATATCGCTCTTATGAGATCCATACCCAATATGACAGTTCTGTCCCCGGCGGATGCAATGGAAGCCGTAAAAATGTGCGAAGCAGTTGCAAAGACAGAGCGGCCGGTTTATATCCGGTTATGCGGTAATAAAAATACTCCGATCATTTATGATGAGGACTATGATTTTCAGATCGGGAAGGCGGTTGCTCTGCGGAATGGGACGGACGTAGCGATCATCGCGACCGGCCTGCTGGTAAAAGATTCCCTTGAAGCCGCAGTGCTGCTGGAAAAAGAAGGGATTTCCTGTGCAGTATATGACATGCATACGATCAAGCCCCTGGACACGGAGCTGCTGGAGGCAGTCTATAAAAAGTTCAGATTTATCGCAACAGTGGAAGAGCACAATGTGATTGGCGGCCTGGGCAGTGCTATTGCGGAACATAAGGCACAGTTTGCTAATGCGCCGCGACAGATCCTCCTTGGGATTGATGATTCCTACAAAAAGACTGGTACAAGGGCATTTGCAATGGAAGAATATGGATTAACGGCTGTTGGAATCGCAGAAAGTATTCGGAAGCGTTTAGGTGGTTCTGATCTTCAGGATTAGATTGACTATGGGAATCCGGACTGATGATAAGAGGCCGGACTGCAGGAGGGAAAGCACTATGATATGGAATTTTAGTAAATATACGGATCGCACAGCAGTCGTCGACGATCAGGGGAACAGGCTGACCTATGGACAGCTGGATTCAGCCGGGAGAGAGCTCTGTGATCAGATTGGTGGCCGTTCGCTGGTATTTGTCATGTGTGCCAATGTGCCCGGAAGCCTGATCGGATATACCGGATTGCTGAACGGCTCCATCGTCCCGGTCATGCTCAGGGAGGATATGGACAGGGAACTGCTGGCTGGCCTGTATGAAGAATACCGGCCAGCGTGCATCTGGGCGCCTGCCGCTAGTGTATCAAAGTATAGTTTCGAAGGCTGCAGGCCTGTTTATGCAAGCCACGGCTATGAACTCCTGCGGACGCCGTTTCCAAAGGGGAAAGATATATTCCCTGATCTTGCATTGCTGCTGACGACCAGCGGTTCTACCGGGAGCCCGAAATTTGTCCGCCAGAGTTATGAAAATATCCGCGCGAATACAGACAGCATCGTGGAATACCTGCATCTGGATCAGAATGAGCGGGCTATCACCACGCTGCCAATGAACTATACTTATGGGATCAGTATTATTAATTCCCATCTTGCGGCAGGCGCACAGATCCTTTTGACAGACCATTCGCTGATGGAAAAAGATTTTTGGAAATTCTTCAAAGAAAACGGGGCGACCAGCTTTGGCGGAGTTCCGTACACTTACGAAATTTTAAAACGCCTGAGGATGTTCCGAATGGAGCTGCCATCTCTGCACACGATGACGCAGGCCGGGGGCAAGCTGCTTCCGGAGCTGCACAGAGAATTTGCGGAATATGCGGAGAATACGGGGAGGGAATTTGTTGTCATGTATGGCCAGTGCGAAGCGACAGCCCGTATGGGCTACCTTCCTCCTTCAAAGGCCCTCGAAAAATGCGGCAGCATGGGCATCGCGATCCCGGGAGGAAGGTTCGAACTGATCGATGCGGACGGACATCTGATCGAAGATGCAGATACAACAGGGGAACTGGTTTATTATGGGAAAAATGTAACTATGGGATATGCACAGTGCGAAGCTGACCTGAGGCTTGGCGATGAGAGGCATGGAAGACTGCAGACGGGCGATATGGCCAGGAGAGACCAGGACGGGTTCTACTATATTGTCGGACGAAAAAAACGTTTTCTTAAGATATATGGCAATCGGGTCAACCTGGATGAGACGGAACGGATGCTCAAGAACGCTTTCCCGAGCGATGAGATTGCCTGTGGCGGCATCGATGACAGGCTGTATATTTTTGCGGCAGACGATACGCATCTTATGGATATGAAATCTTTTTTAAGTAAAAAGACCGGCCTGAACGGAGCTGCGTTTTACACTGTGAAAGTCAGTGCGATCCCGCATAATGAGGCCGGGAAAACACTATATAAGGAATTGGAGAAATACTATGTCTGATACAACAGCAGAAAGGTCATGGATTTATGCAGATTGTGAACAGGAACGGTATCCTTTGTCTGGTTCAGGACGGACTTCCCGATGATCCGGACAAATTGCTGACGGTCGACTGCCGTTTTATCCAGTGCGAGGTTACAGTAAACGATATCACTGCGAAAAAATGGCTGACCGGGCATGGCTTTTATTTTGTGGAGCGGTGGCTGGAAGCATCCGTCTCCATGAGAACGCTGCCGCAGGACAGCCGTAAAAACAGATATGACATCTGTGCCGGGGAAGAGGATATCGGAGTGCTGCGCAGAATCTACAGGGAAGCATATACAGAGGACAGACGTTTTCACTTGAGGCAGGATTACGACCAGGCTTTGGCGGATCAGGTCATTGAGCAATACATACAGGATGCGCATGATCAGGGCATGGTGCTGCTCCTGTGCAGATATAAAGGCGAGAGTATCGGCAGTCTTTTCCTTCAGGAGACAGAGAAGGGGTTTTTCATCTACCTGGCGGGCGTAAGACCACGGTATCAGGGGACAGGGGCTGCGGTTGAATTATACCGTGCCTCTGCGGACTACTGTAAAGAACATGGAGGGCTCCAGCTGACAGGAAGGATATCAGCTGCCAATACAGGGGTGATGAATCTGTACGGCATGCTGAATGCTTCTTTTTTTAATCCCAGGGATCTTTATATTTTGGATAAAGGAGATTGGTGATTATGGATTTTGAGGATTTATTGAACATTCCACCATACGAGCTTGACAGAAACAGTAAATCCAACTGTCTCACGGTTTTGCTGAAAGCATTAACGGAGTATCACCGGGAACACTGCCCGGAGTATGCGAAAATACTGGCAGCCTTAGGGTACCGGGAGGACCAGGTATCGTCATTGGAAGACATACCGTTTATTCCGGTCCGCCTGTTTAAGGAGTACTACCTCCACAGCCTGCCCAAGGATCAGATATCACTGACTATGACAAGCAGCGGGACTACAGGGCAGCAGGTAAGCCGGATCGCGCTGGACAGTGAGACTTCCCGCAATCAGAAACGGGTTCTGTCCCATATCATCACATCGTATATTGGAAAGCAGCGGCTTCCGCTGCTGATTCTGGACTCGCCCAGCACACTGCATGACCGCAGGCTGTTTGGAGCCAGGGGGGCCGGCATTCTGGGCTTCAGCATCCTGGGCAGAAATGTTACGTATGCCCTGGACAATGACATGAATCTGAATCTGGAGGGCATCAGAGAATTTCTGGATAAGAACAAAGGCAGGCCGAAACTGTTGTTTGGGTACACTTTCATCATCTGGCAGCATGTATATATGGGCCTGAAGGAAAGCGGGGTGCAGCTGGACTTTGGCCCGGATGCAGTTCTTTTCCACATCGGGGGTTGGAAAAAACTGAGCGACCTTGCGGTTGATAATGAAAAATATAAAAAGGCGTTGCTGGAGACATGTGGTATCCGGAGAGTATATAACTATTATGGTATGGCGGAACAGCTCGGCTCTGTTTATGTCGAATGCGAGCAGGGTCATATGCATGCAAGCAGCTTTTCTGATATTATCATCCGGAATCCGATGGATTTTTCAGTGCAGCCGACTGGAGAGAAAGGGCTGATCGAACTGGTTTCGACAATCCCGCGGTCCTACCCGGGGCATGCAATCCTTACAGAAGATGAGGGGATCATCCTGGGGGAGGATGACTGCCCATGCGGAAGGAAGGGAAAGTATTTTAAGATCTTAGGACGCATAAAAAAAGCAGAGATCAGGGGGTGCAGCGATACCTATGCAGACAAATTTTCAAGAACTTGAAGTTTTATGCGGGGATATCTATGATTTCAGCGCATTGCCATTGTCACCATTTGACAAAAGGGTCTGTGCGTTCCTGAATGAAGTGTCTGCGCGCCTGCTGCACCTTCCGGCAGTGAGAGAATATCCGGATATCACAACGTTTGCTTTTTTCTGCAGGAGGGCGAATCTCACAGAACTCAGTGATGAATACCGGGGGAAGATAGAGAGTCGTCTGGGTAGGGGGACAACTTTTCACATTGCGCCGAGCAATGTACCGATCAATTTTGCATATACGCTTGTAACGGGACTGCTGGCCGGAAATACATGTGTTGTGAAAGCAAGCAGCAAGGACTTTGCACAGACGAGGATCATTGCCGACGTTTTCAATCGTGTTCTTTCTGAGAAGGATCATGACTGGCTCGTTCCATACATTAAGATTGTAATTTACCCACGCGACAGACAGGATCTTACCGGGTATTTTTCTTCCAAGTGCAATGTCCGGGTTATCTGGGGTGGAGACCGGACGATCGCAGAAGTGCGGAAAAGTGAGATCCCACCGCGCTCTTTTGATATTACTTTTGCTGACCGGTATTCCATCTGCGTGATCAATGCATCTGAGGTTGAAAAAGAAACAGACCTGTCCGGCCTGGCACATGATTTTTACAATGATACGTATCTGTACGATCAGAATGCATGCTCCTCCCCGCGGCTGATTTATTGGATCGGGGAAGCGGAGTGCGTTAAACGGGCACAGGAACGGTTTTGGAATGCAGTATATGAGGAGATAAAAGACAAATATATTATGGAGCCGGTCACTTCGGTGGATAAGTATATGGCATTCTGCCGTGCTGCAATTGATCTGGACGGAGTAAACACGGTTAAGATGCCTGACAGACGCATTGACCGGACTGAGATTTCGAATCTGATGGACAGGCTGCCGGATTACCGCTGTGCCGGAGGGAGCTATCTTGAGTATGCTTCTGAGAACCTGGATGATCTTTTTGAAGTTGTGGACGAGAGGTATCAGACCTTGAGCTATTTTGGATTGGATCCCAAGCAGATTAGACGAGCGATTATAGAAAATGGATTGAAGGGTATTGACCGGGTCGTGCCTGTTGGGAAGACAGCAGATTTTGGAGTGGTCTGGGATGGGGGAGAGTTGATTTTGATGATGTCAAGGATTGTAGCGCAGGTGTAATGGGAGGAAGGAAGCTTGAAAATAGAGTATATTATTGTCCAAGCTGGAGGAAAAGGTACCCGGTTGGGGTATCTTACGGCAAATAAGCCTAAGGCCCTTGTGCCGATAAACAACTTGCCTATGTTGTTTCATTTGTTTCGACAGTTTCCCGATTCTAAATTTGTCATTATTGCGGATTACAAAGCGGATGTGATGCACAGATATTTGAGTGTTTTTGCTGATGTTCAGTATTTGATTGTGAATGCATGTGGTCAAGGAACATGCGCGGGGATTGATGAGGCATTGAAAAAGATACCGAGAGAAGAACCGTTTATGTTGATTTGGTCAGATTTGGTGCTTTCAGAGACCTTCTCTTTCCCTGAAGAGGAAGGAGACTATGTCGGCTTGTCCAATGGTTTTTCATGTCGATGGAGATATCAGGAGGATCGATTTGAAGAAATTCCGTCTAGTGAAACTGGTGTAGCGGGCTTATTTCTTTTCAAAAGTAAAGAAGCAGTAAGAGGAGTGCCGGCAGAAGGGGAGTTTGTCCGGTGGCTACAGCAGGAAGAGAAAAAATTCAGAATCATATCATTAAAACAAACGGAAGAGTTTGGGTTGCTGTCGCGCATAGAAGAACAGAATTTTGGACGACCGGAATTTCAATGTCGCTCTTTTAACAAGATTGAAAAGACTGATGATGGAAAACTTATCAAGTCAGGAATAGATGAACAAGGAAGAGAACTGGCTGTGAGGGAGAAAGTCTGGTATCAATCGGTGAAAGAAAGAGGGTTCACCAATATTCCCAGAATCTATAGCTATGAACCATTTGTCATGCAGGCTGTTAATGGAAAGAATATATTTGAGTATCAGTTAGACAAGTGGCAACAGAAAGAAATTTTAAAGAAACTGATCCGTTGCTTGCGCGAATTGCATAGTCTTGAGAAAATGCCAGCGGATTATTTCAGCATCTATGATGCCTACATAAGGAAGACTTGGAAACGCCTGAATCAAGTAAGAGATTTGATTCCATTTGCTGACAGAGAAAGCATCATGGTCAATGGTAGAGAATGCCGAAATGTGTTTTTTCATAAATCAGAATTGGAGAACTGGTTTACCCATTATGACTGTAAATGCTTTGTCCTTCTGCATGGAGATAATACATTTTCTAATATGATGTTGGACAGCGATATGGAACCGGTTCTGATTGACCCGCGAGGATATTTTGGGAAGACGGAAATTTACGGAGATCCGGCCTACGACTGGGCTAAACTATATTATTCTATTGTAGGAAACTATGATCAGTTCAATAGAAAACAGTTCGTGCTCACTATCGGTAAAAACGATGTACACTTGGATATACATTCTAACGGCTGGGAACAGACGGAAGAAGAATTCTTTCACCTGTTGGAAGGGGAAGCAGACAGAGATTCTATTCGCATGATTCATGCGATTATCTGGTTATCCCTCACTACATATACTTGGGAGGATTATGATTCTGTTTGCGGGGCGTTCTATAATGGGATTTATTACCTAGAGGAAGTATTATACTAGGAGGCCGTATGAGACAATACTTTGAAAATATAATAAGAATATTAGATCATTCCATTCACAGTATTGATCTGGATGCTTTTGAACGACTAGTCTGGGATTGTGAAAATATTCTTGAAAACGGAGGTAAGATTATCGCTTCTGGATTGGGAAAGAATGTGCCGGTATGTGAAAAGTTTGTGGGAACGATGGTATCGTTAGGTTTGGAAGCTAATTTTATGCATACCAATTCAGCTGTCCATGGGGATCTTGGAATGGTTCGGAAAAAAGATTTGGTCATACTTTTGAGCAAGAGTGGAACTACGACGGAAACCGTTTATTTGGCGGGTTTTTTAAAACAACGTGGTTGTAAGATATGGCTCCTGACATTTGATAGGAATTGTCCGCTGGCACAAGAATTGGGAAACTATATAGCAGTCAAACTAGAGCATGAGGGAGATGCGTGGAACATCGTGCCCAACAATTCCACTATTCTAAACCTGATTGTGTTGCAGACGCTTGCAATGGAGCTTTCTAAACGAAGAGGAATAAGCCTGAAAGATTTTCAACCGAACCATCCTGGCGGCGCGATTGGAGAAGAATTGAAAGGAATAATAAATGAAATATGAGAATGGAGAAGAAATATTGATTCTTTCAACTTTGCGACATACTTGGATACTGGATCTTGATGGGACAATTGTTAAACACAATGGATATAGGTTAGATGGATATGACAGCTTTCTGGAAGGAGCAGAGGAATTCCTGAAGAATATTGACAAGGATGATATGGTCATCTTCTTGACTTCTAGGACGAATGAGACAAAAGAACGGACGGAACAATTCCTAAAAGATCATCATGTTCATTTTGACGCAATCTTGTACAATGTTCCATATGGGGAACGAATTCTTATCAATGACAGTAAGCCGTCTGGTCTGAGAATGGCGATTGCTGTAGAGCGAGAAAGAGATTCCAAATTTGAGTTGCAGGTGGTTGAAGATGAGGCAATATGATGATCATGACCGAATAAGCTTTTTCCGTATGATTTGTAAAAGACAAATAAAGCTGCTGGTTGGAGCAATAGTGTATATTCGCTTACTTATGCGTAAAGAAGATACTCATTATCTGATGATGGGGCATGCATTGGGAGATTCCGTATATGCATTCTCCTATTTAAGAGAATATAGAAAACAGCATGGGTATAAGCACGTGACCATAGTTTGCTCGAAGAGCGTAGAAAGAATATGTAGTTTTTGGAAAGATACTTTTGAGGATATTATCTGCATAGATCCAAGAGTAATCAGAGGGCTGCAGGAAGTGCCACGTACAATATGGGGGCAGCAACTATATTCCTTTGCTCATAGAGACCGGATTACATTTGTACCTCCTCGGTGTAATACAATACTACGGAGCTACTGGAATAAGGTGTATAGTATGAATCAGTTTATTAGGGATTTTGTGTTTCAGATTGCATCAGATTCAGAGATTCAATATCCAAGGATTCCCCATGAAGATATTCAGAGTATTATTGAAAAGTACAACATTACAAAAAACAAATCTGTTTTATTAAATCCGTATGCTAATTCTGTCAGATGTGATATTTTTGGTTTGTTTGAAAAGATAGCAGAAATATTGAAAAAAGATGGATTTAGAGTTTTTACATTAACCTCCAGCGAAAGGGAATTAGGAATCAAGGGAACCCAGTCATTACAGTGTGATTTAGTTGAAGCATATTGGTTGGCAGAATATTGTGGAACAATTATTGCGCTACGCAGTGGCTTTTTAGACCTTATGGTATTTGCTCATTGCAAGATAATATCTATTGTGGACAAGGACTATGGAGCTAAAGATTTTTTCCAATTGGAAAAATGGGAAGTGAATCCTGACTGTTTTACGATAGAGTATGAGAATAACGATCAGGTAGTGATTCAGCAAATTGCAGATATTATGCATATGAATGTTGAGGGATATAAAGGATGTATATAAAGCGGAAAACTTTATCAATTCAGAAGATTGGATATATGATTCTGCTGTTTCCCATGATTGAACCAGGAAGTTTCGAACAGATACGTATTATCGACTTAACATTCAACCTATTGAAATTGATTTCATATGTTTCAATTTTTTTATTATATATCGGGAAACGTAGAAAAATAGATATATTTTCATTGACAGTCTTATCCTGCTATTTTACAGGTATAATCTCTACAATACTTCATAGGGGATGGTTATATGGTGCTGCGGTTCAGATGACAATTGTTGTTTCAATGATATTATTTGTTAAAATATTGTTAGAAGAAGATCCAATGCTCTGCTTTGATGTATTTCTTCCATTACTAAAAGTATTGATATATGCAAATCTGATTTCAATCATTTTATTTCCGAATGGCATGTATACAGATATGGTCGGTGTTAATTACTATAGATCCACTAATTGGATATTAGGTACGGATAATGGCCACGTTCCATACCTTATTGCAGGTATGACTATCGCAATAGTTAGAGACTACTATCAGTATGGTAAAGCAAAGATATCGTTCAGAAGTTGGTGCTTAATAGTAGCTTGTTACATGACAGTATTTATCCGGTGGCCAGCTACTGCTGTAGTAGGGATGATTATAATATTCCCAGTGATCTTTATGCCAAAATTGTTTGCGAAAAGGAAGTGGCTAAACATTGTGACGTATATGATTGTGGCAGAGGTTTTCTTTTTTGCAGTTGTTATATTCCGCACTCAAAATTATTTGGGATTCCTGATTCAGGGATTTTTACATAAAGATTTGACTTTTTCAGGGAGAACTCCAATATGGAATCAGGCGATGTCTGCGATTTCAGCGAAGCCTTTATTGGGGTGGGGCGTATATGATTCGAAGACTGCATGGGGATATCTTGGACATGTACATGCACATAATATTATTTTGCAAATGCTTTTTTCAGGCGGAATATTACAATTAGTATTCTTTTTGTATTTTCATATTTTGACAATGAAAAAATTGATGAAGAATAAACATAATGTGATAACTTGTTTTTTTTCTGTTATGATTTTCAGTATGCTTATCATGAATCAGATGGAGATATACCAATCTGGTATATGGTTTTTGATTTACGCGCTTGCGTACAATTCGGATAAGATTATTATGCATCAGCGAGAGTGCCAGCTTGTAAGAAATAGAAGCTAGAAATGAAAAAGAGTTGTCCTGAATGGAGAGTCATGTCACGCACAGATAGTTCATTGAAAAATCTTTTCACGGCTTGGATTGGTCAAGTAATAGCTATAATAATCAGTTTTGTTGCTCGAATCATTTTCCTACAGTGTTTAAATGAACAGTACCTTGGACTAAATGGTCTATTCACTAATATCCTAACAATATTTTCACTTGTGGAACTTGGCGTTGGCCCTGCGATGAATTTTAGCCTTTATAAGCCGCTTGCAAGGAGAGATATTGAGCAAATAAAGAGTCTGATGTCATTATATCAAAAAGCATACATTTTTATTGGAAGTCTTATCGGCATTATTGGTCTGTTGTTTACGCCTTTCTATACTGTATTCATGGATACAGTACCAGACATTCCACAATTAACGCTCATTTATTGGCTGTTTATTGCCAATACTGTAATCTCATATTTTTTCTCCTATAAAAGAGCGTTGATTATTTGTGATGAAAAACGGTATATTGCGACAGCTTATCACTATATATTTTATATCTTAGTGAACTTGGCACAAATTATATGCCTTCTTCTTGCCCGAAATTATATTCTGTATCTGGTTCTCCAAGTAGTGTTTACATTTGCTGAGAATGTGGGAATATCTATAAAAGCGGATAAAATGTATCCCTATCTGCGGGGAAAAGACATTTCTCCAATTCTCCAGAAGACAAGGCGCGAGATTAAGAAAAATATCAGTGCAATGTTGATACATAAAATTGGTGGTATGGTCGTTTTTTCTAGTGATAATCTGATACTTTCTAGATATGTTGGTTTGGCAACAGTGGGGATATACTCTAATTATTATTTAATTACAGACGCGCTTAATAAGATTTTTAGCCAGATATTTACGTCATTAACGGCAAGTGTGGGAAATCTAAATGCTTCAGAACTTCCGGAAGATCAAGAAAAACTGGAGCGTACTTTCGAAAAGGTTCTATTTGCAAACTTTTGGATTTATGGTTTTGCTACATGTTGTTTACTGGCATTGTTTAATCCTTTTATATCTATATGGTTGGGAGATTCCCTTTTATTTGATAAATTTACAGTATTAATTATTATAGCTAATTTTTATTTGACTGGTATGCGAAAAGCGGTTTTGACATTCTGGGAGGCTACAGCTACATTTTATTATGATCGTTATAAACCACTCGTTGAGATTACGATTAACTTAGTTACGTCTATATGGCTTGCACAACGTATTGGTGCAGCAGGGGTTTTTCTGGGAACAATCATAAGTACAGTATCGATATGTCTTTGGGTCGAGCCACATGTATTATATAAGCATGTGTTTAAAAAGAGGGCAAAAAAATATGCTTGTCGATGGATTTCTTATACGATAATAACAATTATATCGTGTATGCTTACTGGTGGAATTACTTCATGTGTTAGACTTAATAATGCTTATCTTAATTTCATAGTCAAGATGATGTTATGCTTACATATACCTAATATCTTTTTTTATATTTTATTTCGTAACAGTGAGGAATTTATTTTCTTTAAAGAATTAATCACACGTATTACGAAAAAAACAATGAACTCTTTCTTAAAAAGAAAATAGTAAATATCAGAAAACTAAGGAGTACATGAAAAAGCAGATATATAGGTTAAAAATCTGATAAAATCTGCATGCGAAAGGAGACACAAAATGATATCAATCATTACTGTTTGCTACAACAGCGAAAAAACTATTAAACGCACAATAGAATCTGTATTAAGCCAATCCGTAAATCAAATAGAGCATATTTTTGTTGATGGAAAATCTACAGATAAAACGGTTTCTATTATTGAAAGCTATCGAAAAAGATATGAAGAAAACGGTATAAAAATGGCTGTAATCAGTGAAAAGGATGAGGGTATTTATGATGCGATGAATAAAGGCATCGGATTATCAACAGGTATGGCTGTGGGTTTTTTAAACAGTGATGATTGGTATGAACCAAATACAGTATCTATCGTATTAGAAAAGTTCAAAGAAAATATGAATACTGATATTGTTATGGGTGCTGCCTATATACATAATCGCGGTAAAATTATTACAAAAACATCTCATAAAAGTTTTATTATTACTAGCCGTAATTTTAATCAACTGGCTATGTTTGTTAAAAAAGAGTGTTATAAAGAGATAGGACTTTATATTAATGATCAGAGAATGTTTGGGGATTTTGACTGGTATTTGAGGGCGCTGAGAAGAAAAAAGAAGATTTTATATATTCGGGATGTCCTTGTTGACTTTTCTGTAGGAGGCGTCAGTACACAAAAGTCCTTGCATAATGCGTTTGTAAAGATGAAATACCGATATTCGACATATCGGGATAATGGATATTCAAAACTCTATTTATTTGAATGTGTGTTCCAAGAATTTGCGAAGTACTGTCTGATTCGCAGATAGAATACTGGATATGATACAAGGAGATACTTAACATGAAAAAGGCACTGATCACAGGAGTCACCGGACAGGATGGCTCTTTTTTATCTGAGTTTTTACTGGAAAAAGGATACGAGGTACACGGCATCATCCGCCGATCTTCAGTCGAGTTCCGGCCGAGGATCGCGCATCTGGAGGGGGATCCGCATTTCCATCTTCACTATGGGGATCTGGGCGATTCCATAAGCCTCGTGTCGGCCATCGGGAAGGTCCGGCCGGATGAGATCTACAACCTGGCCGCCCAGAGCCATGTGCAGGTATCCTTTGAGGTGCCGGAGTACACGGCGGATGTTGTGGCGACCGGGGTACTGAGGATCCTGGAGGCGGTGAGGATCTGTGGCCTGGCGAACAGCTGCAGGATCTACCAGGCATCCACTTCGGAGCTGTATGGGAGGGTGAAAGAGGTGCCGCAGTCCGAAAAGACACCGTTCCACCCCTACAGCCCATACGCAGTGGCGAAGCAGTATGGTTACTGGATCGTAAAGGAGTACCGGGAGGCGTATGGGATGTACTGCTGCTCAGGGATCCTGTTCAACCACGAATCGGAGCGCAGGGGTGAGACGTTTGTCACCCGGAAGATCACGCTGGCCGCGGCCCGGATCGCGCAGGGGAAACAGGAAAAACTGTTCCTGGGGAACCTGTCCGCGAAACGTGACTGGGGCTATGCGAAGGACTACGTGGAATGTATGTGGCTGATGCTCCAGCAGGAGAAAGCGGAGGACTATGTCGTGGCGACCGGGGAGCAGCATACGGTTCGGGAATTCTGTGAGCTGGCGTTCCGGTATGCAGGGATCGAACTGGAATTTAAGGGGGCAGAAGAGCAGGAAATCGGTATTGATAAGGAGACAGGAAAGACCATAGTCGAGGTATCCCCGAAATTCTACCGTCCGACGGATGTTGTTAACTTATGGGGAGATCCCGGCAAGGCAAAACGCGAGCTGGGATGGAACCCTGCAAAAACGACATTTAAGGAACTGGTAAGGATCATGGTAGAACATGACATGGAACATGTCGCAGGAGAATGACGCGAAGGGAAAATAAGGCCATACTGGTTTAGGCCAGACAGCAGATTGACGGAGGGATATATATGGAAAAAGATGACAGGATATATGTCGCCGGGCACACCGGGCTGGTCGGGAGCGCCTTTGTACGCGCGTTAAAACAGCAGGGATACCGGAATATCCTCACACGGGCGCATGAGGATCTGGAACTGACGGACCAGGCGGCGGCAGAGGAGTTCTTTCGGCAGGAGCGGCCGGACATCGTGATCGACGCCGCGGCAAAGGTCGGGGGGATCAAAGCGAATTCGGATGCTCCGGCCGATTTTTTTTACATCAATATGCAAATCGAACAGAACCTGATCTGGTCAGCGTTCCGCCACGGGTTGAAGAAATTCCTGTTCCTTGGGTCCGCCTGCATGTATCCGAAGGAATGCTGCCAGCCGATGGCGGAATCCGAACTGCTCACGGGGCTGCCGGAGCCGACCAACGAGGGCTATGCCCTCGCGAAGATCTGCGGCGCCAGGCTGTGCAGCTACCTGCGCCGGCAGTACGGCGCGGACTTCATCACTGCGATACCGGCGAATGCCTACGGGATCGGGGACACCTTTGACCCGGAGCACAGCCACGTGATCCCGGCCCTTATCCGGAAGTACCATGAGGCGAAGGAGAACGGGCAGGAAGAGGTGACTTTATGGGGAACGGGCAGGCCGCTGCGGGAGTTCATCAATACGGATGATATCGCGGATGCCGGGATCTTCCTCCTGCAGAATTACTCCGGAGACGAACCGGTCAATGTGGGGACAGGGGAAGAAGTGTCGATGCTGGAACTGGCTGAGATGGTCAAAAGGGCCACCGGATACAATGGCCGTATCGTCCTGGATGAGAGCAGGCCGGACGGCATGATGCGGAGGCTCTGCGACAGCAGCCGGATCCGGGGAATGGGTTGGAAACCCGGGATAAATCTGGAGACCGGGTTAAAGGAACTGTACGCGTGGTATCTTAGGACATTTTAGCGGAGGAATGTTTATGTACATTATCACAGGAGGAACCGGGTTCCTGGGTTCTTATATTGTTTCGGAGTTAAAAAGAAAGACAAAAGAGGAAGTCGTAACCGTGTCCCGCACTGGGGGGGGGTAATACAAAGCACATAAAATGCGATGTAAGCAGTAAAACAGACCTGGATGGTTTGATAAGCTTTGTCAATTCCGTCCGGGAACCGTGCAAGATCATCTATCTCTCTGCCTGTGCCAGTCCCGAACAGATAGAGGCGGACCCATGGATGTCGTGGAATACGAATGTGGTAGGCCTTGATTATCTGATCAGCAGGATCAGCAGGGATGTGGTTTTCATATTTACTTCATCAGAGGCAGTGTATGGGGACAGTCAGGCAGGATACCGTTATACGGAGACCGACAGACCGGTCCCTGTGAGCATGTATGGAGTCCAGAAGATGGCCGGGGAAGCTGTGGCGGCCCATTACGGAGGGCATTCCTTCCGCTACGCACTGCTGACCGGGCCCAGTCTTACGGCTGGCCGCAAACATTTCCAGGATACCATCATGGATAATGTCCGGTCTGGCATTCCTATCGAGCTGTTTTCGGATACATTCCGGAGTATGCTTGATTTCGGGACTGCCGCGTACCTTACGGTCCGGCTGCTGGAGGAGCATCCGGATTCCCTGCCGGAAACCGTGAATATCTGCGGGGATGAGGAGCTGTCAAAGTATGATGTGGGGATGAGACTTGTACGGAAATATAACTTACCGGAAAATCTCATCATTCCCATAAAGATGGCAGAGGATGACAGGATCTTCAGAGCTAGGCGCGCGTTGTCGATACTGATGGACAACACGGTTTTGAAAACAATGCTTTCTTTAAAAAGCGTTCTGATTAATCTGTGATTTATGATCTGAGACCAGGAAGGGGATGATGCATTCAAAGGAGAATCAGTTTGACAGTCAGGGATGCATTCTTTCATTACGTTTATGAAAAATCAAACAGCGGCATGGATATCAAGGTGGTGACACCGGACCTAGGGGCCCCAAGCCTGGACGATTTCCGGAGGGATTACCCGGAGCGGTACATCAGTGTCGGGATCGCCGAGCAGAACCTGATCGCAGTCGCCGCGGGCCTGGCATGCAGCGGGGAACGCGTGGTCGCTTACGGGCTGAACCCGTTCCCAGTCACGAGGGCCTATGACCAGGTCAGGAACCTCCTGGCCTCGCATCAGTTCCCGGTCATCCTTGCCGGGCTGAATGCCGGGACCTGTTCGGCCCAGGCGGGATATACCCATATGCCGATCGAGGATTATACGCTGACGAGGTGCCTGGAAGGCCTGGTGACGGTTGACGTTTCCTGTGAGGAGATGGCAAGATGCTGCCTGGACTATGCACTGTCCGTCCGAAGGCCGGTGTATGTAAGGTTTGACAAGCGGATAAGCGGGGCGGTTTACCCTGCTGCGGGCATCGATTTTTCCAGGGGGTATATCAGTACCGGGACCGGGGATACCGTGCTCGCATCATACGGGTTCATGGCCAGGAAGGCAGGCGAGATTCGGGAGCAGCTGGGCAGAATGGGGGTAGACATACGGGTGGTCGACATCTTCAGCACCGGGTTTGACCGGGAAGCCCTCATGGAGGAGATGGTACCAGCCCATCAGATCGTAACGCTGGAGGACAATGTCCTGCCGGGAGGGTTCGGCAGCATGGTTCTGGAACTGCTGTCAGACCATGGGATGTCCATCCCGGTGCTCCGGAAAGGGATCCGGTGGTATGACGGGAGTATCCTGCAGGACTGGCAGCTGATCCATGACAGGAATGGGCTGGCCACTGAGGCGGTCCTGCAGGACATCCTTCACCTGGAGGGAATGGCATGAAGAACAGACGACTTACAGAAGAAGCTTTCATTGAAAAGAATTATGAGCTGAGACGGCGTTTCCTGGAGATCTTCCCGAGGCTGGGGTTCGGACACCTGACGACGGCATTTTCAGAGACCGAGTTCCTCTCCTACCTGTATTACAACGTGATCGACCCGGAAAAGGATGCCGTCGTGCTGAGCAAGGGCCATGGGGCCGGCATGTTCTACCCGATCTTTGAGGACCTGGGGATGATCGGCAGGGATTACCTGGACGGGCATCTGAAGATCGGGGGCGACATATCGGAGCTGAAAGCCCTGGTGCTGCCCGGATTTGATTTCTACGGAGGATCCCTGGGGATGGGGCTTGGGTTTGCGGCGGGGCTGGCGGCCGGCAGGAAGAAGCAGGGTGCGGCCGGCCGCGTCTACTGTGTCGTGGGGGACGCCGAATGCTATGAAGGCTCCATCTGGGAGGCGGCCATGTTTTCCGGACATAACAGGCTGGACAATCTGGCCGTGATCCTGGACCGGAACCGCCTGGGCTGTTCCGACTTTACCGAGCACATGCTCGGCCTGGAACCACTGGGGCTGAAATGGGAGGCCATGAACTGGGACGTCATGGAGATAGACGGGCATGATTACGGGGAGCTGGGCCGGGCATTTGAAGCTGCAGGGGCCGGAAGGGAGAAACCGCTGTGCATTATCGCCGATACGGTCAAGGGCGCCGGACTGCCGTCCGTCAGCGGCATCCCGCTGATGCATGGGTACATGCCGGATCCGGAAAAGGCACAGGAACTTCTGCCGGAACTGCAGAAGGTGCGGATAAGGACTGCCATGGAGGGGACAGGATGAACAGGATCCTTTCAGAAGAGTTTGAAAAACTGCTGTCCACATACGGCGGCCGATTAGAAAAGCTGCGGGGCTGCCAGGTCCTCATCACCGGTGCGAACGGGATGATCACGACTTATCTGTCCTGGTTCCTCGCGTATATCGCGGGACGGTACGACCTCCGGCTATACCTGCAGTGCAGGAATACCGCGAGGGCGGAAAGGGCGTTCCGGCAGCATCTTGACAAGGCATATCTCCACCTTGTCAGGTTCGATTTCGAAAACAATGACATACCAGATATTCATTTTGATTACATCCTGCATGCAGCAAGCCCTGCGAGTACGAGAGCCTTTGTGGAGTCGCCGGTGGATGTCATCAGCCCGAACGTGATTGGCACCTGGCATCTTCTGCAGCATGCGAGAAAGAATGGCGTAAGGAAATTCCTCCTGTTCAGCTCGAACTCCATTTACGGGGAGGGTGGGACGGACAAGACGGTCCTGACGGAAGAGGATTACGGGATCGTGGATCCCCTGGGTGAGAGGTCAAGCTATATCGAGTCGAAAAAGCTTTCCGAACAGATGGGGGCGGCCTTCTGGAGGCAGTATAAAGTGCCGGTCTCCATCATCCGCATCTGCCATACCTATGGCCCGACATTTGACCTGCAGAGGGATACGAGGATCATCCCACGCGTCATCAGGCAGATACTCGAGGGGACGGATATCGACTATTACAGGGATCCGGATTCCGTGATCCAGTATACCTACATCGCGGACATGGCGGCTGCCATACTGCTGGTCCTGCTGGAAGGAAAGAGCGGAGAAGCCTATAACGCCGGCGGCGATGAGATCGTAAAAATGGATGACGTCCTCGCATGGATGGCGGGCGCCGACCCTGGCATCCGGTCGGCCCTGATCGGGAAGGAGCCGGATGAGGGTTACAGGTTCGGAAAGGGGAAAGGGATCAACTTCATCAGACTGTCCAACCAGAAACTGAAAGGGCTGGGGTGGGGACAGATCTACAGCAACCGGGAAGGCTTTTCACGCATGGTCAGATATTACCTGGAAGAAAAGGATCCCGGCATATAAACAGCGAAAGGCGGATAGAAAAATGATCTACAGTTTATCAGATGACACCTGGGGGCAGGAAGAACTCCAGGCGGCACACAGGGTGATTGATTCCCGGCATTTCACCATGGGAACGAACGTGAGTGAGTATGAGAAGGCATTTGCGGACCATTTCGGGGCGAGGTATGCCGTTATGTCCAACTCCGGCTCCTCGGCGAACCTCCTGGCCGCAGCGGCCCTGGTCTATGCCGGGAGGCTGAAGAAGGGAGACGAGGTCCTCGTCACGGCGGTCTCCTGGAGCACGACCTACTTCCCGCTCGCCCAGATGGGGCTGAAGCTCCGGTTCGTCGACATCGACCCCGGCACGCTGAACGTGGACCTGGAGGAGCTGGAGAAGGCGGTGACCCCTGCCACCAGGGCGGTCATGGCCGTCAACCTGCTGGGGAACCCCAACGACTATGGGCGGCTCTGCGGGATCTGCAGGAGATACGGCCTGATCCTGATCGAGGACAACTGCGAGTCCATGGGGGCCTCCCTGGACGGGAGATATACGGGGACGTTCGGGTGCATCGGCACTTACTCCACCTACTATTCGCACCACCTCTGCACGATGGAGGGCGGCATGAGCCTGACGGACGATGAGGAGCTCTGCCACTACATGCTCTCCATCCGGTCGCACGGCTGGACCCGGCACCTTCCGGCAGGGTCGTCCGTTTACACGAAGATGGGGGACCCGTTCTATGAGAGCTTCAATTTCATCATGCCGGGGTTCAACGTGAGGCCCCTGGAGATCGAGGCGGCGGCCGGGCTGGAACAGCTGAAAAAACTGGACAGGTTTGTGGAGCAGCGCAGGGAGAACGCTGCTTATTTTATGGAAAAGATCGGCACGACAGGGTTCCGGACGCAGGCGGAGACAGGGCGTTCCTCGTGGTTCGGGTTCGCCCTGGTCCTCCCGGAAGAGCGAGCAGGGGAGCGGGGCCGTTACATAAACGCGCTCCGGGAGGCGCAGATCGAGGTGCGCCCGATCGTTGCCGGGAACTTCGCGAGGCAGAAAGCCCTGGACTACATGGACCATACGGTCTGCGGGCCGCTCGGGAACGCGAACCATATCCATGAGAACGGGTTCTTTGTCGGCAACCATTCGCGGAAGATGAGGGACCAGATCGACTACCTGGTCCGGACACTGGAGAACGCATAAACAGGAGAGGGACAGCCGGGGTACGTGATGAACATCATACTTCTTTCCGGGGGCTCGGGCAGGCGCCTGTGGCCCCTTTCCAATGACATCAGGTCAAAACAGTTCATAAAGATATTCAAAAGGGACGACGGCATCTATGAGTCCATGGTGCAGCGGGTGTACCGCCAGGTCCGACAGGCCGACCCGGATGCACGGGTCATCGTTGCGACGGGCAGGGCTCAAGTGTCGTCCCTCCATAACCAGCTGGGGATGGATGTGGGGATCAGCGTAGAACCATGCCGCAAGGATACCTTTCCGGCCATCGCGCTGGCGGCGGCCTGCCTGCGGGATGTCTCCGGGGTGAGTCCGGAGGAGCCGGTGGTCGTGTGCCCGGTCGATCCCCTGGTGGATGACGATTATTTTGAGGCCCTGAAGGAACTAGGAAAACTGGCCGGGGAAAAAGAGGCCGGCCTTGTCCTGATGGGGATTGAACCGACCTACCCCAGTGAGAAGTACGGCTACATCCTGCCGGAATCTGAAGACCGCATAAGCCGGGTAAAGACGTTTCAGGAAAAGCCGGATACAGAGACCGCAAAAAGTTACATTTCCCAGGGTGCGCTGTGGAACGGCGGCGTTTTCGCCTGCCGGATCGGGTATATACTGGAGAAGGCACACCAGCTGGCCGGCTTTACGGATTACTGGGATTTCTATGCCCGGTATGGGGCATTAGAGAAGATATCCTTTGACTACGCAGTCGTTGAGAAGGAAACGGATATCCGGGTGATGCGGTTTGCCGGCAGATGGAAGGACCTGGGGACCTGGAACACGCTCACGGAGGCAATGGATGAGCAGACGGTCGGCAACGCCAGGATGGATGCAACCTGCAGCAATACGCATATCATTAACGAGCTGGACATCCCGGTCCTTGCCACAGGGCTCCACGATGTGGTCATAAGCGCGTCCGCGGATGGGATCCTGGTCTCAGACAAGGAACAGAGTTCCTATATTAAACCATATGTGGACCAGCTGGACCAGACGGTGATGTTTGCGGACAAGTCGTGGGGAACCTACCGGGTCCTGGAGGTTTCCGACGGCAGCCTGACGATCAAAGTCACGCTGGGGGCAGGGCAGCACATGAACTACCACAGCCACCGGAACCGGGACGAGGTATGGGTTGTCACGTCCGGGTGCGGAAAGACTGTCGTGGACGGCATGGAGCAGGAGATCCGTGCGGGGGACGTGGTCACCATGCAGGCCGGGTGCCGCCATACGGTCAGGGCAGTCACGGAGCTGCAGATGATCGAGGTTCAGCTGGGGAAAGATATCAGCGTCCATGACAAACAGAAATATGGACTGGAGGACTGAGGCGGGATGCATGAGCCGTTTCTGCTGAGGCCAGCGTATAAGGACTATTTGTGGGGCGGCCGCAGGCTGAAGGATGATTTCGGGAAGGACACGGACCTCTCCCCGCTTGCGGAGTCGTGGGAATGCTCGACACACCCGGACGGGGAGAGTACTGTAGCGGGCGGGAGGCACAGGGGCATGCCGCTTTCACAGGTCATGATGGAGAACCCGGGATACGTAGGCAGCCATCCCCTGTCCCATGGCTTCCCGCCCGGGCAGCTCCCGGTCCTGGTGAAGCTGATCGATGCGTCGGAGAAGCTGTCGGTCCAGGTGCATCCTTCGGATGGGTATGCCCGCGAACATGAGGGAGGGCAGCCTGGGAAGACGGAGATGTGGTACGTGCTCGATGCCGGGAAAGAGACGGAGCTGGCATATGGCTTCCTGCACGACATGGACCCCGGCACACTTGAGCGGGCTGCCGCGGACGGGACTGTGCCAGCGCATCTGCAGTATGTGAGGGTGAAGAAGAACGATGTGTTCTTCCTCAGGGCGGGCACTGTCCATGCACTGGGTGCCGGCGCCCTGGTGGCAGAAGTGCAGGAGAATTCCAACCTGACTTACCGACTGTACGATTACGGGAGGACAGATAAGAATGGGAGGGCGCGGGAACTGCATGTACAGAAGGCCCTGGATGTTGCGGATTTGAAGGCAGGGATACAGCCTAGGCAGCCGATGCGCGTCCTCAGGTATGAGCCGGGCTTCGCGGCGGAGCTACTGTGCAGGTGCAGGTACTTCCAGACGGAGCGGATCCTGCTGAACACGGAGCGAGTCCGCGGGATGGCCGGTCTGCAGACCGGGGAGGGCACGTTCAACGTGCTGCTCTGCACGGATGGCTGCGGGGTCCTCTGCTGGAATGGTGGGATGATCCCGTTCTTCAAAGGGGACAGCATCTTTGTGCCGGCGTCATCCGTTTTGTGCCGCCTCCATGGGAAAGCGCAGCTGCTGAGGGTGGGCTGCTAAGGGCGCCAGGAATGGATACTACAGGGTGGCAGGGCCGGGATAATCACGGGAAAGCAGTGCGCTATATGGAAAAGACGGCGCTGCTAGATTATCTGGGCATGTTTCTTAATGCTGCAGTATACAAATGTAGTGGCAGGGATACGAAATGAAGAAAAACGTTGGTTTATGTATTTTGAGAGCATGGATGTGTTTCGAAGTTATCCTGACTCATTTTTGGAGATCTAGTGTTTCTGGAACCGGAATTCGTTATCTGTTTTTTAGAATGCGTGCTTATCATGTGCCAATATTTATGTTCATGTCGATGTATTTAACAGCGGATGCTTTTTTGAGAGAGGGGGGGTAACAGTAAAACTCAAAAAGCGATTGAAAAGGTTGATATTTCCGCATATATTTTGGGGATGCGCTTATTATCTTATATATAAGTTGTTCAATATTATCGGGTTGGTAGCCTTAGATATCAGCATAAAAGATCTGTTTTGGCAATTAATAACGGGACATTCACACAACCTTGATGGCGTGCTATGGTATCAGGTGAATCTTATATGGTTGACGATACTGTTTTCAACTATAGTCAAGGTCTGGAAATCTGATAGGAAATGGATTGTTTTTGGAATGCTGAGTCTGCTCTCATTAGTATTACAATATTCGGGGATTAATTTATCACTTTGGGGAAAGATGCGCTTTGAATTAAGATATCCGTTAGGACGCCTGATTGAAATGCTGCCGATAGCAGCGGTATGCGGTTTGATTACAGGGCATTTTAAAGTATTCGAACGGATCAAAGAGATGTTACCAAGAAAAAGTCTGATTACAGGGTTGTTTCTTGTTGTTTCTTTTTTAATTATATATCCAGTGTTCACAGTACCTGAAGGCTATGGTTGTGCAGGGATAGAAAAGATTATCGTAGCAGGGTGTTTCGTATTCTTTTTTTGGCTATTACCTTTTAACTGGTGCACAGGCAAAATAAAAAATGTGATTATAAGATTAACCGATTATACATTGGGTATTTACTGTCTGCATTTTGGAGTCCATAATCTGCTATGTTGGTTTATACAGCCACAGTATGGTTGGCCAGAGGGATCATTTTTAGGATGCTGCGGAATATATATTATCTGCTATTTTCTATCTATGTTTATCGCGCATACGCCAATTAAAGGATGCGTATATTGAGAGATATATGAATATTTACTTTTAAGGTAAGTAGGTAATAATTCTTATCGACTTGCATAAAGATTTCTGCCAAGGGCCGTTATGCGCACTCCGCTTGCTGCCGGATCTGACCAGGCACCAGGCGTAAATATTCCGGTGCGGTGTACCGGAATATTCAGAGAGGATGGAAATATTATCTAAACCCCCATGCCCGCACACTTGGAACCACCATAAATGAAACTGTGCAGGCTGTAAGGTATTGAGTTTGTTGGTATTTCCATTTATATTTATAGTAACGGTAAAGATCGTGTTTATTTTGAGCCTGCAGCTCGTTATCTAAACTGATTTCAGGTACTCTCATTCACACCACCACCTGTCCAGCCATCTCATAGGCAAAAGGACGTATAGTAAAATGATAAGAGACAGAGTACCGTGCCGTAAATTTTACGAAGGAGATGCCAGTATGGATAAAATTTACGACAAATGTTGTGGTATTGATGTGCACAAAAAGCTTATCGTTGCCTGCTTCCGGTGCGGCAGAAAGCAGGAAGTACGTGACTTTGGTGCAACAACCAGAGAACTTCTTGAATTAGCTGACTGGCTCAGGGAAGGCGGCTGTGAAATGGTCGCCATGGAGAGCACAGCCTCTTATTGGAAGCCTCTGTATAACATCCTTGAATCTTCCGGTCTGAACGCCATGGTGGTCAATGCCCGCCATATGAAAGCTGTCCCTGGCCGGAAAACAGACGTAAAAGATGCGGAATGGATCGCAGACCTGCTTCAGCCCAGTTACATCCCTGACAAAGATCAGAGGGAACTAAGAGAATTAGTCCGTTACCGCAAGAGCCTTGTGGGGGAACGTACCAGAGAGCTGAATCGACTTCAAAAAATGTTGGAAGGGCCAACATCAAGCTGTCCGGAACTGTATCCGACATCAATGGCAAAAGTGCTCGCAGTATCCTGGAATATCTCCTTACCGGAGAATCCATTGACGAGGCAAAATACGATGAGATGTATGAGCGGAAAATCATTGCCCATAACCTCAAAGCCACAAAGGAGCAGATCATGGATGACCTGAATGGCGTGATGTCCCCTCTCCAGCGCAGGATGATGAAAGAGCTTCTTGCCCACTTGGATGAACTGAATGCTCACATCAAAAACCTGGATGATGAGATCGACAACTTTATGAAACCGGAAGAAAAGCAGGCTTCGCAGGCCATCCAGGATGTGACCGGCATAGGGAACACCAGTGCCCAGGCCATCATCTCCGTCATTGGCACAGATATGGCCCGTTTTCCTACAGATAAGCACATATCATCCTGGCTGGATTATGCCCTGGTGACAATGAAAGTGCCCGGAAAAGGAAGTCCGGTAAAACAAGAAAAGGGAACTCCCTCTTGCGGACGACACTGGTCACCTGTGCACATGCAGCTGTAAAAAATAAGAAGTCCTACTTTCATGCGCAGTTTATGAGGATCAGCGCCCACCGTGGGTCAAAGCGTGCCTGTGTGGCAGTAGCTCATTCCATGCTGATTGCGATATACCACATCCTAAAGGATGGAGTTGTTTTCAAGGATCTTGGAGCTGATTATTACAATCAGTTCAATAAGGAACGCAAAATCAATGCGTACCTTAAGAAGTTAAAAGCGCTTGGCTGGAAGGCTCCAGCAGTTGCCGCATAAGCCTGACAGTTCAATTCAGAATCAACCTTTTTAAGTTTGATAGGGGTGTTGTCGATAAGTTGAATTGACTTTTTATTGCTCTGCTTGATTGGGTTCTACCTATGGACTTCTTGGGAGATCAGCAACAATAGGGGCAGTCTGTGCTTTCTTGGCTACCCGGAAGGTTTTGTTTCATAGTAATAATTCTCTGAGGATTTTAAAAAGTTAAAAAGGGATCAAAACCTACTATCATACGTCCTTAGCAATGCTGCCAGTCTCTTGCCTCCATACCCATCCACTAACTTCTGCATCCGTCTACTAACCTGTTTTCTTCTATAATTTCCGATATATTCCTCAATTATATTCATAATTGTACAACAACATAAGTTAATATCTTTCCTCACATCTCCCGCCCACGGAATTAACTCCATCTCGGAAACTGTTTTCGCAATGTCCCTCTGATTATCTGCTAATGTATAAACAATCGCAGGTGTCCCACAGGCCATTAGTTCATACACAGTGCTTCCGCCAGCAGTTACAGCCACATCACATGCCATCATATAGTCTGCCATGTCCGTGACATTGTAATGGAAACGTATATTATCATACCGTTCCCATTTGGCAGCAAGTTCACCAATGTGACTGTTAAACCTTCCTGCAATCACCTCAAACTCCAATTCCGGGAACCAGCGTTGTTTACTTAAATGCTCAAGCAAATGACCCGTCACATCATAGATATCGGTTCCTCCGGTTGTGATCAGCACCTTTTGCACCCGTTGAGAAATGGAACGCACTCTCCCCCTGAACTCCTCACGCAAAGGCGCATACCTGCATCCGAGTACAAACTTTGCCGTCACTCCCGCATCCCTATACCTCCATGGATAATCTAGCTGCTCCGCATAAACGTTATAATTAATTAGAATATCCACCGGGTAGATAAACTGATCTATATCATCAATATATGCAATCCTCGTGTGTTTTCTTAACGCAGAAAGGTATTTCTCTGTAACAAAATAGGAATCTACCAGCAGCAGCGGAATCTTTTTTTCTTCAGTGATTTCGATCATGGTATCCAGTTCCTGCTCAAGATCATTCCACACCGAGTTCAGACATATATAAGAAAAACCATTCTTTTTAATCAGATCTGCCGCCCTTTCATCTGCCATCAAAAATATGGCCTCGCCGCCCTGGTGTCTATATTCCTCCGCGATGGAGAGACAGCGCATGACATGCCCGATTCCTATTTCTCCATTTCCATCTGTCCTGATATAAATCACAATAACTATACCTCAATTCTGCTCCTTATCCGAAGCCTTTACAGATATGTATCAACTCATCCGCTCTCATTTCATAAGAAGAAATGTTTTTTTTGATTCTTTCTCCATCTTTTACCGAGTGATAGTTTCCAGAACCCACCACTTTCTTCTTTAGTGACTCCCAATAATCGTAATATATAAATGCTTCTTTAAACAATTCTTTTGCTGCTTTATCCAATATATAATAATTTTCCGCAAGCGTTTTCTCCCTGTTCATCGGCACAAACCTCTGAGCAATAATGTAACCCTTGTCCAGTTCATAATCCATATAATGAAGGGTAACTCCACGCGGTGTACTATCAACTATGCTCCATATATTGGGGTCAGCTCCCCTGTTCCATGGCAGGAAGGAATTATGAAGATTCACCACATTACCGCTAAGGGCTTTTAATGTACTTTCCTTAAGGATAAACCGGTAAGTATAACTGACTGCAAGGTCAAACTCCTGCCGTACACACCATACGTCTTCTAGCTGTTCTCTGCATAAGTATACCTCATGCCCCTGTTTCTGAAGCCAGTCAAAAAGTTCTTCAGCACAGATATTGTTATACAAGCATAGGATCTTCATGCCGCCAGCACCCGGCATTGACTGCCAGTATCAGCCCATGGACTTATACCCCCCCCCAATTCCTATTGGATGCCAATCTCTGAGCTTCCGAATCTCCACAGTCTCTCTTAAAAGCATAAACCCTTCCGCATACTCCATTCCGGAATTGCTTCCTCTATACCGGGCCAAAGCACGGAGGGCCCCTTCGCTGCGCGGGTGCGGAAATTCCGTCCGTTCGCTTTCATAACAGTTCATTCCTTTCGCTTTCACTTCTATCGCTCCGCTGATATCAACGTAAACGTTCGGCCGGAAGCTGTTCTCGTATGTATAATTCCATTCCGTAGACGATGGGGTCTCAAAAGCATATATCCGCTTGACTGCATCCTTTCCGGTTGGACGGCATGCTGTCAGCACAGCTTCGCAGACTCGCCTGTGGTCTATATTTAAGTCTCCATGATGGTGCGTGAAAATCGTATCTGGACTGTACTTTTCTATATACTGTGATACTACTTTTATAATATCCAGAAGGTTCACGCCGTCCATCCGGTTATCGGGAAAATCGCAGAAATCAATGCTCGTAAATCCCATAATTTCAGCAGCTGCTGCTGCGTTTTCCCTCAGGCGGATAATAACGTCCAGAGGCGTGTCCTCCCTTTTCTCTGTGCGGGATGTCTGCCCTTCCGCCAGTATCAGCGCCCTGACCACAACGCCTGCGTCAGCAAGGACTTTGACCGTTCCCCCGACGCCCAGTATCTCATCATCCGGATGAGCTGCTACAATAAGCACGTTTCTCATGGTTATTACCCTCCTCCGAAAAAAGCTTCTGCTGAAACCTTTCCACCTTCATATCTTGCGTTTCTGAAATAGATCCGGTTCTGTCCGGCCTTTACAAATGCTGCCGGATATCCCTCACCGTCCAGCATGCGGATATAATCGTATATCTGACGCTGGGAAAGCCCGGATGGGATCTCGCTCTGTTCCGGCAGCCTTCGTTTAAACGCAACCGGCTTGCCTTCCTGCTCCTGGCAGGCGATATCACTTTGTAAAAAAGCCGGTATCATTTCATTAAATACGATAGACGATACCCTCTTAAGAATATCATCGGCGTTCCCGCAGGATATATCCAACGGTTTCTTAAGATATACAGGCCCTGTATCCATTCCCCTCTTGACTCTAATGGCGGATACCTTTGTGTCATAGATTCCTCGGACGAGCAGGTTCTGGAGCGGGCTCCCTCCCCTCCCAAACGGAAGGTCGGTCATATGGAAGACAACACAATTGAAGCGGCTGTATATTTTCTCCGGGATAATCCATGACCAGTGGGGGAAAAAAACAAAACGCGGATTAATTTCTTCCAGTCTTTCGTATGTCAGATCCTTCTTATCCGTAATCAATATGAAATCATATTCCGGGAATTTTTCTTTCAAAAAATAGAAGTTTTGCATATTCCAAGATTTTACCGTTGCTATCACATAACTGGTCATTTCAGTCCTCTCCCGTCTTTAAGACATTATAGCGTTCCAGAAACGCAGCAATATTATCCGTCCAGTTAAAATCCAACTTCCTGCGTAATTCCTTCAGATCGCTAATGGAATGATATGTTCCCTCTCCCTGCTGTCTGTAAATATGATTACGCCATTCTCCACTGTATATATCATCCCAGTTTTTCTGAAACAATTCTACAATTACCTCATTTAGTTTCTTATAGGTTGTTTCAAATGTTTCATCTGACGGCTCAAACCATACTTTCTTTTGATACAGGATATCCCCTTCGTCTAATCTGGTCGAGACCTTATGGATTGTGACACCTTTGGGTGTGCCGTTAATAAAACTCCAAATATTGGGACTGAAACCACGATTCCAAGGCAACAAGGCAATGTGCAGATTTACAATATTCCCGTTCATATAGCTTATACATTCCGTGGGGATCAGGTACATGTAGTTATAACTGATAACTAGTCTTGGTTTCAGCCGCCCCAATACATCAACTGTCAGCCTGTCGCTAAATACTGCAGCTTCACACCTCTCCGAAATCCATCGGAAAAGGGGAAGGGCGTTTTTGTTGTTCGTCAAGTACAGGAATACCCCCCCCCGAGTAATTATCGTCTATCAATTCTACTTCTTCCTGGTACGCTGCCATATTAAATTCATACTGTTCATAAGTCTCCTGAAATCCATTTTCCTCAAAACAATAAATGGATGCCGCATTTGACGGTTTCACTTTGGCAGTCAGCTTTTGTATGGACGGATATCGCGTGTGTAATAACCCTTTTATAAGCTGTACCATCTTTTTCCCATAACCCATTCCCCTCTTCTCGGAAACAATACTGTAATCAATTTCCGCACTGTCCCCGTTCAGCGTCAACCGAATCTGTCCAACACGCAAACTGCCTGACATCAGGATAAACTGCAACTGGGAATCGTCTTCTATCATCCTTCCGAACCATTCCTTATGCTCACCATAAGAAATGGGAGCCATATGGAACGCGTTTTTCCTTACAGTCTCATCATTTGCCAGCTTAAACAACATATCTATGTCTGACAGCATAGCTTCCCGCAAATATAATTCTTCCTTTTGCATTCTAACGTCCTCCGCCAGCTGTTTTCATTCCAGATCATCTGGAACAATCGGTTCTCCCCTGTGGATGTCCCGCCTGCTTTTTCTTCCAAGTAATGCAGGCAGATGCTTCGGGGCTATCCCATAACCCGGACGGATGACACGCAGGTTTTCCTCCGTAAAACACTCTCCCGCTGCGATATCCTTTACCGCAAAGACGCTCCGACGGAATACCGTCGAACTTTTCTCGCCGTCAGTCAGGTCATATACCGGGCCCCGGGTTATCGCTTTCGCATTTTTGACATCCCGGACCATCCGTGCAAACCCATCCATCGTCATACTGAATTTGCTATCTGGGCTTTCCACCCCTTCCAGCTTAACATGTTTTTCGATCACACATGCCCCGAGAACCGCGCCTGCCACTGCCCCCAGGCTTCCCGCGCTATGGTCTGACAAACCGACAGGAACCCCAAAACGTTCCGCCATATCCGGTATATTGCCCAGGTGCATGTCCTCCCATGATGCCGGGTACTCACTGCAGCATTTCAGGAGCACGATCCTATCATTCCCAGCTCTGCGGCATGCTTCCACCGCATCCTGTATCTCTTTCAGGCTCCCCATTCCCGTTGATATGATCATTGGCTTTCCTTTTAATGCTGCATACTCAATAAGTGGGATATCAACCAGCTCAAAACTTGCAATCTTATATGCCTCTGCCCCGATGCTTTCCAGGAAATCGACTGCTGCCCTGTCAAACGGTGTAGATAAAAAATCCACCCCGCACCGGTCACATTCTTCCTTTATCCGCGCCTGCCATTCATACGGCGTCCCAGCATCCTGATAGAGATCATACAGCTTATATCCATCCCATAGACCGCCTTTGATCTGGAAGTATTCGTTGTCGCAATCAATCGTCATAGAATCAGCCGTGTAGGTCTGGATCTTTACACAGTCAGCGCCGGCCTGGGCAGCTTCCCTTACAATCTTCAATGCATTGTCAATGCTTCCGCCGTGGTTAGCGCTCATTTCCGCGATAAAATATACCTCTCCATTGTTCATCTTTTCATGGAACCGCTTCATGCTGTTCTCCCAATTACCTTTCAAAAATACCTCGTATTCCATAGAACCCCATAGAACCCATTAAGCCATACTGCCGGTTATACCCTACCCAACCTTTTCAGACACTCATATTTCAGTTCCGCAAGATGCCAGTCCGCTATGGTATCTATATCCTGTACCTCTTCCTCCGGAATGATATACGGAAGAGTCTTCCCGCAGACCAAAGACCTTGAAGAGAGGAATGGTTCCATTCTGCAAAAATAGAATTGACCACAGTCATGGTAGATTGGCTCCAGATCCTGACTCCGGGTTAGGGCATATTGCGGGTACTGGTACGAGACAAAACCGTCCCGAATCAACAAAGCCCTCTGGGGAGGGAAACTGTATCTTACAACGGGAATAAGCGTATCCGCATCCGACTGAAGCAGGGTTTCTCCTGCCTTCTTAATCTTTTCTGCCGTAACAAACGGTGCCGTAGGATAGATACAGCAGATCAAAGCAAACTGTTTTCCAACTTTTTCATACTGTTCCAAAACTTCTGCCAATACATCTGCCGTCGTTGCATAATCGTTTGCCATTTTTTCTGAACGCATGAAAGGGACACTGGCCCCGGCCCTTCTTGCGATGTCCGCAATCTCCGAATCATCCGTGGACACCATGACCTCATCAAAAATGCCTGCCCCCAGTGCCGCCTGAATGGAGTATTCCATGATTGGCTTTCCACAGAATTCCTTTATATTCTTCCGGGGTATCCGTTTGCTTCCTCCCCGGGCCGTTATAACAGCTATTGCATTATCCATCTTCTAGGCTCCTTCGTATAAAACAACAGGATTTATCTTTTTCTGTAATTCTCAACTACTTTTTTCACCGCATGGATCACATCCTCTACATCCTGATCCGTCAACCTGGGATAGAGAGGTATGCTCAGAATTCCCTTATAGATCTCCTCTGCCACCGGGCAAAGTCTCCTCTCATACCCTAGATGCCGGTAATACGGGAACCAGTAAACCGGCACATAATGGACCTGGCACTGAACATTTTCAGCACTCATTGCATCAAAAAATTGCCGCCTCGTACAAGATAATTTCCCAAAATCCAACCGAATAATATATAGATGTCGACATGTATCTGATTCTGAAATTTCCTTCTGTACAATAATTTCCGGAACTTCTGCAAACGCCTCATTATATCGCTTTACTATCTTCTGCCTTCTTGCCTTAAACTTTTCAATTTTTCCCAACTGACTAATAAGCAGGGCTGCCTGAAAATCTGTAAGTCTGTAATTGTATCCAAGATTCACTTGCTCATAATACCACATCCCTTCATGTGGAGCTTCCTCCATTAGTGCTTCATCATGGGTAATACCATGTGTATGGGCAAGAACTATCTTCTTATACAACTCATCATCATTCGTGAGAACCGCCCCGCCTTCCCCTGATGTCACAGTCTTTACTGGATGAAAACTAAAAGTAGTGATATCCGCTAAACTGCCGACCATCTTTCCATTATATTTCGTGCCAATAGAATGGGCGGCGTCTTCAATGAATATTAGGCCATGCCTATCACAGATTTCCCGGATTTCCTTTATCTTCACTGCCTGACCAGTGAAGTCTACCGCCACAACTGCCTTTGTTTTATCTGTGATACGGGCTTCTATACTCGCAGGGTCAATATTATAAGTCTCCGGATCCACATCCGCGAATACCGGTCTCGCACCGCAATACAACGCGCAATTAGCGCTGGCCACGAAAGTAAGAGGTGTCGTGATCACCTCATCCCCCGAACCCACGCCAGCCGCTAGACATGCACAATGAAGTGCCGCCGTGCCATTAGACACAGCTACAGCATATTTAGCACCTGTATATCTTGTCAACTTAAATTCCAATTCTTCTACCTTTGGGCCACTTGTAATTAAATTGCTAAGTAACACATCTTGAACGCTTTTTATATCTTCTTTATCTATCCATTGCCTCCCATAAAATATTTTCTCACCCCTTACTGGATTTCCTCCTTGAAGCGCAAGTTTCTCCATTACCCTAATCCTCCCTATCCTTTATTAAAACGTTTTAAATATGCAATAATTTTTTCTATATAACTCCAATATAAGAAAATCGCTGTACCTGCTATAACCAAGCATAGCATTATACGAAGTGGTAATTTCTTGTACAGAAATGAATTACTGATACACACTATCCATATTAGTAACATGCTCAATATTGATTTAGTTCTATTTCGAACGCTTGAATAAAAATGTTGTCCTATAATACTCTTCAACATGAAAGTTATTGTTGCTGAAAGCGCAATCCCTATCGCTGCCCCGCACGCGCCTAAACGAGGAATAAACAAACAGCATGCAATAATATTGATCAGACATCCGACCATTGCTGCGAGCAACATATATTTCGTTTTTTTAGCTATTCCAATTCCATAAGTTGTTGTTTCTGCTATAATATTAGAAATAGGTACAAGCATAATTATGAGAAAATACGATTGGGATGTTCGATAGCTTTTCCCCAATAGCATATACAGCACATCCTGAAAAATTATTATGCAAATTAGCATCAGCATACTAAACATCATTATCATATCGTGTATATTTTTTATTCTTTCCTGCTCTTGATGATAATATTTATACATAAACGGTCCCCAATAAACCGAAAACGCATTTGGAATTACAGCAAAAATATTTGACAAACTCATAGCTATAGCCAACCGTCCTGCTTCACTGCGCAATCCAAAACCACCTAGGAACAGATTAGCAATAGTATTATTCAACATTGTTATAATCGTTGCTGGCATTACAGGAATAGCAAAAAGAAGCATTTCCTTTTTTACCATCACATTGATTTTAACATCATCAAATACAAATCTTTGTATCCACAGGCTTATCAATACAATTCCCAACATACCAGCAACAATGATTCCTACAGAGAAAATATATCTTGTCGTATAAATAACAGCTAATAGAAACAGACATCTATTACAAACAGTAAAACTAATCTGTTGAATATTGTATGCTCTTGCCTGTTCAGAAAAGCGAAAATTAATATTCAATAATCGAAAAAAAACTAATTCAATAACATACACTCCCAGAAAAGTGAGCCCTATAACCCCATTTTCATTAAATAATAGACCAGAGGCCTGCGCCGGAGTAAATAGCAAAACAAAGGTGAATCCACACACAGTAACCACTATTCCTACTTTTAGCGCAAAGAAAAAAAGGCCATTTCGAGAAGCCCCTTCTGGCGGTTCATTAAAATAGCGTATGTAGGCGCTATCCAAACCCAAAAAGACAATCCCCATTAACATGTTTCCAATGGTATAAAAGTTATTAATATATCCATATTCATCTTCGGGATACATTCTAGAAATCAAAGGCAACACCATAACCGCAACAATGGCCGATACAATTGTAGGAATGCAATATCTAAACATATTCTTTATAAACAAACGACTATCCATAAGCGATCACTGTATAATTTGCTTCAATTTCATAGTTATCTTTTCAATCTGCTCTGGAGTAACCTGTTCACAAACAGTTTTTTTTCGATAATGTTCAAAAAATTCCAGCCACTCCCGAATGCGACGTATATATATAATGGGCCATGTTCTGCTGGTTATATGGAAAAAAAGTATCATTCTTTTAATTAAATTCTTTATCGGGACTCCTAAATACAATCTTTTAGGAATGCCTATAATATTATAATCTGTAGTGCTATAAACCTGTTCCAGCAAATTTACAACGCGAACATAAGCTTTTCCATCATTATATGAACCATAATAATAATCCATGTTTTTTGATGGTATAGGAAATCCTGCCCTTTCTACTTTTAATACTTTTTCCAGTCCGTCGACATCAGAAATGATGTTAGCATCTGTGAATAGCACGCTATCACATGCCATCGGCACCGGAACAGGCCGTAACACAATACAGTTTCGACCAGCAAAATACGCTTCAGCAATTGAAGTAGAAATCCAAGTAATAATATGATCGGCAATTAATATCCATTGTTTAACAGAATCTTCCGATATAACCTGAAATTTATTACGATGTTTTTTCATCATCAGTTCTAATGTCTCATCTATAAGTTCGCCCGGATGCGGACGATAAACTATGAAATATTCACTATTCTTCTCCATCAGCAAGTCAAATATTTCCAGCGTCTTTTTTTTGGATTCAATCCCTATATTCTTACTGGTATCAACAACATTTCCAATTTTAGCTCGTGTCAACTCCTGTTCCTTTTTTGTTGCTGTTGTACCAACAAAAGAAGAAATATATAAAACCAGCTTTCCTTGAGGTAATTTGTACTTTACATTCATTTCTTGGCGCGACATATAATAATTTCTTAAATTCCCTATTAAAAAATCCATTTGAATCGCTCCGGTAAGAACTACATTCTTTACACCGGATTTTTTCAATCGTTCAAAGCTCTCCTGTCCCCAGCACACATGCGTCGCCCATGCTGCTTTTCCCTTAGGAGTATGAAACTTCACACTAGTTAAATCTCCAGAAAGTACCTGTTCCCATTGAAGATTAACAACCTTATCAATGCAGCCTACAACACCTGTTACATGGCCTTCAAATGATTCATCGTCGTATAACGCAAATGTTACTAAAACCGCAGGTTTCTTTTTCGTTCTATATTGATACGTATACAATTCTGCACTTTGAATTATTTCTACAGAATAACCCCGTAATTCTAACTCAGCTTTCAAAAGACAAACATTGTCCAACTCTCTCGCCTTATGCTCGTAAACAATTAAAAAATCTAACATTTTATTTTTCTCCTGACAGTACGCTATTTTCATTTTTCATTTTTTCTAGTTCAAATACGTTGCCTGTTTCCTGATTATAATATCAATAGAAACCATATAGCGTAATTAGTTATCGGTTTCTGGTAGTATTCACCATAAAATGTATAATTATTCCAATAACGATGGCAAAAAACATACTTACAACGCCCATATAATAATCACCAAAAAAAGTTAACGCTGTCATCGTCAATAAAAATACCTGACCACCCCTAAAATCTGCCAAACAGCACAAATAATCCAGTATAATAACTAATACTGCAAGCAACATAATATCAACAAGATAAAATACTCCAAATTCCCTAATATACCGTCCTAGAAACGATGAGGCGTTATATCCGTTTAAACCATATGTTCTCACTTCGTTCTCATATTCCAAAACTGCTTCAGTTCCTCCAAATATTCTCATTATAGGAAGCACTAATGCTCTAAATTCTTCTGTTTTTTCCTTTTCAATAACTTCTTGTTTTAACACATCAAAGTTAATACCTGTATACCCATAAACCCAATTAACTATAAAATTATCTGTTCTACTTTCCATAAAAAACGCAATTGATGCCCCTACATTTGTCCACCCTATTTTTTTTTGACGGTAATTTCCCCATACAGAGAAAATAACCAACATTATCATCAGCATCGCTAAACATCTTATGGTATTCTTTTTTGAAAAAAATTGTTTCCCATATCGCATACCCCAAGCCAATCCAATATAAACTCCCAGTATAATAAAATCCTGTCTACTAGCAGATAAGACTATACATACCGTTGGAACTAAAATAGCTAATACTTTTAACCACTTTTTCCTTATTACGGGTACCATCATCAATGATAACCACAGAAATATATCTGCCATTCCCGTCGCACCTGGAATAGTGAACGCCATTGCCTCTTCTGTTCGCCATAATGTGGAAAAAAAACGTATTCCTTTAACATTATAAATATATATCTTTAATATTAAACAAAGAATAATAATTATTATCCCTATAATATCTGCATTAATAGATATCCTTTTTTTTAAACGTTTTTTCCCTATTTTATTATAAAACCTCAAAATGAGGAAATATATTATCGGTCCAGATAAAAAGTAATATGCATCTACTATTGTTTTTTCTTTTTGCAAAGCAGATATATTTAAATTATTCATTAGTAAAACACCAAAATAGAAAATTGCAAATACATTGCTTAAGTTAATCCCTTTCTTCTTGACATCATATATTCCACAACTGATCATAATAACCGTCGAAAAAACAAGCATAAGATTTATGACATTATATGGTGCATTTATCATATATTCAAAAAGAATATATATCGGCAAACTAAATACACTTATCAGCATGATTACCAGAAGATGATTAACGGGACACTTTACATAATACAATTGATGTATAGTTATCTTTTTCATGCTTTCTCCTATAAACCTTTGTAGCATTCTATATTTAATTCGCTAATATGTTGATATCACATATATTTTTAACGCCAACCAAAATAAATGTAACTTTATCTTTCTTTATCATCTCCGCCAGTTTCAATACCCACTTCCCGCCTTTTCTCTCGCTCATAATATCCGGTGCAACAGATAATATAATTTTATGGTCAGCAGGAATTTTCAGCTCAACACGAAGGTCAGAGGCATCCACTGGATGGAATACATTTGTATCAATTCCGTTATATATAACATCGATCTGCTTATTCTTTAAAAAAGACAGTTTTACTCGATCCGCTAGCCACTTCGAAGGAGCAACAATCGTCATATCAAGATTTCCAAATTCCTGTTTCTTCATTTTTAGCATCTGTCTTGTCCTGTCAAAAAGCAAGCTTTTCGGATATTCATGCAGCTCTGGACAATTGCCACATTCGTTCATAAAATTAGAACATTCATTTGCATATCCGCATTTACCTGTATATGTGTACTCACAATGAAAAGTATATACAACCGGTATTTTTTTCTTTTTTATATACTCAATTAAGGGTTTAATATTCACAAAATAGGCATGTAACTCATGGATATGGATCAGATCCGGTTTATACTCTTCAATTGAATGGATCAAACGATACGTTGATATTGGGGAAAAATATCCATTATACCCTGTGACCCTGGCAAGCCCTGCATGAATATTTGTTTCCCAATCTAAGCCAAACTTGTAGATTCCCTTCTCATTAATATTTTCGCCTCGTCCATAACAAATTCTGGCATCCCGGCCATTTTTCTTTATTCCTTGAAAAAGATCATATACTATTTTTCCGGTCGAAGAATGCTTACAGTTTACATCAATCAGAAGGATTCTTTCTTTTCTTCCACCCCTATCATATTCGCGAAGATAATTCTCTATCATTGTTTCTTTCGAAAACAACCTCCGTGCTTCTGATGCCGTCAGTTCCCCGTCTTCTTCCATCGCCCGACCCACGCTTGCTCTCAATCCATCTAAATCCCCAAATGGGACAAAATTCATTGTTCCACCTATGGATGTCTCCTTTATTCCCCCAACATCGAATCCCGCTACTGGTGTTCCACAACATTGCGCTTCCAGACAAGTAGTCGGGAAATTCTCTCTTTTACTGCAGATAACAAAAGTATCAGCCAGCGAATAATATCTTGCCAGCAGTCCCTGATCTGACGTCTGCGGCAACAATATTGTATTATCCGTCATTAATAGTTCTCCTCATCTTTATCCCTGAATTGCCTACAATCAAAACCTAGATATTCCTTCCCCCACAAATTCTTTCTCCTGCGGAAAATTAATCAGGACCGCTTTCTCCTCCCCGTAATACACGAACAAACTCCCAGCCGCTACTGCATGGGCGTGTCCTTCCTCCAGAGCGGCTTTGATATCCCTGATTTTTCCTGCCCCGCAGGAAGCGATCACAGGGATGCTTACCATGTCCGCTACTTCACGGATCGTGTTCAGGTCATACCCATCCATCATACCGTCACGGGAGATGGCGTTCAGCAGAAGTTCACCCGCCCCCAGGCTTTCCGCCATCTTCGCCGCTTGGACCGGTGTAAGCTTCACCTTCCTTGTCCCACTACTGATGTAACAACTTCTCTTGCCGAACATCTCCGTCTTATAATCAATGGACACCACAATGCTCTGGGAACCGGCCGCCTGCGCCGCTTTTTCTATCAATCCGTTATCCTGAAATGCGGATGTATTTAAGATAACTTTCTCATATCCGACATGGAAGATCTCCTTGATCTCATCCAGTGTGGTGATCCCTCCGCCGTAGCTCAGCGGCATGAATGCCTCACTGGCGATATCCTTCAGATAATCCATTCTGGGCCTCTCATGATTCACACTGGCTCTTATATCCAGTACACACAGCTCATCGACGCCTTTGTCATTGAATATCTTCACAGCGTTGATCGGGTCTCCCAGATATCTCGGCTCCTTGAACTGTGTTGTCTTTACCAGATCTGTATCTATGATCGACAGGCATGGTATGATCCTTGGTCTTTGAAACATCAGACACACCTCACAAAATTCTCCATGATCTTCATTCCGAAACGGTGGCTTTTCTCCGGATGGAACTGTGTCCCATAGATATTCCCCCTGTTAACGGCCGCCGTAAACTCATATCCGTAACTGCAGCTCATCAGAATATCCGTGGAATCCCTGCATACTGCATGGTAGGAATGTACGAAATAATATCTCGGCCTTTCCATAATGCCTTCCACTAACGGGACCGTTTTCCTGATATCCACGATATCCCATCCCATGTGCGGGATCTTAAGCTCTGTCTCCGCAGCGAACGAAAACCTGACGTTGTCAAAATCAATCAGGGCCAGGCCTTCTTTCTCTCCTTCCTCACTCCGGTTTCCCAAAAGCTGCATTCCCAGGCAGATCCCCAGGATCGGTTTCCCTTTTCCCAGAACCTCTTCCCGGATCACTTCCGCAAATCCCAACTCCTCAAGGTTTCCCATCCCTGTATCGAATGTCCCTACGCCTGGGAGTATGATCTTGTCCGCAAAAGCCAGGTCTTCCGACCGCTCTGCCACTTCCGCTTCCGTTCCGATCCGGTGCAGCATGTTTATGATGGAACCGGTATTCCCCATTCCGTAATTGATCACTGCTATCATTATGTCTTCTCAGCGGTACTGCCGCCTCTCCATTCCCAGCATTCTAGATACCTTCACGGCCAGTTCAATCATCCAGGAGGTATTCTTATAATCCTTATAGGTCTTATTGGGCTGTTCCATCATTTCGGTGAACTCTTCTTTCGTGATCCCCAGCTTCTTAGCGACATATTCCAAATCCTGCATCGCCTGTCCTGGGTCATAGGGCGGCTGTTCCAAGATTCTTATCGCCTCTTCCCTATCCAGCTGTCCGGTCAGGACAAGGCTGGAGAAATGGCATTTTCTCTTATCATATCCAAACTTCCTGATCAGCCAGTAACCCTCATAAAATCGGGTAAAGATACTCTCAAAATGCTTGTTCGCATACGGTTCCCAGTCAAACTCCCTCTGCAGGGTGACTATGGCGTCTTTCTTGGTATAGGGAATCATGTCCAGTATCTTTACCACTTTCATGCACTTCAGATAACGGTAATAGATATGGGCCTTGAACATTCCACACATGGGAAGTGTCTTGAGAGGCCTTTTCCCATATTTTTTATGAATGTCCCGGATCATGCGGATATCGTTCTGATAGACCCATTCGATCGGCTCACGGACACATTCTGTGGAATTATTGCCGCCGGTCAGGACATACTTGATGCCATTCTTCGCTGCAAAATTATAAAGAGAAGCAAAGATCACATGATCCTGCGGAAGATCTTGGTAGGGAACCTGTGACCTGAAGAACGCCAGCTGCAGGTCCTTCATCTCATTCCAGTTTACGATCTCCGTATACAGTGGAAGTCCCAGGCCCTTCGTGATCTTCTCGATATTGTTTACCGCCACATTCAAATTCCAGCCGGTATCGCAACCGAACAGCAGCGGCCGCAGTCCCAATACCCTGACCGCGTAATAAGCTAGGTAAGAACTGTCTACCCCACCACTGAGCCCTATGATGCAGTCATATTTCTTCCCTTGACCATCCTTCTTGATCTTCTCTACGATCTTTTCCAATTCTTTCTGTCCCTGTTCATCCGGATGCCAGTTGGGCAGGATGTTCTCATAATAATTGTGGCAGTGGTCGCACATGCCATTCTCATCAAACCGGATCTTCGAATCAGACGTGTCCATCACGCAATTGCTGCACCGCTGGTATTCTCTCTGCTGCCCAGAATCTTCCCTCATCACTCTTTCCTCCATACCATCTTGTCTACAATCCCTGTATAGCTCTGGATCAGCCGCACTACCTTCATACTGACATTTTCATCTGCATAATCCGATACTTTAGCCGCCAAGTCTCCGTTATTTTTCATCTGCACTGCCATATCCACAGCCTGCAGCACCTGCTTCGCAGTAGTGCTCCCTAGGATAAAGTTTCCTTTGTCCAAAGCCTCCGGCCGCTCCGTCGATGTCCTTACACACACCGCTGCAAACGGCATCCCCTTGGCGTTAAAATATGCCGATTCCTCCGGCAGCGTCCCGCTGTCGGACACCACGCAGAAGGCGTTCAGCTGCAGGTGGTTATAGTCCGTGAAGCTGAACGGCTGCAGGCTCCTCACCAGCGGATGAAACTGGAAATACCTCGCCTCGATGAACTTCCTGCTCCTCGGATGGGTGCTGTAGATCACAGGCTTCTGATAGGTCTCCGCCATGGCATTCACCGCATTCATCAGCGCCATAAAACTCTGCTCGTTGTCAATGTTCTCTTCCCGGTGGGCAGACAGAAGAATATATCCGTCTTTTTCAAGTTCCAAACGCTCCAGCACATCACTCCTGAGGATTCGATCCAGATGGGTACTTAAGACCTCCGCCATTGGGGAGCCGGTTACATAGGTTCTTTCCTTCGGCCTGCCTTCCGCGTTCAGGTACCTCCGGGCGTGCTCGCTGTAACACAGATTCACATCCGCGATATGATCCACGATCCTCCGGTTGGTTTCCTCCGGCAGGTTTTCGTCAAAGCAACGGTTCCCGGCCTCCATATGGAAGATCGGGATCTTGAGACGCTTGGCCGGGATTGCTGACAAAGCTGAATTGGTGTCTCCCAGAATGAGCACTGCGTCCGGCTTCCATGCCAGCATCTCCTGGTAGCTCTTCGCGATGATATTGCCAATGGTCTCACCCAGGTTCTTTCCCACAGCATCCAGATAGATATTTGGATTCCTCAACCCCAGATTCTCAAAGAAGATCTGGTTCAGTGTGTAGTCGTAATTCTGTCCGGTATGGACTAGCCTGTGGTCAAAGTATGTATCACATTTCTTAATAACTTCCGACAGCCGTATAATCTCCGGGCGTGTACCCAGTACTGTCATCAGTTTCAGTTTCTCCATGGATTCTTTTCTCTCCCTGTCCCAATGTACCGGCAGCGACCGGCCTCATATCCCCTATACCTGTATCGTGTTCACCCGCAGCGGGTATGTATCCAACCTATCCGGATCAAAACACTCGTTGCACCACATAAATGTTACCAAATCCGTATCTCCCTCATTAGTGATGCTGTGGGTATATCCACAAGGAATATCCACCACTTCCAGCTTCTCTCCAGATACATGGTAACTATATATCTCATCCGAATCCGGCCTCCGGAACTGAATCAGTGCTTTTCCGCTCACCACCAGGAACTTCTCATTCTTTGTATCATGCCAGTGGTTCCCCCTCTCGATTCCCGGTTTCGAGATATTCACCGAGAACTGTCCCCGGTCTGCAGTCCGCAGAATCTCCGTGAAGGAACCCCTCTGGTCTATATGCACGTTCAGTGGATACGCAAATGCGTTTTCCGGCAGGTAACTTAAGTAGGTGCTGTACAGCTTCTTGCTGAAGCTCCCTTCCGTCATGTCCGGCACCAACAGCGTCTTCCTTGAATCGCGGAAAGATTCCAACAAATCCACGATCTCCCCAAGGGTCGTCTCGTGCACTGGTTCTACTTGGCACCGACCATCACTACCCCTGTTCTCCCGGCCATTTAATGCCTGCACCAGTTCATCTACCACATCGTCAATATAGACCAGTCTGAGCTTCGTATCTCTCCCGTTCACCTGCAGCGGCAGGCCATGGGCTGTGTTGTAACAAAACGTGGCTACGGCACTGTTGTAGTTGGGGCGGCACCATTTCCCAAACACATTTGAAAAACGGTAGGTCAGGACCTTCGCTCCGATCCTTCTGCCGTATTCCAGCAGTAATTCCTCTCCTGCCAGCTTGCTCTTTCCGTAAGGGGTGTCCAACTCTGCCTGTGTTGAAGATGACAGCATCACCGGGCAACGGTTGTGGTTTTTCTCCAACAGTTTCAAAAGTTCCGATGTAAATCCGAAGTTCCCCTCCTGAAACTCATCTACATGTTCTGGACGGTTGACCCCGGCCAGGTGGAATACAAAATCGCAGTCCCGGCAGAAGTCCTCCAAGTTTCCCGCGGGACTGTCCTTATCATATTCATAGATATCCCCAGCCCCGATGTTCCTGAGCCGTTCCGTCAGGTTTCGTCCGATAAAGCCTTTCGCTCCTGTCACTAGAATCTTCATCCGTGCAGTTCCTCCCACTCGGCAATCTCATTACGGATATATTCCAACTGAAGGAGTTTTTCTTTCACCTGTTTTATATCCAGAAGGTCTGTATTATTGGAATTAAACTCGCTTAAGGTATTCCTCTCACTGTTTCCAGTAATATAATATTTGTCATAATTCAGATCCCGCTTGTCCGCGGGCACCCGGTAGAAGTTCCCAATATCAATGGCATGGGCGCATTCTTCATTGGTCAGAAGGGTCTCATACATCTTCTCCCCGTGGCGGATACCGATCACTTTCACTTTATTGTCCGCGTGGAACAATTCCTTCACCGCCTGCGTCAGCACACCAATCGTACAGGCAGGCGCTTTCTGTACCATGATGTCCCCGGATTCCGCGTTCTGGAAAGCAAACACCACTAGTTCCACCGCTTCTTCCAGACTCATGATGAACCGGGTCATCGCAGGCTCCGTAACAGTCAGAGGCTTTCCCTCTTTGATCTGTTTGATGAACAACGGCACTACGGATCCCCTGGAGCAGAGTACATTCCCGTAGCGTGTACAGCAGATGGTCGTCTTATCCGGTGAAACCGTCCTGGATTTGGCCACAATCACCTTCTCCATCATGGCCTTGCTGGTGCCCATGGCGTTCACAGGATAGGCCGCTTTATCGGTGGACAGGCAGATGACCTTTTTTACGCCTTCTTCAATGGCCGCCGTCAGGACATTTTCTGTCCCCAGTACATTGGTGCGGACTGCCTCAATGGGGAAGAATTCGCAGGATGGCACCTGCTTCAATGCTGCTGCATGGAAGATAAAATCCACACCGTGCATAGCGTTCCGGATACTATTGATGTCCCGGACATCTCCTATGTAGAATTTCAGTTTATCGCTTAAATTAGGATACTTCTGTTGGTATAAGTGGCGCATATCATCCTGCTTCAATTCATCACGGGAAAATATCCTAATTTCTTTCAAATCCGACCCTAAAAAGCGGTTCAACACTGCATTCCCAAAGGACCCGGTTCCGCCAGTAATCATAAGTGTCTTGTCCTTAAACATATCTCACTCCTCCAAGTATTTATCCATTTCATTCAGAAGTGCTTCTTTTCTAAAGAACTTTTCTGAATATGCCCTGGCATTCTTCCCCAGGGTCTCCCGGTCACAATTCTGCATCCTTCGGATATTCGATACCAAGCCATCCGCATCACCTGGCAGGCTACAGAAACCGCACTCTGCTTCTCTTATGATACGTTCTGTCTCACCCTCCGCAACGGCCAGGATCGGCATTCCGCACGCCATATAGGACTGCAGCTTTGCCGGGATCGTGCTTGCAAACAGCGGTATATCCTTAAACGAGATAAACGCGGCATCACTTTTGGCAAAATAGGCCGGGACATCTTCCGGAAGGACACGTCCGGTAAACGCAAACATATCAGATACCTTGTATTTTTTTATTTCTTCTTCCATCTCCTGCCTGTACCTTCCATCTCCAACGATCAGGAACTGTACACCGTCATCCCGCAGTGAATGGGCAGTACGCGGGAGGATCTCCAGCCCCTGCGCATACCCTATATTCCCTGTAAATATGATCGTAAACGGTCTCGGCCCTGTATCCTTTTTAACCGGTTGGTAGAAATCCTCCGCATACTGGGGCCAGTAGGTCACTTTTTTTTCCGCGACGTGGCGCCGGATCAGGACCTGCTTAAAACTGGGTGATGTCACAAATATCCGGCTGCATTTTTTATAAATGTAGCTGACCATCCTGTCCAAGAAACCCAGTATATGTCTGTTATGGATCCCTGTAACCATTTCCACATTATCCGGCCAGAGATCCTGTACATACAAAAAGCACGGTATCCTGCGCCTCCTGGCATACCAGACGCCCGGAAGGGCCTGTGTCATCGGTGAAACTTCAAATATAAATACCTTATCCGCCCTCAATCCTGTAAACCGGCTCCATATCCCAGCGGTGAGAACAAAGGACAGATAATTCAGCACCAGCATCAGGCTGCTGTTTCCTCTTGGGACTATCGGTAAACGGATGATATCGATTCCCTGATACCGCTCTTTCCGCCTCCTGCAGATTCCATAACTGTCATAAAATTTTCCCTGGGGATAATTCGGGATTCCCGTAACGGCTGTCACCTGGTACCCCCTTTTTACCCATTCCTGACAGATATCATTGATCCGGAACTGTTCCGGATAGAAATATTGCGAGATCACCAAAATGTGCTTCTTTTCTGTCATAAACCATTCTTCATGTCTTTCCTTTTTATCTGGTCCAATTATTCGGTGTCATTTCAACGAATAATCGTATATAAGGCTCCCAAAAGCTTTATTTACCATTCCCCCGGCTTTCCCTGGCATATGCCCTGCCAAACGGATGCCCCAGTTGAAGCCCTTTACCAGGCGGACCGTCTTTCCATTCTCTGCGGCAATCTTCCTTACCATCTCCGATGTTCTTACATACGCCGGATCCTGCGGGAAGAACAGCCCTCCCTTTCCTTCCTCTATCAGCTGCCGGACATATTCGCACAGGTTCCCCACCGCCAGCATGCTTCTCCGGTTGGGAAAGTCCGGGAATACCGGAACCTTCATTGCTATTTTCTTCAGCGTCTGGTAGTTCCCCTTGCAGCCTTCCCCATAAATCATCGGCGGACGCAGGATCGCCACATGGAAGTTCTCATCTCCTAATGGAACCAGCTTCTGCTCCGCTTTCCACTTGCTGTCCCCGTAAAAGCTGGTCGGATGCGGTTTTGTATCTTTCGTTATGACCCTCTCCTTACGGATTGATGTCGCTTCCCCATATACAATGATGGAACTCATGTAGATGAACTGCAGGACCCCTTCCTTTTTGGCTTTCTTCGCCGTGCTCACCGCCAGGTCGCGGTTGACCTGGTAATAAAGCTTCTTCTGTTCCTCTGTGACCCGGCTGATATCCGCATGCGCGATCCCCGCCACATGGAATACTGTGTCATACCCGGAGAAGTCCTTTTCTTTCCAGCCGTCCCCGACCATATCTACTGTGTCCACCTGGTATATCCCTGCATACTCCGGGCGGTTCAGGTATGTCTCCACCGATGTGCCAATATAGCTGTTCGCACCGGTGATAAGTATCCTCTTCATTTCGCAGCCGTCCCTTTCACAGTTTCCTGGCCTTAATGCTTCCCGTTCCGCCTTCGACCACCCCATCGTGTCTGAGGACGGAGATAAAAGTCCCGAAAAAGCACCTCAGGTCCATTGCAAATCCCTTAATCTTTCCTTCGTTCAGCGCTTTGACATAATCGCCGTCAAGCTTCGCCTTTACGGGGATTTCAAGCTCATCCCTCCCGTTTATCTGCGCCCAGCCTGTGAGCCCCGGCCTTACGTCGTTTGCCCCATACTTGTCGCGTTCGTCCGCCAGATCATCCTGGTTCCAAAGGGCAGGGCGCGGGCCGACTATTGCCATATCGCCCTTGACTATATTGAATATCTGGGGCAGCTCGTCTATGCTCATCTTCCGCATAAACCTTCCCCATCTTGTTATGTACTGCTCAGGATTTTCCAACATATGTGTCGGCACGTCATGAGGTGTTGACATTTTCATGCTCCTGAATTTGTAGCAGTTAAAAACCGTCCGCCTGATACCTATCCTTTTTTGCCTGAATATGACCGGGCCCGGGTCGTCTATGAAAATGATCAGAGAAATTATAAGCATAGGTATCGCAAGGATAATCAGCCCGCCCAAAGAAAGGGCTAAATCTAAAACTCTTTTCATGTGTCTTTTGTACATTGGCTCAGCCTCTGTCTGCCTTATTAAAAACTGCATTTAAAGCGGAGTCTGCAGCAGTCTCTGCAAACCTGTCCCGGATAAGCTTTTCAGCAGCTGTCTTATTTAGTAACTATTTATGTTTCAAAAGAAACTGGGGTTTTCCCCGAACTGCCTAATATATTCCTGAACCCATTCCTCATCCCCTCTGTAAGCCGGAGGTGGGATCTGCTTCTTTCCGTCATTTTCGCTTTCTCTAAGTGATCCGTTTGGATCAAGTTTTACTTTTCCCCTTTCATCCATATCGTGCGGGAAACTCCTTTACTTTATCTCAGATCTGATGTTCTTTAGACTGTGTCCTTCAGACCGCTTAATTAACTTATGTCTTTTACCTGCGCTATGTTTTATGCGTCCCATGTTTAATATCACCCTGCAGTATGTTCTGCATTTTGTAGTAATCTGAGGTAAAATACTCTATAACGCGAAACTGTGAGGCCTATGGGGCAAGGCAGTTTGGCCGCACAGGCAGACCCAGCCCTTATTTCACACTTCTCCCCATATATAAAAAGGGAAGCCGTTCGTGAAACGCACTTCCCTAAACCTTCCTCAGGCTGCCGAGCGGTACCTCCATCTCCAGATCCCGTCCAAACAGATATACTCTGATCCTTGCTTTCTGCTTTTCTACCCTGCAGACGACCGCCGGAAGTCCGGCAAGGCCCCCTTCCGATACGCTCACAGTATCCCCCGGGGCAAACTCTGGCAGACACCATACCATATCCTCCGGCATATCCTGCAAGCTCCCCTGCCGGCCTTCTCCCTGAGAAAATCCTGTTCCGACAGGCAGGGACTTTTCATTGCCAGTCCTGGCAGTGCCCTCCGCTCCATTCGGGGAAGATCCGTTATCGAAGCCTGTGTTCTCATCTGGATGGGCCACGCCAGTCCTTGCCATTTCCGGTACCCGGTATTTTTCCGGCATTTTCATCGGCGTCTCAACCTTCCCATAGGAAAGCTCCCTGCGGAT
>CANRBX010000003.1 GCA_947628955.1 uncultured Lachnospiraceae bacterium | reverse complement strand
AAGCCCTGCGTGGAAGACGAATCAAATCCTTCCGCCATGCCGCTGCTCCCGCAGGCGAGGACCGTTCCGCCGCTGATTACACATTTGCCGCCGTATTCGCTTCCGTGGTCAATCGCACAGCTCCCGCCGCTGTCGCTGACGCTGACAAACAGTTTTCCGCCGCTGATATAAATATCCTTATTGGAGTCGATTCCGTCCGCGTCCCTGCCGTTTTCCACCGTAACGGCGATCTCTCCGCCGGTAATGTTGATCACAGAGTTTCCGCTGTATCCGTTTGCGTTAAGCCCGTCATCCACAGCAGCAATATCCAGCGTTCCCCCGGCAATCGTGATCTGCACCGCTTCCAGGCCCTCGCAGCAGGACGGAATCGAGATTTTTCCTGATTCCACATAGAGGAACGATGTTTCCTCGTCATTGGAAACCGTGATCCCGTCGTCGCCGGCGGAAAGCGTAAGATCGGCATCTTTGATGCGCACACTGTCATTCGCGTGAATGGCATCCTGCGCGGCGGTTATATGAAGTGTGCCTCCAGTCATCACAAAATCGTCGTTGCAGACAATGCCGTGCCTGTATTCTGCCGAGACCTGAAGCGAACCGGATCCGTTGATGGTCAGATCGTCCCTGGAGTAAATCGTCCCATCCACACCGGCAGAAACCGCTTCTTCGCTATAAGCGGAACCGGAAGACACCGTGTTTTCGGTGCCGTCATGCAAGGTCAGAAATACCTTGCCCGCCTGTTCCACACGAATTGCCGCATCGTCCCCGCAGCGGATGTCTGCACCATCCAGCATCAGCCATATTTTATCGTCACCGTCCGCCTCGATGATGATCGACCCATCGGAAAGCTCGCCGGAAATTATGTATCTGCCCGAATAGACGATATGGATGTCGTCATTATAGGCGTAAGCGCCGTTGCCGCTCACCATACTGCCTTCGTCCGAAAGGGTAATCTTTGTCGCGCCTGCCGTGTCCCACGCAGCATCCAGATCATTTTCGGTAAATATGGCGTCGCTGTTCTCTTCACTTACAACGGCTGTAATGTCGAGGGCCTTTCCGTTCATAAAGAGGAAGGTCAGGAGCAGGGTAAACACAGTGATTCCGATACAGATCGCATCGATATGTTTATGCTTCGCCATAAGGCCCCTCCTTACCCCATATACTCCCCGTTGAAGCTCACCAGTACCACGCTGGCCACGCCGTCCATTTCGGAGAGTTCGTTGATAAAGTCCGTGTTATCGTCCTTCAGACGCACTTCCAGATTGAGTTCAATATGCCCCTTCTGCGCGGTTTTGCTCTTGACAACACAGCGTTCAGTCCGTTTCTCCAGATACGCCTTCGCCGCCTGCTCGCTCTCATGGCTGCTGCACTGCAGCACCACAATATAGGGATTGCTGTGAGACTTCCGGTTGACAAATACCAGCAGAACCAGGCCGATGATGACGCTGCCGATGACTGCCAGCGGAATCATGCCCGCCGCCAGGACAATACCCGCGGCAATCGACCAGAACAGGAAAGCGATATCCAGCGGCTCCTTGATAGCGGTACGGAAGCGGACGATGGACAGCGCGCCGACCATACCGAGGGAAAGCACTACGTTCGAGGTAACGGCGAGGATCACAACTGTGGTGATCATGGTCAGAGCGATCAGCGTGACGCCGAAGGAGGACGAATACATCACGCCATTGTAGGTCTTTTTATAGATCAGAAAAATGAAGATGCCGAGCCCAAAGGCCAGTATCAGGGCCAGCGCCATGTCAAGGATGGTCACACTGGAAATGTTCTCTAAATAGCTGGATTTGAAAATGTCACTGAATGTCATAGTTTTGATTCCTTTCTGCGTGGATCAGCCGTAAATACGGCACTGAGCGTATTTTGAGAAGGCGGACGCCCTGCGGCCGGTCATCTGAACGGCATCCCGGATCACGTCCGGGAGGAAGGCATCCCACTTTACTTCCATTAAGACCGGGGCGTCCCCTGCCGGTACTGTCACAAGATCTGCATTTAGAAAATCAGTACACCGCAGGCCGGTACGGATTCCGTAATCAAAGGTGACTCGGACGTTGCCTGGCCGGTATACGAACGGCTCCCGGATATAGTCCACGACAACCTTTGGCTGAAGGCCCTCCGTTTTCATTTTGTAACAGAGCTCCTGCAAAAGCGGCGGGTCGTTCTGCTGAATCTGCGGAGTGCTTCCATTGGCAATCATCTGTGCCTGCACGGCCGTTATCTGTGCAGCCTGTTTATTGCATAGGCCGTTCAGTTTGCTCTTTTTCTCCAGACTCAAAAAGCCGGTATCGCCGTTGTAATAGCGGATGCGGAATTTTTCCCGCCGGTTCACGCCGTCGATCTTCTCCCGCAGTGCCCGGTCAGTGAGGCTGTCAAAGTACAGGCTGCGTATCTGGTATCGTCCGTCCACGGCGTGTATGTCCGGTTCCATAAGAACACGCAGACGGCTGCGCAGTGCCAGAAGATCGGCTGTATTGATCTCTATCTTCCATTCATGCCGGAAGTCCATTATGTTTCTTCCCCCTTATGTAAACATTTCTTTTCCGTATTATCATCAGGCCTCCCGCCTTAGGACAGCGTCATAAACGCCAGTGCAAAAACAACTGCTGTGAACCGTATCTCCCGTTTCATAGACAAACCTCCAGCTCATATTCCAAACTGCATCAGCGATGACAGGATACTCCGTGAATGCGGAAAATCTGTGACAAAAATCTGAAATCTGTGTGAACGATACCAGTCATACGCAGACAGTCTTTATTACCGCCTGAAAAAGAACAGCCCGGCCGCCACAGAGAAAGCAGATAGAGATAACACGCGTCGCACCTCCGCAAGTAAGGCAGCTGATCGCGCCACTATCCTGTTGCCCTTGACTTCATAAAGAAATTTATATATAATTTCTTTATAAAGGAGGTGTTACCATGCCAACAATCCGTTCCAGCGCAGACCTGCGCAACAGGTACAACGAAATTTCCAGTTTCTGCCATGATTATTCCGAACCGGTTTTCATTACAAAAAATGGAAAAGGAGATCTGGCCGTAATGAGTATCGAAGCATACGAGCAGCTAATGGGACGTTTCGAGTTATATGGCTTAATTCAGGAAGGTCTGGAGGATATTGCCGCCGGCAATACCCGTCCATTTGCTGAAGCTATGTCAGACATAAGGAGGCGCCGCCGGAAATGAATTATGTCCTGCATATTACTCCGACTGCGGAAAGAGATATGAACCATGCGGCGGACTACATTGAATTCACTTTAAAAAACCCACAGGCAGCTGATTGCCTGCTTGATAAAGCGGAAGAGCAGATCAGCTCCCTGTCACAATTTCCCCAGAGGCACCCTCTCGCAGAGGATAAGATACTTGCCTCCTGGGGAGTGCGTTTTATACAGGTTCATAATTATCTTGCTTTCTATGTCATTTCAGAGGAATCCAGTCAGGTAACCGTCATAAGGTTCCTGTATGCGAAACGGGACTGGCTTTCTGTCCTGAAGTCAGGGTTTTCACTTGCATAGCAAAAGGCTGTCACAAAACCTATACCCACGGGGCACCCCGTAATACAAGCCCCTGCGGGGCAGGGAAACAGCTTCGCTGTTTCATAAGGTATACATTTTGCGACAGCCCCTTAACCTTATCCACAAATTCATTCCTTAATATCCGCATGAATTTAAAAGAATGACAGATTGGTTACGGAAATCGGTTCATTTCCCGGGTCTTCCCGTCCACGTTCACTTTACAGCTCCGCGACGGTCTTCTGCAGCTTTTTCAGATCCTGGTCGAGGTGCCGATACATCTCTACATAGTACGGATACAGCTTATCGTACGCCTCCGCCCACTCCGGGTTCGGCTCGATGACCTCGCGCACCTTCACGATGCGCTCCGCCGCTGCCCTGAGGTTGGGGAACACACCCACCTTATTGCCCACAATCAGCGCGTCGCCGACCGGAACGTCGCCGGATTTCTCGTCAAGGACGTGCACCGGCATGTTCAGCACCGACGCCTTGATCATCGACCAGGTACGGCTTTTCGCCCCGCCGCCGCAGAGGCGCAGAAGCTTCGGCTGCGCGCCGGACTCCTTCACAGTCTCCATCACGTGGCGCAGCGCATAGGCGGTTCCCTCAAATACGGAGCGCGCAAGGTCGCTGCGCTTCATGTTCATGTTCAGGCCGATAAACATGCCGCGCGCATAGTCGTTCCACAGCGGAGCCCGCTCGCCCAGAAGGTACGGGAGGAAGAACAGGCCGCCGGCGCCCGGCTTCGATTCGAGCGCCAGTTCATTCAGATACGTGTAGATATTCATCCCGTGGGCCTCGGCATAGGCGCGCTCTTCTCCCGCCATCGTCTCGATAAACCATTTGAGGGCCGCGCCGCTCGACTGGATCGGCGCGTCAAAGAGCCACGGCACGCCGGGAAGCGGGCAGGGCCTTGTCACCACCGGGACATCCGGCGCGCTTTTTTTGTCACTGCCGATAAACACCAGCGATGTGGTTCCGGAGGATTCTCCCGCGTCTCCGAGCGCACTCATGCCAGTCGCGTACATGGCCGCCAGCGCGTCGCTGCAGCCTGCGATCACCGGGATCCCGGAGATCAGTCCGGTCTCGCGCGCAGCCTCCTCCGTGACAGTGCCGATGATCTCTTCCACCAGGCGCAGCGGCGGAAGCATCTTATTCAGATCAACGCCGATCACTTTCCCGATCTCGTCTGACCACACCAGCTCTGCGCAGTCCAGACACTGCGTGCGCGTCGCCTGGTCGAGATCCGAGGTCATCACCCCGGTCAGACGGAAATTGATATAGGAGCTTGCCTGCAGAAAATATTTTGTCTTTGCAAACAGCTCGGGCTCGTTTTTCTTAAACCACAGGATCTTGTTCGGCAGGAATGCAACCGACGGCTGCCCTCCCACGATCCTCACAAAACGGTCATAGCCGATCGTATCAAGGATATACTGCAGCTCTCCCACCGAGCGGCTGTCCTGATAGGTCATCGCATTTCTGAGCGGTCTGCCGTCCGCGTCCACCGGAAGCAGGGTTACCGTATGGGAGCTGATGGAGATCCCGCGGATCCGTTTCACGATCTCCGGCCCCACCTGCTCCGACAGAGACTGAAAGATCTCCACCGTCTGCCTCCACCAGTCATTTGCATCCTGCTCCTGCATATTCGGTCCCGGGGAGATGAACCGGCTCGGGCGCGTCGCCTCCGCGGCCACCGTCCCGTCCTCCGCGAGAATGATCGCCTTGATATTCGTCGTGCCGCAGTCCATCCCCAGTAAGTAATTTTCCACCATAACTATTCTGCCTCCTGATTTTGTTCTGATTTCCGTCCATGCACCGCTCGCGGTTTGCCTTTTCCTCTTTGCACGTTCCGGACCTGCGCTTCCGTCCGCCCCGCAGCCGGCAGCGGAACTTCCACTATTCTCTCTGTATTCAGCATACCAGATTCCGCGGTTTTCCTCAAAACCGGTTTTTCCGCTTCTAAGAGGCAAAATTCTGGTTACCGTTCAGACCAGACCGGGGCACTTGCGGCTGAAGCCGTAAGAAGGTCCCCATATAAGACAAAACGTCCATCAAACAAAACGCCCGTCTCCGATACAGCTGACACTCTCAGCCGCCGAAAACAGGCGTTTCACCTTAATATTATGAGCTGCCCGAAAAATGGCTGCTCTTCAGTGTTTTACTTTCTGTCCGGAGCAGCTTCCTGCATCGCGTCCTCGTCCACCTGCCAGAACAGGGTCGTAAACCCGTCCTTTTCGGCGAACAGCGCGTGTACCGGAAGCGGGAGCTGGTTTCTCCACTCCTTCGCTTTTTTGCGGCTGACGCCAAATACCGTCGCGTTGAATTTTACGCCTTCCTCCGCCTCCACGATCCCGTAGCAGTACGGGCCGATCTTTGCGTTCCACGGATCCGCGTTCAGCGTCGCGGGCAGGATGATGCTGTGCAGTTTTCCCCTGCCGGAGAGCTCCACCCACTCCGTCTCGTGGTAGCCGCAGGTGTTGCAGGCATATCTCGGCGGATACTCGATCGCGCCGCACTCTTTGCATCTGCGTGCATAAATCTTATGCTCCGCCAGGCCATCGTAAAACTTTTTTACCACTCGTTCAATCTTCATCTTCGCGCCCTCCTCAGTCATTACAGTTCACTGGTTGACCCTCAGTCTACAGTTCTCAGGACAGGAATACAGCAGTTCTGTCCGCCGCCGAATCCGCGCAGCATTGCGGTCTTCGGGCTGTTCTTCACCTGGTGCGCCCCTGCCTGCCCGCGCAGCTGGAGCACCGCCTCATAGATATCCGCCATGCCGGACGCGCCGTAAGCGTGCCCGTAGGAGGTGCGCCCGCCGTGCGGGTTGATCGGGCGGTCGCCGTCAAACGCCGTGCGGCCCTCCAACACCCATTTCCAGCCCTCGCCTCTCGGGAGATATCCGAGCTCTTCCGCCGCGAGCAGCTGTGAGGGAAGCACAAAGTCGTTGACCAGCAGAAGATCGATATCCTCCGGCTTCAGCCCCGTCACCTCGTACGCCTGGCGGCCGGCCTCCTTTGTGATCTCCATCTCATTGTGCGGCCTCATGAGCTCCAGGCAGGAGGAACCAATGCCGAGGATCTCCACCGCTTTCTGCTTAAACTGGTGCGCCATCCCGGTCGGGCATACGATCGCGCAGGCGGCTCCGTCCGCGCTCGCCGCGTTGCCCGTGACGCGCAGGTACTGGGTCGTCTTCGGATTATATGCGGAGCGCAGGTACTCCATCGGACCGGCAAAACCGTGTTCCTTCGCCAGCTCTTCAAACAGGGTGCGGAACATCGCCAGCGGATTGAGCGCCGCGGCCCTTCTTCCGTGGTACGACATGGTGTTGAGCACCTCGTCCACCTGCTCGTCGGTCAGCCCATACTGCGTCCGGTAGAGATCGATCCAGTCGTCCTGTCCGATGTGGCCGCTGCCGAGCGCACGCGTATAAGCACGGTCCATGATTGCCTCCAGATCCGGGATCATATCCTCGGTCGTGAGCGGCCGTCTCAGATGCGCCGGCTTTCCGGGAAGCGGAAGCCCGCAGGACATCTCCACACAGCCCGTGAGAACGATGTCATGCGCTCCGGACGCCACGTCGTTCACCGCCTGCTGCAGCGCGACGTAGCCGGTGCAGCACGCCTCGGAATGGTGAACCGATCCTTTTCCCCTCATGCCGAACCACTCCGCGACCTGCATGTTCGGCGTCGCGGCATTGTTAAAGAATTTCGGATTCGCCGAACCGTGATAGAAAAAGTCAATGTCTCTCGGCTCCAGTCCTGCGTCCTCCATGGCCATCAGGGCCGCCGCCCCGAAAAATTCCCCTTCTGTGATCCCCTCCAGCTCCGGATCCTGTCCGGTATCGCCAAACGGCGTCGCGCCGATCCCGATGATCGATACGCTTCGGCTGTATTTCCCTACTTTACCCGGTACCATATCTGTTTCTCCTTTTTTATTAAATCCCGGACTGCCGGGCCTGACGCAGCCGTCTGCAGCCCCACAGTCTGCTTCATAGTCTGCCGCTCACCCGTGCCAGTCCACATGCAGTTTCGATATTTTGTTTTCTCACATCTGCTTTCAGCTCAATTTACTTCCTCGTGTCTGTTTTCGGCCTAATTACTTCCTCACATCTGCTCTCGGTCCAATTTACTTTTTCGCATCTGCTTTCGGCCAAGTTTACTTCCTCACATCTGCTTTCGGCCCAATTTATTTCCTCACATCTGCTTTCGGTCCAATTTACTTTTTCGCATCTGCTTTCGGCCAAGTTTACTTCCTCGCGTGTGCTTTCGGCCCAATTTACTTCCTCGTGTCTGCTTTCAGCTCAAGATAGAGTACCTCCTGCGGCGTGAGCTTCACATTCAGTGCACCCAGAGAAGATTCGATCTCTGCGCGGTTGGCCGCGCCGATGATCGGGAACGCGTTCAGCGGGCTGTCAAGCACATAGGCCATCGCCACCTGCGGGATTGAGCAGCCCTTCTCCTGGGCGATCTCTTTGCAGCGGTCGAGACGGACGAAGTTTTCCTCATAGCAGTAACCGATGCGGCAGAACATATCGATCTTCTCCGGATCATTCGCGAGCAGCTCCCTCGTGATCCTCCCGGAGAACAGGCCCCTCGCCAGCGAAGAGTAGGCGAGCACCGGCATCTGGTTCTTCGTATACCACTCCTGTGCCTCCGCGTTCTTGTTGCCGGCGATCGTGACGCAGCCCGGAGCGAACGGATTCTTCACCTGCTCCGCCAGGCTGAAATTCGGCGAAGAGACGGTCATCGGCGAGAGGTTGTGCGCATATGCGTACTCGTTGGCCTCCTCCAGGCGCTGATGCGTCCAGTTGGAACCTCCGAAGATCTTAATCCTGCCTGCTGCCTGATGCTCGTTCAGTTTCTCCACGATCGGTCCGACCGGAAGCGCTGTGTTGTCCCTGTGCAGAAGATAGATGTCCAGGTAATCCGTGCGCAGCTCGGCGAGTGTCTCCGCCAGGTCGGAGTCTATGTCATACGGCGTCACTCTCTCGCGGTAGTCCGACGGATGTGCGCCCTTGGAGAGAAGCACGATGTTCTCACGGACGCCGCGCGACTCAATCCACTCTCCCACCGTCGGCTCCGAGTCATAGGCGCGCGCCGTATCGATCGCTGTGATCCCCAGATCGTACGCCGCATCCAGCGTCTGAAAATGCTTTTCCTTGTTGTCCGGGAACATCCCGAAGGTTCCCATAAAAAACTTGCTGATCTTCTTGTCAATGCCTTCAAATTTTACGTATTCCATGATAATGTCCTCCTGTCTTCCGATTCTTATCTCTCCGTGCCTGTACACACAGACACGCCTGCTTTTCTGCGCTTGCTTTTCTGTCTCAGTTTTCCGGCCCGCTTTTCTGCCCCGTTTCTCTGTCTCGGTTTTCCGGTCAGCTTCCTGGCATTCAGCCTCCACTCAGTGATCTGCTGACCTGCTCCCGCCGCATATTCATTCCGGCAGTTTGAAATTGGCGTCAAGGCCGCCCTTCTTATCCTCGTTGTAAACCTCCAGATACAATCCGAGCTCCTTGTGCAGATCCAGATACGCGAACTCCATGCCGATCACCGGATCCTTGCACCACAGCCACGGATCTCTGCCAGTGAGCTGTTTGTGCTGCTCGATCACCTTGCCAAACTCATCTCTCGTGATCAGCGCAATGTGATGCATGCCCGGGCCGTGCTCGTCAAGCCAGGTCTTGTACGGGCTGTCGCTGATCGGCTGGATCAGCTCGAGCTCAAAGCCCCAGCAGTCACAGAACGCCATGATCGTCTGCAGGCGTTCCTTCTTGCCGTTCATCGTGAAGTCCGGGAACTCCGCAGAGTCAAGCGGGCTGACCCTCCACGGTCCGACGCCATATTCCTCGTAATGTTTAATGGTTTCCTCGACGTTCTCAACAATGATGCCGATCTGTAAAAATTTTGCGAATTGTGTATCCATGGTGGTATCCTCCTGATATGAATATAATTTTTATTTTTTTGCTTATATGTTTAGCGCCTCTCATGCGGAACCAGTCCGTCAAATAAATTTGCCGCCTGGTCTCCCGACAAATAAAGCCCCAAGATTGCTCCGTGCTTCGCACTCCCGCAATCTTACATGTATTCGCAAATCGCTTCGCTCACTTCCGTTCGCGCAGCTTTTTTGCTCATACATTTAGCGTCTCTCATGCGAAACCAGTCTGTCAAATAAATTTGCCGCCTGGTTCCGCATGGAGACCGGGCTTTATTTGTATATCGGGTCAAGGACCGTATCTATGTAGTTCTTCGTGAGCAGAATCGTCGCCAGAGGCTCCGGCGTCCCGTCGGACTCGATGCCGATCCAGCCCTTATGACCATGCTTTTTCATCAATTTCCAGAGGCCCGGGAAATCCAGCAGTCCTCCGCCAGGCTCCCAGAACCAGCGTCCGCCCTTTTCGTCGAATTCTGCGCCCGCGCTGAAGCGCTTTTCGTCCGGCGCATTGATGTAGGTCGTATCCTTGATGTGGAAATACTGGACTCTGTCATGGTAGGTGTCGTAAAAGTTCAGGATGTCCTTGCCCATGATCGCCACCTGAGCCGTGTCAAGGCAGTAGTAGACGTAGCGGGGGTCGGTCATCTCGAGGAATCTTTCGTGGTCGTACTTGTTCACCGCGCACCAGAACTCATTGTGGATCGAGACCGCCAGTCCCTTCTCCGCGCACATGCGGCCCACGGTATTCATGCACTCAGCTACATTCTTCAGACCTTCTTCGTCGAGCGGGCCGGTTCCGTAATATTGCCCCGCGGGCTGCACGATCAGATTGATGCCCCCGCACTCAGCCAGCGCGTCGATCGCCTGCTGCTCGTACGCGTAGATGCCCGGATGGTTCCTCTTGTCCTGCGAGCCCACATGGTGGGAAAACATGCCGGTAATACGCTCAATCCCTCTCTCCCGGGCAAATTCCCTGAAATTCGTCATCGAGCCGAACGCGTTTTTGATGCTCGGCACGGAAAATACCATGAGCTCGATCCCTTTAAAGCCTGCGCCCGCAAAGTAGCGGAGGATCTTATCCCAGTCCTGGTAATAGTAGGCAGATCCAAAATCGCCCATGTACCATTCGTCGAAATTGTTGATCTGTTTGTAATTGATATTCCCCCAGAGATTCGTCATGTACGAATAATTGAGATTTCTGTCTTCCATCACTGAACCTCCTTTGCCGCAAAGTTCTTCTCCAGTCTGTTCCAGAAGGTCCGCATTCTCAGGATCCCCTTCGGGATATCCAGAGAATATTTGGAATCCAGAAGCACCGGCCCGTCAAATCCGGCCTTTTTCAGCACCGCATAAAGCCTGTCGAAATCAATCTCTCCAAATCCGAGGTCGCAGTAAACCCTCTGATGCTGCCCGTCCTGCGGGTATTCCGGTGAGATCGTCTTATAGGCGCCCAGCTCATCGACAAATTTCGTGTCCGTGAAGCAGACTGTCTTCGCCTGAGCGGCATACTTCTCATAGTAAGCCGCATAATCCGCGCCCGCGATACACAGGTGCGCCGGATCCGGTGCGTAGGTTACCAGATTCCTGTCCACCATCTCCATAAACGCATCGATCGCCGTGCCCCTCATCAGCGTCCAGTACTCGTTGCGGATCGCGAGATTAAGCCCGTTCGCGCGGCACTTTTCGCCGATCCGGTTCATGCACTCCGCCGCGTCCGCCAGAAACTTCTGTTTCTTTGCCTCGTCGCCCGCAAATGCCTGGTCCAGAAAGCCGATGCCCGGCGTCGGGGAAACCAGAAGCGTGCTGCCGTGAAGCTCCGTCAGGGCATCCGCCGTATCCTCGGCATGGCGGTAAAACTCGTCAAAAAACTGCTCCATCGGCAGTCCGGTCTCAAACAGGCTGTTGAACTGAGCCTGCGCGGAGATCCCGATCGCCTCCACATTCTCGATCCCCTTGTCATTCAGGTAATCCAGATAGCCCCGCGGGGAGCCGAAGCGTGTCCGGATCGAAGCGGTGCAGATCGGGGCCCCGTTCCTTGACACATTCTCGGTGTTCGGAACCATCGGGATCATGACGGAAGTAAAACCGGCCGCTGAAAACATATCCGTAAGTTCATCCCAATACCATTTTGCAGCCCGCAGAAAAGCTCCCGGACCGCTCGTGTCGGCATTGACAATACCAAATCCTGCTACAGCCTTCATTTCTGTCGTCTTCCTTTCGTATATGCTTTTATAAAATACTATTGCATTTCTTTCATGCTCCCACTATACTATTTTCTTTTCTGTTTGTCAATACTTTTATAAATCTATTTTGCAAATTATTGTTGAAGATTGTTTTTCACAAAACCTATACAAGGAACAGCTTTTCAAAAACTCTTTTCGGCAGCCGCTTTTAGCAGCTCTTTTTCAGCAGCTGTTTTTCCGGAACCGCCCTGAAACATTTTTTCCACATGCTAGCGGCAAATTTCTTCTTGTACTCCGGATGCTTCGATTTTATACTGTGGATAGTAACCGGGCGGCCTTAAACGGCAGCCCGCTGCAGACAGAAAGAACATACAAACTGCATAGATAATGAAAGGAGAATTTCCGATATGAAAATGAAAGCTGCATTAATGTACGGGCCAAATGATATCCGCGTGGAGGAAACGCAGAAACCTGAGTGTCCGAAGGACGGCCTGATCCTGAAGATCATGTCGGTCGGCCTCTGCGGTTCTGACATCCGCAACCTTACGACCGATTCGAGAAAAGGCGATTATCCGTTTATTTACGGACATGAGATCGTCGGATTTGTCGATGAGATCGGAGAAGATGAGACAAAATATCAGGTAGGCGACCGGCTCTTCCTTTTCCCGGGCACCTACTGCATGGAGTGTGACGAATGCATCAGCGGGCACAGCGAAAACTGCTCCAATACCGCAGTCGCAAAACTCGCCGGCACCGGCGGCTTCGCGCAGTATGTTGCAGTGAGCGGTGAGAAGATCCGCCGCGGCGGCATTTACTACATCCCGGACGATGTCACCTTTGACGCGGCCAGCCTCGGCGAACCGCTGACCTCCGTGTTCGCCTGCCTGGAAAATGTGCAGGTCGGCTATCCGGACACGCTCGTGATCATCGGTGCGGGCCCGATCGGCTGCTTTATGGCACAGCTCGCGAAGATCCGCGGCGCACAGAAGGTCATCATGATCGATATTAATGCGAAGCGCCTGCAGATGGCGACCCAGTTCGGCGTAGACATCACCATTGACAGCTCTGCCGAGGATCCGATCGAGGCCGTCAGGCGCCTCACGAACGGCAAAGGCGCGGACAAGGTCATCTCCGCGACTCCGGTGAACGCCACCCAGACGCAGAGCATCCACATGGTCAAAAAGGGCGGCCTGGTCGTCTTCTTCGGCGGCGTCCCGAAGGGCTCCATGACCGAGCTTGACTGCAACCTGATCCACTACAACAATATCTGGATCAAGGGCCACTTCGGAGCATCCTACAGCCAGTCCAAGCGGGCCTTCCAGCTGGCGATCTCCCCGTCCTTCCCGACGGAGAAATTCATCACTCACGTTCTGCCGCTCGACCAGATCAACGAGGGCATCCGGCTGACAAGAACCGGCGAGGCCATCAAGGTCGTGCTTCATCCCTGGGACTAGTATAGCGTTCGGCAAATAACCGAATCAGTCGCGCAGAATGATTTTCTGAGCGTGCAGGTCAAAAAACGCGGGCGCAGCGAGCTGCGCCGAGGATTTTTGGCCTGTGCAATCGGGAAATCAGACAAGCGATCTGGTGTATATTTGCGAATCGCTATACTGGGATTTGAAAATTTTCAGGGCTTCCGCAAAACCGTCAAGAAGTTTTGCGGAAGCCCCGATATGTTTCTGCAAGTCCCGATATGTTTCTGCAGATCTGTGTGTGCAGGCCCACTCCCTTTGGCCGACAGGACAGCTGTATTCAGGACAGCTGTATGACGTTGGCGGAGTGCGGCTCCAGCGTCACCTCGAGCGTCCTGCCCGTGACAGGAAGCCACTCTCCCTCGGTCAGCTTCACCTGCTCCGTCCCGATATCATTGTACGAGCCGGTCTCCGGCCCGTTCACGGTGACTACGCGGTAAGAACCGGCCGTGTAATTTCCCTCTGCTGTAAGCGCCAGCACCTGTTTTTCCGACGGATGCTTGTTTACGGCAGCAACCGCCAGGTCATTGGTTCCGCGGCGACGCGTCGCCAACACATCCAACACAGACACGTCCTCATGGTTTCCGGCCTTTCCGACCACATGCATGGCCGCGCCGTTCTCCATCCAGCTGTCCAGGATCTCATCCCCGAGGTAATTCACGTACAGGTCAAAAATATGGTAGGTGCTGCGCAGGACCAGCCCGTCCCTGTGGGTGAAAATACAGCCGCGCGTATTGACGACAGGCGCAAAGTTCGCCATGCCGATGATATCACAGTTGCGGTTGAGCGTATTGAGGAAGCATGCGGTAAACACCGCGTCCGCCATCGTATAATCGCTGTTGATATCATTCTTGTCGCGCGGAAGGAGGTATTCTTCCTTTGTGCGGCCCTGGCGGATGCTGTGCACGTTCGGATGATGCCAGCCGCGCAGGTTCCACTCGTCGTACGCGATCCTGATGCGTTTTTCAAGCCCCATCGCCGTCAGAAGCCCTCGCACCTTCCGGATATCCGTATCCAGATCGTTCGTGTATGCCATGGACTGCTCATAATCAGCGAAGTCATTGTTTTCCGCCATCAGGTTCCAGTATTTGTGGATCGATATCCAGTCCAGGTACTGCCCGCACTTCGAAAGCAGGTCCACGTTCCATTCAATATCGGTCAGCGCAGCGGCGGACAGCTCCACGTCAGGATCCACATGCTTCATCAGCTTCGCGGACTCCCGCACCAGACGTCCCCATTCGCCCGCCGTCTTTGCGCCCAGCTCCCAGCTTCCGTAATTCTCATTTCCGATGCTCCAGAATCTCACCTTATGCGCCTGCGGGTGCCCGTTGGCGATGCGCCATCTGGCAAACTCTCCTTCGCTCTCCAGGTTGCAGTACTCCACCCAGTCGCTCATCTCCTCCGGCGTGCCCGTCCCCGCATTCGTGCAGATATACGGCTCGCAGCCGATCTTACGGCACATAGCCACAAACTCATCCGTCCCGAACGTATTCGGATCCTCAACGCGCCACGCTTTGTCAAATACCGGAGTGCGATCCCGCCCCACCGCTTTCTTCCAGTTGTAGGAGGAAACAAAGCATCCGCCCGGCCAGCGCAGCACCGGGACCCGGATTTTCCGCATCGCGTCCAGCACATCGGTGCGCAGGCCGTCCTCATCCGCAAAAGGGCTGGACGGGTCGAAGACTCCGCCATAGATCTGTCTGTGAAAATGCTCAATAAAATGGCCGTACAGCATCATGCTGCGCCTGCCCAGAACCCGATCCGGGTGAATAAAAACGCCAGTGTGCATGAAACCCCTCCTTCCATAGTCATGCTGTGAAAACCCGCATTCCATTAAATAGGCAGGGCTGCCGCAAAATACCCGTCGGGCCGTCACAAACCCTCCCTATATCTTCCGCGGCAACCCCTGACTCTTCGCGCCTGATTTACAATATGGTTACCTTCTCCGGCAGGCGCTCGTGCGGCGTCCCGCCCATCGCCGGGTGTCCGATCGCGGCCGCAACCGCAAATTCATAGCCCTCCGGCATCTGCACGAGCTTCTTGAAATACGCGCCGCGCTCCAGGTTGAACGCATCTCTGCAGCCGCCGAGCACACAGCTTCCCAGGCCCATGGACTGCGCCGCCAGCACGATGTTCTCGATCGCGATCCCCGCGTCCACCAGGCTCTCTCCGCCCTTCGTGGAGATGAACACAACAACAGCTGCGTTGAAAAAGATCTTCCTGTTGCGGCTCTCGATCAGATTCTTGATGAACTCATTGTCGCCCGCCATGACACGGTCCACAAGGTACGTCTCAATCTCGTTTACGATCCCCTTGTCCGTCACAAAGCTGAAGTGCCAGTTCTGCAGGTTGGCCCCGCTCGGAGCCGCGAGTCCGGCGTCAACCAGCGCCTGCAGCTCGTCCTGCGTCAGCGGTTCATCCGTAAAGCTGCGGATCGAACAGCGGTTTTTGATCAGGTCTATTACTTCGTTCATTTTTGTTCTCCTTTCTCCAACCGGATTCCGAATAACTGTTTTTCTTTGTTCCGTGCTTCGCTGTCTGCGCTCAGTGTCCTGGTATCTTCTACATATCACTGAAACCGAATTCCAGGAAGCGGTCGATCGCGCTCATCGCCGCTCCCATCGCCGCCGAATACGCCCCCGAATCGCTGACGATCACGGACGGGACGTATCCACCCGGATCATTGTCCAGCTCCTCCAGCCGCGCATTGATCCTGTCCTCCAGCGGTTCCAGATAGCGCGACAGGGCGCCTCCCACTACCACCTTCCAGCCGAAGACATTGTTCATGTTGTAGAGGAAGACCGTCAGGATCTCAAGCGTTTCCTCCCATATCCGGCCGCAGGTCTCATCCCCGGCTTCTGCCTTTGCAAAAAACTCTTCCGCCGTCGCGCAGGATGATCTTCTGCACAGGGCGTCGATCGTGCAGTAATCCTCCATCCGCTCACCCGGACGATGCACCCCGAGAAGAACCCGGTCAAAGCGGCCGTTCGCCACCTCATATCCCAGAACCCGCTTCTCATGGACGATTGCCCCGCTCAAAAGAGAGCCGATCGACATATAGAGGAAGCTGTCCGGCAGCTGATCCATGGTCCAGATCTGGGCGATCGCAGCCATCTTGACACTCTCATGAACCGTCAGCGGCCATGGAAAACAGGACTGCAGCGTCTGAAACGTGAAGCTTTTTTTCTCCCCGCGGATGATTCCCTCCCACAGATCTTTGCGGCGCTTCATCGGAACCTGCAGGGCCATTCCTCCGATCATCAGTTTCGATCTGTCTGCGATATTGCGCGCAATGAAATCCGCCACTTCTGAGCTGATCATCTTCCAGTATTTTTCCGTGACGTCAAACTCATGCGGGATCAGTTCCTTCGCAGCGACATTCCCGCCCAGGTCGAGGATCACCATCCGCAGCTCATGCAGGGAAATTTCAAACCCCATCGTATACTTCACATCGTAAACCGGCGTAAGGAGCACCGGCTTTCTCCCGCCGGTGGAATTGAGCACATCGCCGTTCGCCACCAGGCCTTTCTCCTTCAGCTCCTTTAAAAGCAGCGTCACCGTCGGCAGGCTGAGCCCCAGCCGGCCGGCCAGATCCTGCTTGGTCATTGCTCCCTTGCGGAACAGGGTATTGATCACCCTTTTCCGATTATTCACTCTGATGTCCGCATTTTTTGTATTTTCCATTTTCAGACCTCACCTCAATCTTCCTGCCCTGATCAGCCTGCTGTTCTCGGGATTTTCGTGCATTCTGCAAGGAAATCACCTCGCGGGACATGGGGTGTAAACTGTAACGCTCTGTCCGCCCCTGCGGCAGCACTTTTCCTTTGATCATCAGTTTTAATATAGCATTTTATAAACTAGTTGTCAAAACGTTTTCAGCCATTGCCAGGGCCTGCCGAGGCCGCCAGAAGCCGCCGTCAAAACTGCACCAGACCGCCAAAAGGCCGCACCCAAAGCTGATCTGCAGAACCCCGGGCCCGTTTATAAAGCGGGGGCTGCCGCAGTCTGCGCCAGCCCCACATCCGTTGTCCGGTTCTTCTCTTCATTTTTATCGGGAACAGGATTCCCTGACAGCCTTACAGCTCCACCCAGGTCGCGTCCTTTTGGCTGCTCTCCACGCAGGCGTGGACAAATTTCACGCCCTCGATCCCGGCGTCTATGGACGGGAAATCATAATCGTATCCGGAAAGTTCCTCGCCGTTAACCTTCTTGAGCACGGCGCCAGTCCAGACTTTGTACATGTTCGCAAACGCCGCAAACAGTCCCTCCGGATGGCCGGACGGGATGCGGTTCAGCTCTGCGGAACGCGCGGAGACGTAAGCCATGCCGCGGTTATAGATCTGCGTCGCTTGTCCCTTCAGCGTCACATACAGGATGTTCGGGTTCTCCTGCTGCCACTCGATTGCACCCTTCGTACCAAAAATCCGCACAACCAGGCCGTTCATATGGCCCACGCATACCTGCGAGGAACAGAACACGCCGTGCGCGCCGTTGTCAAACTCGACCAGGATATTCGCGTTCAGATCCAGAGGCTGTCCGAAATAGTCAAGCTTTGCGGCCACCCGTTTCACCTTCAGTCCGGTCATATAGGCCACAGTATTTTCAATATGAGTGCCGATATCCCCGACGCAGTTGGAAATGCCGGCCACGCCCGGATCCTTGCGCCACACAGACAGCTTATTCATGGTCTGATCGCCCGCGCCGATGTCGTCGATCAGCCACTCCTGCAGATATTCCGCGTTGACGTCGATCACCTCTCCGATGTGCCCGCTCAGGATCAGCTCCCGTGCCTCCTTCACCATGTTGTTTCCGGAATAGGAATAGTTCACCCCGAAGAGCAGTCCCTTCTCCTCCGCGATCTTCTTCAGTTCCTCCGCCTCGGCGACCTCGAAGCACAGCGGTTTCTCGCAGTACACATGGATCCCGTGCTCCAGGAACGTCTTTGCCACCTTATAATGGATCTTGTTCGGTGCCGCGATCGTAACAAAATCGATGCCGTCCTCCCGTCTGCTTTCCTTCTCGGCCATCTCCTCGTAGGAGCTGTAGACGCGGCTCTCATCCAGCTCATAAAACTCCCGGCACGCCCGGTTCTTCTCTTCGCGCGAACTGAAGCACCCTGCAGTCAGCTTCGCGATGCGGTCAAAGTCCGCGCCGATCCTGTGCACCGTCCCGATGAATGCGTCCAGGCCGCCGCCGACCAGGCCGTAATTTAATTTCGTTCTCATGATGGTTCCTCCCGATTTAATCATTGACTGGCCCCCAAATGACCGGTCACTCAAAACCCACGATCTGTCTCGTTCTGTTGTTTTGCCCTGCATTGCTGCACCTGCCGCGCGAAAGCATGTCAGCAAACAGAACGGATCTTCTGTCAGTTTGCGATCGCCGCGTCAAACTTCACATCCGACGGCGCGAAATCCACTCTGCGCACGAAGGCAGCCGCCTCGGTCGCGCCATAGACGCGCTCCATGCCGGAATCCTCCCACTCTACCGAGAGCGGTCCCTGATAATCGTAAGCGTTCAGCACGCGGATGATCTCCTCGAACTTCACATCGCCGTGGCCGAGAGAGCGGAAATTCCAGCCTCTTCTGAGATCGCCGAAATCAATGTGGGAGCCGAGCAGGCCGGATCTGCCGTCCAGCGTGACAGCCGCGTCCTTCATGTGCACATGATATACCTTGTCAATGAAATCCTTCAGGAATACGTGCGGGGTAATGCCCTGCCAGATCAGATGGCTGGGATCGAAATTCAGGCCGAACTCCGGGCGGTCCTCAAACTTCTTCAGCAGGCGCTCGGTCGAGTAGTAGTCAAACGCGATCTCGCCCGGATGCACCTCCAGCGCAAACTTGATCCCGTTCTCGCGGAACACGTCAAGGATCGGGCACCACAGATCATAGATCTGCTGGAAGCCTGCCTCGATCATCTCCTCCGTCGTCTGCGGGAAGGAATACAGATATTTCCAGATCGGGGAGCCCACAAAACCGGTAACCACCGGAATGTCAAGATTTTTCGCCGCCACAGCGACATACTTCATCGTCTCGATCGCCCAGGCGCGGATCTCATCCTTTTTGCCGGCGAGCTCGGCCGGAGCAAAATTGTCCAGACGGGGATCGTCATAGTCGCCCACGCACTGCCCGATCACATGCGCTGCCAGGGCCTTGCTCACCAGACCGTACTTCGCGAGGGTGTCCTTTATGTACTTTACGTACTCCATATCGGTCGCCGCCTTCTTTGCGTCCAGGTGGTTGCCCCAGCACGCGATCTCCAGTCCGTCATAGCCCATCTCCTTCGCGAGCCTGCACATCTCTTCAAACTCCAGATCCGCCCACTGGCAGGTCGTCAGTGTTACCAGTCTTGCCATAATTCATTGCCTCCTTTGAATAATATCATTCATGTTCGTATTTACTATGTCCTGATCATATCACACCTCTTTATTTGTGTCAATACTTTTATTAAAGTATTATTTAAATATATTTTAGTAAATATGATTTTTCATAATTCACGTCCTGAAAAATTTACTCCTGCTGCAGCTTCCGCTCTCTTTCTCTTCTCTCCTTTCGCCGCCTCAGTATCTCCTGCGTCTTTTCCCATGTCTCGCGGTCGATAATCGCCTCGTGGTCATTCACCAGATAGTTGCTCTCATATCCCGCATGTCTTTCCGGCACTCCTGCCAGAAAATGTGTCGGGGCCTGCTTCTGCAGGAGCTTGTCCCCTACATAAGTCTCATTCTGCAGGATGCGCAGGATCGTCGAATTGCCCATCGGCCGGCTGCTGCGCAGGCGTTTTCCACCGGCGGCCTGGATATGCGCAGCAATCTGGCGGTATGTTTTTCCATCCAGGAACAGCCGGTAGATCATCCTCACGATCCAGGCGTCGCCGTTCGGCACCAGGCGCCCGTCCACCGTGTCATAGCCCAGGATCCGGTGGTTCCCGAGATTATACTCCCCCTTCCGGTAGCGCTCTCTGTAGCCCCACCTCACACAGTCGGATATGCTCCGGCTCTCGTCCTGTGCGACCATGGCCAGCACGGAAAACAGCATATTCCCGGAATCTCCCGGCGTGCTGATGCGCTCCTTCTCGAAACGCACCTCCACCCCGTAGCCTGACAGGAGATCCGTATATTTCTGGCAGTCCACGATGTTGCGAGAAAAGCGGGAGATCGATTTGACCAGGATGATGTCCAGCTCCCTCCGCGCGGCATCCCCGAGCATCTGCTGGAAGCCCGGGCGGTTTGCAGCGCTCGCGGCGCTCTTCTCATCCGAATAGATCCCCGCATACTCCCATCCCGGCCTGCTCACGATATAGGACTCATAATAATGGATCTGTGCATCCAGGCTCTCCTCCTGGCAGTCCGACAGGGTTGACACCCGGCAGTATGCCGCCACACGCTTTCTCTCCCGCCCATACCTGCCCGGCATGTAAATGATCTCCATATTATCCCACCCGTCCCTTCCGCCTCAGGTAGGCCCTGTACAGGCCCAGTACCCTGCCGGGCATGTCCTTTTCCTCCCCGACGCCCGAAAATACCGTCGTGCGCAGTCCGCACTTCCAGTGCACCGTCACTGTGCGGTCATCCGGATATGCAGCCTCCCCCGGCGCCCATTCCTTACAGTGCTTCCCGAAAGTGATATATTCCACCAGGTCGTCGAGCCAGTAATAATCCACCCGCCCGAGCTCCGGGTGCGCCCGCTTCATCCTGGCAAGCCTGCGCGCAGCCCGCCTGATGCCCGGCCCTTTTTCTTCGAACCGCCGCTCGATCTCTTCCATCTGCAGAGCCGAATATGCGCGCAGCACAGCATCCTCCAGCAGTGCGGAGCGTATGAAAAACTGCCCGCAGCCCTCTTTTCCCTCGCAGAGCCACCCGCGCCCCGCGTTCCTCTGCACCGGCATATGGCGCTGGTGCAGGCCTGCGCCGCACCAGGGACAGCGGAGCAGATCGGCAAACGGGTACTGGACGTTGCGGTCCCGGCAGTCCTCCGTTCTTCCTCCCTGACAGTTCAGCTTCCTGATCTTCTGCACCCGCGCATATGTTTTCCGGCTCACCAGCGGTGTATGGTGATCCCGGATGTAATAAGCCGGGATGGCCGTGCAGTCATTCCGCGTATCCCTGTGACTGATGTGATCCACCGTGTATCTTTTCTGCAGCATGATATCCCCGGCATATTTCTCATTGCACAGGATCGCGTGGATGGTGGAGGCTTCCCACCGCGTTTTCCCGCCGGGGCTCTCTGTCTGCTCCCGCTCCAGGATCCCTGCGATCTCCGCAATGCTGGATCCATGCTCATAAAGCCGGAAGATCCTGCGCACAACCTCAGCTTCTTCGGGCACGATCTGATAATTTCCCGCCTCCGTCTGTTCATAGCCATAAATGGCCGTCCACCGGTCAATCCCCTCCTGATAGCGTTTCCGGATCCCCCATTTTACATTTTCGGAAATCGAGCGGCTTTCCTCCTGGGCAAATGCCGCCAGTATGGTCAGCAGCATCTCCGAAAACACCGACCCTGTGTCAATGTTCTCCTTCTCAAACAGAAGCTGTACGCCAAGCCCCTGCAGATGCCGGATGCAGGCCAGGCATTCCAGTGTGTTCCTGGCAAACCTTGAAATCGACTTTGTAATAATGTAATCAATCTTTCCGGCCTCACAGTCCTCTATCATATGACGAAACCCCGTACGGTTTTTCGCGCTCGTGCCCGTGACCCCTTCGTCTGTATAGATCCCGGCAAATGTCCAGCCCGGGGTTCCCTTTATTTTCTCCGTATAAGCAGCCACCTGGATCGCAAAGCTGCTCTTCTGTCCCTCCTTATCCGTCGATACCCTGCAGTATGCCGCTACGCGGCATGCCTTTTCTGAAGCTGTTCTCCCCTGCCCTGTCTCCCGCTTCAGCAGTTGTTCCATTTCCATGCTCCCCTATACCCTTCCTTCCGTACTTCAATTCCCCGAATAATTCACCGCCAGCTTTCTCGTTTCCTCGTCCGTCCCCGACTCAGTCTCCGCCCGGATCCTCGCCATCAGCTTTTCCTCTTCCGCCGTAAAATTGGAACGCCCCGTGAACAGCAGGTGCCGTTTCAGAAGCTCCTGCACATCGGCAAAAAGGACGCCTGTCACGATTGGCTCGTGGTGCCCCCTGATATAGAACTGCCCCATCTGCCCTCTGTTTTTTCCGCGCTTCATCTCCCCCTGCTCTGCAAACGTGCATTCCTTGTTTGTCAGGTAATCCCCAGTATAGGTCAGGTTGGAGAGCATGTAGACCATCGGATTGTGGTTCCAGACCTTCCCCGTCCCTTCCTCATCTTCCATCCTGTTCAGCGCGCTTCGGATCTCCGTGTAGTTATGGCAGATCCCGGCCATATAAAATGCCATCCGCACTCTTCTGCTCTCCCCCGGTTCAATCTGCCATCGGTGATCCTCCCCGCAGGAGCGGTATCCGTAGCTCGGCCTTTCCCACGGTCTTCCTGCCTCATAGCACTTCCTCCTGCTCCACCGCAGGTTCTGCCGGATGCTGTTGCTCTCCTCCTGGGCGACCGCAGCAAACATCCCCAGAATGAGCTCCCCTCCCGGGCCGCCCGTGTCCAGCCCTTCCCTTTCAAACAGCACGGACACTCCAAGCGCCTGCAGCTTTCTTATCACCGCGATGCACTCCGCCATATTCCTCGCAAAGCGGGAGACCGACTTTGTCACGACCAGGTCAATCCTCCCCGCCTCGCAGTCCTTCAGCATCCGGCAGAACTCCGGGCGGTTCTTCGCCGTCCTCCCGCTCTTCCCGCGGTCCCCGTACACACCGGCAAGCTCCATGTCCCGGCGCTCGCCGACATACCGCAGCAGATACTCCTTCTGTACCTCAAAGGATCCGTCCTGCATATCGCTGCGCGTACTGACCCTGCAGTACACCGCCGTCCTCTTCCTTCCATCCGCTGACCCCTTATTCCCTGGTTCCGTAATTTTCTGCATCTTCATCCCCCGTTCCATCGCTTTCTGTCTGCATGCACAAGGCACAGTAAAAAGTATAGCAGATTTTCGCCACTGTTTGCAATCCCAGTTATTGCAGTCACAGCTGAAATCTGAGCATTCCGGAATACAGGCATTTCGAAATCGAAAAAGCATTCCGGGGTCTGAGTATTACAGAATCCGGACATTATGAAATCGAAGAAACATTCCGGGACGCACCGGAATACTGCGTTCTGACCGAGAAATAAATGCGGAAATAAATGAAGAAATAAATCATACCAGGACTGGCTGCTTTCTCTGAAAGGAAAGTTCCCATCAGATCGCAGAAAAAGAAAAAAATAAGGAGCGTACCCGCTCCCCTGTAAGTGTACTGCTCCCTCAAAGTAATGCGGCTGCCCCACTTTCCATATAGGTAAGGCAGCCAGCAGGCCGTTATCCATCCCCCAGCGCCACCCGGCACCGCTTCTTGCAGCAGGCAATCCCGTATTTCAGTACCTTCTCGATGCCATCGTCTGTAAACGTCTCGTCATAGCGCTTCGTTTCAATCTGTGCAAGCGTCTCCCGCACCGCATCGTTGCTGCTGGAATTAATCCAGAAATTTCCCGGAGTGTTTCCCGGATTGAAGCGGAGATCGTAGATATAATTCACCATGTCCCACGGACAGTATATCGGCTCTTCACCGAACCGGTAGCCATCATACCACTCCCTCGCGCTTTCATAAAAGCCTGTCAGATCATAGTAGTCCATAATGTCCCGGACTTCCGCGTCCGTAAACCCGAAGCAGTCGGAAAATGCCGAATCCGTCACTGTGAAAACCTGCAGATTGTTCATCCCCGTGAAGATGCTCTCCTTCGAGATCCGCAGGCACCCGGTCAGCACCGCCCGCTCCAGGCTGTCGTTGGTTTTCAGCGCCTGCCCGAACATATTGCGGATCAGCTCTGCCATCTCATCGTAATACCCGGCATAGAATGCTTTCTGGAGGGGCACATCGTACTCATCGATCAGCAGGATCGTCTTTTGGCCATAGTGCTTCTCCAAAAGCCGGCAGAGCGTCCTCAGGCTGTCTGTCATCGCCTGTTCCGTCATGCTATAATGCCGCAGCGTCCGGAAGCTGTCCTTGTCCTCATCGGTAAGTTTCTCGCTGTGCGTCAGGAAGTCCACCCGCTCGGCTGCCCTCGCGATCACGCTTCCCATCTGCTCCCTGGCCCTGGTAAAATCATTTCCTTCTATATCCTTCAGCGTCACAAATATCACCGGATACTTCCCCAGGTGCCGCTCGCACAGTTCCCTTTCCTGAGAGATCGCCAGTCCTTCAAAGAGCGACGGATCCGTTCCGATCTCAAAGAAGCATTTTAACGTCGTCATCGCCAGCGTCTTTCCGAACCGCCGCGGACGCGTGAACAGTGTCACATCTGCATGGGAATTCAAAAGCTCCGCGATCAGTCTGGTCTTATCTACATAGTAACAATCATTTTTCCGCAGCTTATCAAAAAATTCCGCTCCTATGGGGAGCAGTTTCTTCTCCCGCAGCATAGTTTTCCGTCCCCTTCCCGTTCTGACATACTCAGACATCTTATGTGCATACTTCCGGGTATTACAGGCCCGGATAGCTCCGGATTACTCACCTTCCATACGCAGCCTGCAGACTCAGGCAGCACACAACCGCCATCCGGTATCCGCATACACAAACTCTTTATTCAGTATATCGGAAGTGCCAGAAAACCACAAGGGACAAAAAAGAAAATCCTGCAGAATACTCAGCATGGAAGCTCCGCGGCGCCCCGGGCATCATGGCGCCACATGGGACAATCAGCAGCGCGCAGCACAGTACAAATGGTGAGTGCCCTGGATCATGATTCTCCAAGCATACAACTCCTGTAACAGGTTCTCAGCCGGAAGCGGAAGAAGGTGAGGGCAGCTTCCACGCATGCAGTGTCGGTGTTTGAATATTGCGGGGCGGCAGAGCCGCCTGTCCGGTGGCGGCCGGAATAATCAGTGCAGAACGGGCTGAAAATTTATTCCCTTGCGGTTTGCAGGCATTTCCGATATACTGAATATAGAATTTGTGCGCGCATAAGACGTTCAGATCTGTCAGAACGGGAAGGAGGGCGGAAAGCATGTTGTGGGAAAAGAGACCGCTGCCTATCGGGACGGAATATTTTGATGAACTGAGGGAAAAAGAGTATTACTATGTGGATAAGACCGGGCTGATTGCGGAACTTCTGCGCAGTCAGGCTAAAGTAACGCTGTTCACGCGTCCGCGGCGGTTCGGAAAAACGCTGGCGATGACGACGTTAAAATGCTTCTTCGAGATCGGAACGGATCCGTCGCTCTTTGAGGGACTGGCGATCTCCCGGGAGAAGGAGCTGTGCAGGAGGCACATGGGGAAGTACCCGGTGCTGTTTGTGTCGCTGAAAAGCGTGGATGCGGCAAACTTCACCAGGGCGAAGGAACAGATGGGAAGCGTGATCGCGGAAGTAGCTGACCGACTGAGCTTTTTGGAGAAAAGTGAGAATCTTGAAGAACGGGATAAAGAGAATTTTCGGGCACTGCAGAATTACAGTATGTCGGAGCAGACGATGACGGACAGTCTGTGGATGCTCTGCCGTCTTTTGGAGAAGCACTATGGCCGAAAAACGATCCTGCTGATCGATGAGTACGATGTGCCTCTGCAGAAAGCATTCTATGCCGGATATTACGACGAGATGGCAGGGCTGATCCGCAATATGTTCGCGCAGGCGCTGAAAACCAACGACAGCCTGGAATGGGCGGTGCTGACCGGGTGCCTGCGGATTTCGAAGGAGAGCATTTTCACGGGAATGAACAACCTGCGTGTGCTGACAATCGCGGATCCGCGGTTTAGCAGTTATTTCGGATTTACCGGCTGCGAGGTCAGGCAGTTTCTGGAATACTATGGCCTGCCGGATGCATGGGACGTGGTCCGCGAGTGGTATGACGGATACCGGTTCGGGGATCAGGAGATCTACTGCCCATGGGACGTCATCAATTATATGGATCTGCTTCAGACAGATCCGCAGGCCCCGCCGCAGAATTTCTGGGCCAATTCCAGCAGCAACGACGCGGTGCGGGAGTTCGTGCGGCGGATGGACGCCGGTTCAGCCCGTCGGGAGCTGCAGGTGCTGGCAGACGGCGGAACAGTGAAGAAATGGATCCGCCAGGAACTGACCTATCGGGAGATGTATACCACGGTGGAGAACCTGTGGAGCCTGCTCTACATGACCGGATATCTGACAAGTGCCGGAAAACCGGATGGAGACGGGATACCTTTAACCATCCCGAACCGTGAGATCCGCGCGATCTTCGCGGACCAGATCATGGAGCTGTTCCGGGAAGAGACAAGGAATGACGGGGAATCGCTGAAAAAGCTGTGCGACGCGTTTGCGGCCGGAGATGCGGCCGGAGTGGAGAAAGCTTTCGGCGGCTATCTGCGCCGTGCGATCAGCATCCGGGATACATCGGTACAGAAAGCCCGCAAGGAGAACTTCTACCATGGAATTCTTATGGGACTTCTGGCATACAAAGCGGATTGGATCGTGACCAGTAACCGAGAGACCGGGGACGGCTACGGCGATATCCTTGTGGAAGCGGAGGACGACAGCCTGGGAATCGTTATCGAGGTGAAATACGCCGAGAACGGCAGCCTGGAGTCTGCGATGCAGGATGCACTCGCGCAGATCGAAACGAAACGCTATGATGAGATATTCATGGACGATGGCATCGAGAAAGTACTGAAATACGGGATTGCATGCTACAAGAAGCGGTGCCGGGTGGCGCTTGGGGATGGATAATGCCTGCTGGCTGAAAGAGGTGAGCAGGGTAATTGCAGATGAACTCGGCTCCGGGATGCGCAACACCTACAAATACACAAAAATGTATTCCGGAGCTGAGCCGGAATTTATAGAGGGAGATATATTCCGCATTATTATCCCACTGTCGGAAGTGGCTACCGCAACTGTGGGGCCATCTTCTCTTACTGTCTCTGATGGGGAAATAAATGGGGAAATAAACGGGGAGATAAATGGGGAGATAAATGGGGAGATAAATGAAGGAATTAATCTCACTAAAACTGACAAGGAAATATTGAGATCAATCAAGAATAATCCTCACCCCTTGCCACGATTGCAGATAGTCTTAATCTGTGTTCCCAGCCTTAGCTTCAACAACAGCGAAACGAAATAGCACCTTACAGTTCAAGAAAGCAGGAATAGACTTCCGATGAGAATTTCAGAAAATCTGAAACGACACATAATTGAAAATAACAGCGGCTACACTTTGTCCCACAGCATCTTTATTCCCCTGTTTGTCGGGCAACAGAATGAAATAAGGACACTCCAGGCCGGAAATCTTGTCCTCAAGTCTGTTGCCAATACGGAAACGATTCAGGAATTATCAGCGCAAATACCGCCTGAATACGTTAGCAAAGGAGACTGGGATGCCGTAAAGGCCGGCAGACTAGTCAATCTTGTGGATTTGCTTGCAAAGCAGACATCATTGTATCCGCTTCCTTTTGAAAAAGATCGATTTCTGAAAATTGATAAGAAGCACTTGCAGCTTGGCGATACCGCCTTGATCCTCCCAGCCCCGCCCGCCTTCCTGCAACGTGTTCGAGCGGCGCTCAATATACGGCTTTCCTCAGCTTACTTTCTCCCTCGAATACCACAATTATTGTATAATCTTTTCCCGGCTCCCGGCATCTACCACATCACATTCCACGCAAAAAGGATAAGCGCTACGTCCTTTTGCCATTCTGTTACGTAATTCTGTAAATTTCTCATTTCCCCATATATCAAATATATTTTCTCTATTCACATCTCCAAAATTGGTCATCTCGAAGCAATCGTTACAACACATTCCAACCTTGCCATCCGGAAATATAATCATATCGGTAAATGGATAAATACAAGGTGAATTTACGTTATTATTTTTATATGGTTTATTAGGTGCCGTTCCCGCCCTTGTTGCCAGAATCTCCTTATTGTATCTTCTGGCAATGATGATATTCATAGTCATAAATTCTGCTTTATGATGGAGGACATACGAATATATTTTCTTAATGTTCGGACTCAGATTATATGTTTCGCTATAGTCATTCACAACTATTTCATCAACCAAAAGAATCATTTTTTTTAGCTTAGCAATATCAAGCAATGTTCCGTTCGTAATGATACAGATTCTGCAGTGGGAAAGTCTGTTTCTGATTTCCTTTGCGAAGGTAAACAAGCGATTATCCAACAATGGTTCATTATTTACCTGTAAAAAAATAGTACCAACCCAGTTTCTTTCAGCGAGTTCTGTTATTATCTTGCCCAACAGTGATTCCTCCATTCTTTTATAGGGCCGCTTGTCCGTTCCTGCAGCTGCTGGACAAAATGAACAAACCCCGTTACAACGGTTGATTGTTTCTAACATTAAAAATCGAAATGATGGTGTTGCTTCTGCCGATAGAAAACTGTTTATATAATTTTGTATTTTCGTTCTTCTGGTTGCTCCCACAGTTGACAGGACTATCCTCGAAGTCAGCCCTGAATGATGCTTTCTCATCCACCAGATCAATGGACCCCCAAAACTTCTAATCCTAACTGGCATATTGCTTTCCTCCTGTCATTCAACAGAGAATTCCGTGCTATGCCCATTTCTATCTTCCTGCATTGCACATGCCTGAAGAATATACAGTACATACAACACTGTAAGAACATACATCGGATATGTGTACCTATAATCCGGATAACAGCATGCAATCAGCATCGCTACAGAATTAGCCGCTGCCGGAATAATAATAATTTTGCGGTTTCTCATTTTTTTCTTATTCAGGAAAAATCCAAATAAAACCCACAGAAAAATATTCCATCCTCCACGGGCAATAATATAGCAAAAATCTCCATACAGCCATCTGTCAGAATAAAAGATTCCAAAAACATGTCTTGCTGTCTTAAAAAGTGGAACTGAAAGATAGTTTAAATCTGTATAATCACCCAGTTCCTGAATATAGCCGGTATTAAGATAAACTTTTTCTCTCGGAAATACCGACCATGAATTATAATTCTTTTTCAATCTCGCCATAAGCGTAATAAAAGGGTTATTCTTCAGGCATGTAATCCATGCGTCCTTAGCCTGCGTAAACTTATCAAATCCATTCGGAAAGTATTCATTGTAAAATCGGCCTTCTAAATAAGATTCTCTGAATTCATTAACTGGTGAAATTTCATCTTCTATAAAGGCCACCACATTAGCAGGCAGGTCTGACTGCTCTCCATACATCACATTTTCCCATATACCATCAACAAATGGTATTGACGCGAAACTTGCCGGTGTCCCTTTTACCTGTAAAGCATGATATATCGGAACCTTGATCAACAAAACAGTAATACCTGCTGCGGCCACAGCTAAAAACATCCGATATATCGCCCGCTTTTGAAATTTCAGTGCATATAATAGAAATATAATAACAAGTACGGCTAAAACAAACTGTCCATTTGACCGGAAAAGTGCAGCCCCGATCAGACTCACAGCTAATATAACGTAATCACGACCCTTCACCATAAACTCGCCATCCAGAGCACTCATCTTCATGAACATGTTGGATGCAACCATCAGGCAAACTGTAAATGGCACATCTTTCCATGTCGAAATCAGCATATACAAACTGCTTGGCACTAAAAGCCAGGTGAATGTTACAGCGTAGGCAATCCTGCGGTTTAGGCCAAGCCTGCATATATTGGTCATAAAAGAAGCCCAGGCAGCAGAGAACGCAATCAGCATCATCCATGTCAGAAAATAAAAGCTATCACAAACAGAAAAAATAATCCATTCCAAAAAAGTATATGCAAAAGAATGGATATCTGTACGAGAAGCTATATCCCCCAAGTTCATGGCTGCCTGATATATATCCATAGTATCTGGCGAAATCACTCCAGGATAGAACAAGACAGAAAATAAACCTCCGCCTGTGATTAGAATTGCAAATATAGTAAGCCAGATTCGACGGTAATTTTGCTTATTTATGTTTGTAATTTTTATCTGAGTTACAATAATTTCTACCAGGCATAGTGAGGCGTCAAGCAATACTTTTGACCATATATAAAAAATGCCAGATAAAACTATCGTTTCAAAAATCGGAGCCGTTCCTGTTTCGATTTTATAAAGTATGGCATACCCCCAGAATACGAACTCAACAAGAAGTGTAGATAAGAAGTGTTTTCTATTTTCATTTTTATTATTATTCCAGCTGCAATATAGATATATGCCTAACAGGATAGTAATGAGAAAATAAAAATATCTGCTGTAAACAGATATATCCTCAAAAATGTAACAGTTCTCATCATATCCAACCCATATGTAGAAAGATATAAATACAGATGCCCTGACGGCAGGCAAATCTAATTTACGGCAATAAAGCAGCACTAAAAACAACGCTACAAATAGCATTATGTAAAATAAAGCCTGTGTATGCAATGATACATTGACTGTATATGCGCAAATCATCAATAGAAAAAAAAGACTTTTAAGCAATGCTTTCCTGTTTTCCAGCATATAATCCTTCACTTTATTCTTCCTCGCAATCATTTTTAAACACCCATCTGTTCTGTACCTGGAAGCTGATAAAAAACAACAACGTATCCGTAATAATCTTACATAAAACCTCATTCCACCGCAGAACACTCACCAGTGTATTCGTAATAAAACCAGAAAACGATGCCTGAATCACGCAAAGAATTATATATTTTATTACAGTGTTTCTTTTCGCTGACCCTCGTTCAAAAACATAATTTTTATTAACAATAAAAGAATATGCACATGATACTATCTTGGCCAAGTACGTTGATATGATGATATGACCTGTCGGCAGAATCCCCTTCGTAACTGTAAGAAAGATACTGAATGCTACAATATCAACGATGAATGCGGATAGCGATGACATTAAAAACTTCAATATCAGTGAATAAATGCGTACCGAATCCAACAATGGATTGAAGTGGGAGGTTTCATTACCGTTAATATAAATGGTATGTATCGGGAACTGTAGGATCTTGATTCCCTGCTTCTTTATTTCCAGCAGCACACTACTTGCATATTCAAATCTCTCTCCCGGAGTTTGCATAAGGATGGGGATAAATGATACTGGAATTCCTTTTAATCCTGTTTGGGTGTCTTTAACATCAATACCACAGAATATTTTAAATATAACATTCGTACAATGGTTTCCAAACCTGCTGCGAAAGGGAATTTTCTTATCTGAGAAATCCCTGACACCTAGAATGAAACTCTCCTGATTCTTGTGCAGGAGTTCCGCGCATCTGTTTATATCCTCGACACAATGCTGGCCGTCGCAATCACATTGAATAATTCCGATTACGTCAGTATACCCCCCCCCTTTATATTTCAGCAAAAAATGATTGAAACCAGTCTTATATGCTCTTCCCTGTCCCAGATTAATACTATGTGAAACAATGTCACAGTAATATCGTTTTTCTGCCTCTGTAAAAAAGTGAAGTGTATCATTTCGGCTTCCATCATTTATAACAATAATATTCGTATATCCGTTCTCATTCAGATTTTTTACCAATGTTATAAATTTTTCGTCTGGATTATAGGCTGGAATCATTATTACGATATCTCTCATGGTTCTCCTGTTAACTCTTAATAGATAATCTAATAAAAATTAGAAATACTTGAATATGGAATTTATTCTGCATCCTACAATCTCTGGATTTATGCGGAATTATAACATTCAATCCGCGGCTTCTACTTAATTTTATCCATTTGGGCGTTATATTGTTAAAAAGATAGTCAAATATGGCCCTTTATTTAGCGGATAGAAAACTGGCGGTAATTTGCCTATATTCTGAAGTTCTTCCGGTATAAGTTTAGCTGATGGAATTAATACAACCATATATCTTCCTGACTTTTACTATCGTTAGATGTAACAGACGCATCCAATAACGGTTCTTATTTTCTAAACATTTCAGCGCATTTTGCAATCACATTTCTGACATTTAAAATCAGAAACGCATCATGTTCCATAAATAAAACAGCAAAATATGTCATCACCCCTATAGCAACAAGCACAAAAGTATGGATCGGGGATGGTTCTAGCACTTTCGCAAATGGCATCAACGTAACTAGCATAATTGCTCCCGCAATATAATAATGTGTCCCTTCTTTAAAAACCTGAATTGGCGATATCTCCCTCTTTAAAAGTATTAATTGGACTATTGCAATCACAGATTCTGCGATCACAGACGCGACGGCAGCTCCTATTGACTGGAAATAATGAATCAACACGGTATTCATAATAAAATTAGTTGCGGCACCTGCCATCAAAGTGGCTGTCAGTAAATTCTGACGCTTAGTTGGAATAAGGTACTGCACACTGATCACATTATTTATTCCTATTACTACCACTAAAATAGCAAGGATCCGCAAAAGCGGTATTACCTTATCATAACCTGCACCAAAAAACCACGGAACAAAATTCCCGGCGACAAGCATAAGCCCCAAACAGGTTGGTATCCCTAAGAACCACGCAAACCGATAACTCCTGTATATGCATCTACGAATACTGCATATATCTTTTTTTTCAAAATAAAAACCAATCCTGGGAGCTACAACAGGCCCCATTGCAGTTACGAGTGTCTGCAATATTCTGGACAATTTCATAGCCTGTTCATAATAACCATTCTCGTAAGAACTTCTTGTTATAATTCCTATCATCGTTTTATCCAAAACAGTATATATCTGAACAGCAATCGTAGGGACAAATAATGACAAAACAATCTTTGCATCTCGAAAAGGGTTCAAATCAGTAAAACAAACATGTTCAATATACTTTGGAAGATATGTCCATAAGGAAAGATTTCCCAGTACCGCGAATATCCCCAGACCAAACGCGTAAAGCCAGATATCCTCTCTTCCCTTAATAAAGCCAAAAACGAAAACAATATTAACGATCCTGATAGCTATATTTCTGACAACAATTTTACCAAACTCCTCTAGCCCTTGAAAAAACCATGTAATATCAAAAAACACCGCAACAATATTCAAAGATAATATAATATAAATACTGTTTACCTCTTGTTTTATAAATCCAAAAAAAATATATATAAGTAGGGCTATGCCTGACGTACAAAACTCAAATATCTTGGCATTCCAGAAAACCACGCTTCTTTTACAGATGTCATCCTGAACATATGATATCTCTCTCTGTCCATAGGAAGTTATACCAAGAGCAGCAAATAACGTAAAATAAGATACAACCGATTCCGCAAAACTAACTGTTCCGACGCCATCTGCGCTAAGCGTTCTTGATAAATAAGGAGCTGTTATCAAGGGAGTAATAATATTCAAAATTTGGTATATTACATTAAATGTGAAATTTCTCTTTATACTTTTTCGTACCACTGTATTCCCCATGCAAACGATAGATTATTTTTTATATTTTTTATTATCTTTGTTCCTGCAACATTTCCGAAATCTCTTTTATAAGTATTAAATATCTTTTGATAATCTGCTTCGCATACAAGCGCATACTGGGAATTTTTTCGTGTACATATCCATGGTCTCCAGTCTGCGTGGTACGGTCCAGATGAAATCTCATTACAATATCTTCCGAATTGGCTCTTTCCGAAGATGTACAATACACCTTTATTTTTTCATAATCTGTTCTTTTTTTTAGGACTGAAAGCGAACATGAACTCATTAAGACCACCAATACTTAAAAATCACAACTATTTGTTCGCCAAACATAAATACGCATAAAAAACATAGTACTCAAAGCAATCTCAAGTGTTATATATTTTTTCATTATCAAAACCTTTTAGCCATTTAAAAAAATCCACTAAATATAAGCATTTATATACCTGCAGCTCATTGAACCAGAAATTATATTTATATCTTCCAAGTGATTTCCTCAATTTTTTATTATAATAGATTTCCATCGTCTTATAGTATTTTCTCATAATATAAAATCCGCCAGATGACAGATTAGAAACAAGTTCTTTCTGTTGTATATTGGAATCGCTATTGTCAATAGTAAATCTGCTTTTCACTTTCCACTAAATACACTTCTCTTTCTTAACAAATATCCTTTCTATTCTCTCGCAACTGTGTTCTTCCCCATATGAGCTGCTTTTTTCTCCATTGATAAGCGCAATCTATTATTTAATAGACTCATGGCATTACATATTTTATTTGACATGTAAATTCTCTTTTTACAAAAAATCTATGTTACTTTGTACTCAAAAATACCTTCAATTCCTCCGGTGTCCCAAGTACATGAACTTTCTTTGCCTCTACAATACTGATGGTAACTTTCATGCCTTGCTCAATCATGTAATTATAAAGCGGCGCAATATATTTTTCACTTTTTTCCATCCTGCTATCGTCGGCGTAATATTCTTCATACAGCTTCTGATACAGCCTTGCCGATTTGAAATAATATGCTCCAAGTGTACAGTTGTCCGAAATGCGCTCTTTCTCCCTGACTTCAATCACGTTTCCTTCGTCATCCAGCTTTGCAAAGCTCCAATGATTCCCATCAGCATGAAAGCAGGGGATGTGTCCATCGCCTGAAATATCCTCATATTTCATTTCATTTGGTTCCACATAGGTATCGATGTTGTAAACCATTATCTCCTCATCGGGATTGCAGTAAGGAATGGCGAGCAGACAAGTAGTCGCCTGTCCGTCGGTTCTGTAATCTATACCAAGGATTTCAATATTTTGAATGCCATAGTTTGCCATATGTTCACGGATAAACTTTTCACTGTCATCTTCTTTGCGAACAACAAAAATATACTTTGAAACGTTTTTGTTATATCCGACAAGACTGTCTATCGACCAGTCAAAAAGTGTCTTTCCTTTTGCTTCTATCCTGTATTTCGGGCAGTTATACCCGGCTTTTCTAAATCTCGTGCCAAGCCCTGCCATCGTAATAATCACTGTCATATCCAATACCTCTACTCAATCATTTCCTTTGATTTATTGCAGATTTCGTCAAGCTCGTCTACGCTGCATGTCAAAAATTCATCGGGTCTTACCGTTCTGTCATCTATATAGAACCCTTTATGACCAGGCCAGGGCTTGCCGTATATTATCTCATCATAGGGAATATCCCATTTGTCAAGCCATTCCAAAAGGATCTTCGCCGTTTTCTTATTAATTACTCCTATATTTCCATTATAAGAATTCATGTTTCTTGAAGTGAACAGAACGATTTTTGCGCCGTTTTCCTTATAATATCGGAGCTTGTTTACCATGTTTTTATATGGGACAAGGTCTTCGTATCTTTCGTCTTTTTTCTTTATCGGGCACAGCGTTCCGTCAATATCAAATACAAACGAATACTCATCAAACACCTTTATTACCTCCACTTGCCGTAATGTCAACTACCCGGTTAAGAATATCAAGACCAGTTCCGAGCATAACCATCTGATGCTCCAGACTTTCATTATGAAGCGGAATCATGCTCAAAAACAGCAGTGACTCTATAAGTTCTATTTTTTTTAAATTACTGCCTATTTCTTCTCTGAATGTCTCTAGGAAAACCTTATATAAATCAAAACTATTCTTTCTTTCATTTATACTGTAAACAATTTCCGCACTTTCGATATTATAGCTCGTTTCAAACAAGTCTTTAATGATGTAATCATACTTGCCATCAACGCTATGGAACAGCTTTGCGAGTTCATATCGCGGATCGCCGTAGATGTCAAACGCACCGAATTTCCCGCGAGGATCTATCACCTTGATAAAAGACAAATTACTGTCGACCATAATATTGGCAAAGCAAAGATCACCGTGAATGATCGTAAACCTTTCAACATCGTAGAGATGCTCCGGAATAATTTTCTTTAACAGCTTGTTTATTGCATTGAGATTAATATATTCTTTTCCGTTAACTGTAATGCTTCTTTCGAAAAAGCAACGGAATCGGCTATCGTTTTTGAGTTTATCAAATCTTTGAAGTGTTTTTGTAAGATACATTTCTTCCAAAGATGAAAGTATTTTTTCATCTTCTACGGTATATCTCTTAAAATCGTCGCAAACAAATCTGACACGGTTAAATATGTCTATCCATTGTTGTCTTTCCAAATCGCCGTATAAAAACAGTTCATGCAGGGTATGGTATGAATAATACTCCATTGCCACATAAGGACTATCATATGACGTAGAATAGTCAAAAATCCTTGGTCTAACATATTCAATGTCACCTGGAAGCTTCAGATACCACTTTATTTCACCGACAAACTTGTCTTTATCATCGCTGGACTTCCTTAGGATTCCCCTATTTTTGTCAATGGATATATGGTTGAATTCTCTTGCCTTTACCTCAAGCCTTGAATTATAATAATTGTCCTGATGTCCAACATCAAACCAGTTTTCTGTTGAGATTGCTCTCATCGGGTATTTTGCACTATATAACTGCAAAGCAAAATAGAATGTGCTCATACCAATTTCTTTTTTTGTAAAAGACTCTTCAAGACAGCTTCTGAAATATCTGCTGTCCAATATGCTAAATACGCCGACAAAGAGCCTTTTCTTCGTATCTGAATCAATTGATTTTTTGTCATAAATATCAGTTATGCTGCCGCTTTTCTCGTCGAAATAGGTCCAGGTTTCTGACATATAGCCTTCATGACAAAAAAATGCATCTGTGCCAGCAATCATAGCTATGTCGTCCATAACTATCGTATCTGCGAAATTTATTATTACAGATTCCATCACATCATTGAGAGCGAAATATACAGTATGCCCCAGATCACTTAAAGAATCAAGGGTTTTTATCCTTATGTTGCTTTTTCTGTATTTATCAAGCCTGCGCCGTACTTTTTCCTCTTTTTCATAACAAATAATATCTATATTGGAAAAATTTTTGTACTGCTCATATAAATAGTCAAAAACAATTTTCTGATTTATGGGATATATGATTCCAGGGAGTTTTCCGATACTCCACAGTTCTTCCGGTACAAGTTTGGCGCTTGGAATGATTATCCGGCTCTTTGTCATTTTACTGTCCACCTTTTATTACTCAGTTCCCAATTGATTACTTACAATGGAATAGTAATTTTCCTGTTTTATTCTAAGGATTTTTCTCAATGACAGAATCTATCGTTTGAATTAGTTATATATACTTGAAAGAATCATTTCGGGTATTCCAGAAATCGGCATAATATACTTTATTCTCTTTGTTCCTTTAACATTTCCGGAATTTCTTTAATAAGTATTAAATATCTTCTGATAATCTGCTTCGCATACAAATACATTCTGGGAATTTTTCCATGAACATATCCATGATCGCCAGTCTGCGTGGTACGATCCAGATGAAATCTCATCACCATGTCATCCGAATTGACTCTTTCTGAAGAAGTCCAATGTACCTTCATTTTTTTCATAATCCGTTCTTGTTTTTTAGGGCTGAAAGCGAACATGAACTCATTAAGGCCACCAATACTCAGGTATCGCAACTTCTTGATCCCCACACCATGCACCAAACATAAATACGCATAAAATACATAGTACTCAAAGCAAGCCCAAGTGCTATATATTTTTTCAATATCAAAACCTTTAAGCCATTCAAAAAAATCCACTAAATATGAGCATTTATATACCTGCAGTTCATTGAACCAGAAATTATATTTATATCTTCCAAGCGATTTCCGCAATTTTTTATTATAATAGAGTCCCATCGTCTTATAGCACTTCCTCATAATATAAAAACCGCCAGATGATAGATTGGAAATAAGCATACTACGGGAATTCCATATCTCTTCTGACAATTTGTCCGCGTCAAAATTTCGCAGAAATATAGCCTCGCAATCGGTTACAATTATGTAATCATAACTTTGCATGTACTCCTTTAATCCATAAAGCTTCTTAGTTACCGCCTGAGCTTTATATACACAAAGAGCTTCAGGAATTATACTGTACATCATATTTTCAACACCTATTTCGTTTTTTAGTCTTTGCGCAAATTTATCCTTCTGCTCTGTATTAGAAAATATAAAAATCAGATCCGCCTCTATTCTGTATTTAATTTTACTTCTATATAAACCAACTGCAAAATCAAAATGCTTTCCCACATCGTATAACGGACAAATAAATGCAGCGCTCATAAAAGTCCCTCCAAATGTTTCATCACAAATAATTTATATAATCACATTCCTCCGTTAACACAAATCACATTATTACGCATATTGTATTTTTCTATATTTAATTCCCATTTCATATTCCCAGATTCATCCTTTGATACTTCAGCAAATCCCATCGCTCCATAGAACTCCTTCACCATTGTGTTTTTAGGTGTAGGATAGTAATAACCATTTATCTGTTTTAACCCAATTTCCCTACATCTTGACACAAATTCATCCATCATTGCGTATTCCATATCCCGCTTCAGCACCCGGCAGCTCATCAGCCACAAGATAATATCTATCTCTTCTCCGTTGCTCTTACCAATAACAACTGAAACAACACCATTGTCACCAAAACAGTCCTCCAGTTTCCCATAAAGGGTGATATAATGGTCATCACCTGCCATTTTTTCTATTTCCTCCTGGGAAAATCTCTTGGTTGTAAGATTGAACTGGTTTGTTTTGTTCGTCAGCTGGGCAATCCTAGCCATATAAATATCCGCAAATGGCCGTATTTCCGCCCTCATATTCAGGGAACGCAGATAATCGCCATAATCCGCGTAGGATTCCTGCAACTGCATCCTCCTCAGATTCTCCCTGTACATCTCACTTCGTCTAAGGTCATCGTCGGATACACAGGTGGTTTCAAAATATCCACCTTTATCAATATGTCGGATAAACTCCTCGACCTTCCTGGCTTCTATGACCGCTGTCTCCGGCAGGCTCTGTCGGATTTGCTCCTGTTCCGCCGGGTTGTCGTCCACAAAAACAAAACTCTCCGGCAGAAGGGAGAGTTTTTGTGATGCCCGGGTCAGGTTTTTGCTTTTAGGATCCCAGTTTGCCTCTATATCCACAAAATCTTCCGGCTTTAATACCATCTGGGGATGGTTCAGGCCGGCAACCGCATTCTCAGGTTCATTTTTTGACAGGATACAAAGAACAACTCCCTGCCGCTGCAAGCATTTCAGATATTCCTGAAACTCCGTATACGCCTGTCCCATGGATGTCTCCTGTCCCAGGACCAGATTTTCCACCCCGTCATCTCCGACAATCCCTCCCCACAGGGTATTGTCAAGATCCAGTGCCAGTGCCTTCTTGTTCTTTCCATATATAGACTTAATGATATTAGAAACATTAAATGCCAGTACCGGAATGGCATTCAGGCCCAACGCATATTTATACATATACCAAGCAATCGGGTCCGACCATTTTTCCAGGCCATAATCCGCAGACTGATAATTAATGTCATTTATAAAAAAATTTTGATGCTCCCTGGCATATCCGGCGAATAGCATATTGAGGCGGGCAATAAAGCATACCCTGCCCTGCACATCTACCGCATCCCTGTTTCCCCTTAGTCTGTAATACGGGTATTCAAAATTATTCTGTATGATCGGGCAATGGTATTCCTGCTGCAGTTTATTCCACATCGTCACAAAATGATGAAACTGCGCCTGCAAAAGCTCATCCACATCCTCAGCAGTACTGGCGGCATATGGATATTCCGTGATATTCCGGTTAGATGTATGTATGAATATGATATCCGGCTTAAATTCCCTCAGTGTGTCTGTCCCGAACATTGCGTCCTGCCAGTACTGGCCGTATTCCGATTCGTAAAATAACGGCCTGATATTCTGGTCAAGGAGGAACAGTTCCAAAATCTCCCTGATATCATGCGTCGTGGAGCCGCCGAGGATCGCGATGCGCTTGTCTGTCATCTGCGTATTTCTCTCCAACAGTTCCTGACGTATCATCCTGCGTTTTCTCATGATCCGGGGTGTATCCAATGGATAACTTAACATGCTGTGCATAATTATCTTTCTCCCGTTTTTTGTTCAATCGTTCTTATGATATCCCCGATACAGTGGAAACTTGTCATCTCATCCAGGGAGAATTCCACTCCGAATGTATCCTCGATCGCCAGGATGATCTGGACATTTGCCAGCGAATCCCATCCCTTTACATCGGCTGCTGTACTTTGTTGATCAATTGTTATTGATGCATCTCCCAGAACATCCTGTACTATATCCTGGATCTCATACAGTCTCTCCATCATTCAGTTCCCCCATGTCATCCAATATCCTGTCTATATATTCCCCCGATTCCCGGTTGAGCCGGCGGTTCCGCACTGTTGTAACAAAACTTTTGGCACTGTTTTTACATTTCCGAAGATAGTCCCATCCCAGCAGTTCATAAACAAGTTTATCAAAATCTTCCTCTTCGCACCGGGCAAAAAACGCGCTCCGTTCTGCAGGCACTTTCAAAATTGAATGATTCAGGCAGCCGTTCCCTTCTACGATTTCAGAAATACTGACAGGGCAGACTTCCAGCATATCTGCCGCCTGTTCGAACAGTTGCCTTCCTTTATCCGTATTGACAGAAACACAGGAAACACCGGCAAACAATTCCTCGGATACGCCAGCGCCACTGCCCCAGAAATCCCCGATCGTTATGTCCCCATACCGCTCTGTATCTGCATATTTGCAGTTATAGCAGCACTCCCTCATGAAGAAATGGCCTGTTACGTAACCGTTGATCCATGGATCGGTAAACCTGTCCCTATAATACGACTTCCCATTTTCAAAAATGACATGGGTGGACAGGCTGGTCCAGCCAAACCGCTTATTTTTAAAATGAACCGCCTTCACTTTCGAACCATACTTTTTCTCGAGAGTTCTGAGGAAATTCTGATATGCTTTAGGCGAATTGACGCCACGACATACAAAATCACAGGTCACCAGGTTTTCACATTTGTCGCTGACAAAGGAGCGCAGCGCATCGACCTGGCACGGCGTACCGACAAACAGCACCTTTTTCCCGGACTCCAGGACTTCCCGAATCCTCCGGTAAGCAAGCCCGATATCGCTCTGGATGTATTTGGAGCGCATTGTCCGCAGCAGGGTTTCCCTGGTATTGCCGAGGATATGCCCTGCCCGTTTATAATCATCCGTAAACGCGCAGCCGCATATGTAATCCCCTGTATCCAGCAAATGCTTCGCTAGGGCATAATATAATCCGCCGGAGGTGCTGTTGATCCTGACATCAGGGTTTTTCACCCAGGCTGCATATCCTTTCCCCATGAAATGCGGTTCAGGATGACTCCGACGTTTCGGGTTGGCTACACATTTATTCAGGCAGATGCCACAGTGGATACATTTTTCAGGAGCAATCCGCGGCATCTTCAGCCCCTCAGATCCTTCTTCCATCGCAACCGCGTCTCTTGGGCAGATGTTCGCGCACAGCCCGCACCCCGTACAGACAGATGAGCTTATACATTCAATATTGTCCCGCATAACCACGCCTTCTATTTCATATTTTTATTGATATCATAGAAACTGCTTAATCATTATAAATATAATTAGGATCATCAATTCCTCTTGCATCCAGCAGCCTCTGATTCCTGTTCATTCCATCAATCAGACGCATTTCATCATCTGTCAGTGAAAAATCCAGGATATCTGTATTCTCTTCCATGTGTTCTTTGGAAAAGCAGCTCACAACAGGAATGACCCGGTTCTGATAATGCCACCTCAGGATAACCTGAACAGCTGACTTTCCATACTTCCCGGATATCTCCTGCAATGTCCTATTTTCACTGATGTCTTTATTCAGGCGTCCCGTAGGGGTATGCGCCATCAGTTGGATCTGATGCTTTCTGCAGTACTCCAGTATCTCTTTGTTTGTATTCAAAGGGTGTATCTCCGTCTGCAGCACCATAGGAAGCTCCATGCCCGCTTCCTCCAGCTTCTTCAGGTGTTCCAGTTCCATGTTGCAGGCACCGAAAGCCCTGCAGCGGCCCTTATGGTATTCCTCTACAATCCGAGCATAATACTCTACCCAGTGTTTTCCCTCCGGCCAGTGAAGAAGCAGCAAGTCAGCTTTTTCCCTCTTCAGGTTTTTAAGGGACTGATCCAGATTCCCACTGACAGTCATCGGGGAATATCTGCGCTCCACATCCATAGCTGAGCATTTCGTTGCGATCAGGACACCGCCATTTGATGCGACCTCTTTCCCTATTGCCTTTTCAGAACGTCCATAAATCCGTCCTGTATCATAAAAACGGAATCCTGATGCGTACGCCGCTTCCAGGATTCCATTGATATGGGTATTGCCGTAGAGTTCCCGGTTCCATTTCCTGTGTTTTATAGAGGATAATACTTCCCGGATATTATATTTCAGAAACAGGATCGGGCTCCTGGTATATTTCCATATTACCCCTGTTCCAAAACAGATATATGGGAGTTTTACGCTGTTGCGCAGGACATATGTGTCGGAATTCTTTTCCATTTCCACAGTTCTGTTTCCCTTTCTATAGATTCTAGTGCTTTGATCAATTTTCCGGATATCGTTCCATACGATCCTGGTAAACTGCTTCCGTGTCGCTTTGTTCAAGAAGAGCCCGTTATTGTCATAGCAGCCCGATTCCTGGAAGCGTCCGTCATCCATGTAATCAAGAAGGGGAATTCCCCTTGCCTGTATTCCCGAGAGATTGTCATAAACAAATCTCCGTACAAACTCCTGCGACATATACTCCCACAACTGGCTGCTCATCGGGGGCAGCAGAAGAACCGGAAAAAGCCCCTGAGAGAAGCATCCGTCTGCCACATCCATCAGATCACGGCGCTTCCGCCTAAAAGTATCTTTATAGTAATCTGCCTGGGAGGGATCTTTCAAATCCTTAAGATATTGGTTATCTTTAATCCAGCCGTTTACCAGAGCTGATACTCCTGAAACTGGCTTTGTCTCAGGCCTGCTTCTTCCACTCGGTGCTTCTGCGCTTTTAATTCTCCTCCTCACCGCCTGAATATAACGGATAACTGTATTCTTTGCCGGGACAATACTGGGAACAGTCCGATACAGCATGTATTTCCACACGGGCAGATCCACATCTTCTTGAGGGAGCAGACCGACATACTTTTCGGAAAAACTATCTCTATACAGATACTCATTTTCCGCAAACGAGAGCGGGCATATCACAATGATGGCAATCCCGTTTGTCTTCAAATGGTAACCATAGTTCCGGATCATCCGGGCATCATACCTGAAATCTTCCGGCGAAACCGCAAGGTTATACCCTTTGATTTCCGGAACCGCACTCCAATCAAAGTCATAGAGACTCGGGCCGGAACCGATATTCACCACATCAAGCCCGTCCGGTATGCTTTTTAAACGATCTCGCTCCATATCCCTATGCCTTCCATTCAATGTATCCGAAAGCCCTTCCCGGCGTTGCACTTATCATGGCCTTCGACGGAACATCTTTCGTAATTAATGCACTTGCTCCGACAACAGCGCCTGACCCAATGTGGACACCCCGAAGAACGGTTGCCTTCACCCCCAGCCAGACATGGTCATCCAACCACACTTCCTGTGGTTCATTCGTCCTGTTTCCATCCGCGTCAAAAACCGGATGGAAATCACTGTCAAATATCGTCACGTCTCTCGATATCAATACGTCATTCCCAATGGATATTTTCTTATCAGCGATTATGGTTGCCCGTGTATTGATATGGGCTTCCCCAATCTGCACTTCCGCATCATGATGTGCCTGCACCATAGACCCATAGGCAAGGGTCACCTTCCCATTAATTTCCAGCAGAGAATTTTCATACAACTGGCAATATGTCTCTGCCTTTGACCCTTTAACTTTTCCTGTACCGATATGGAAATCCCCATTCAATACAATTCTTGCTCCCGGTCTTAATTCAATTTTTGCCCCTTTGTATGGAAATATCCTGCTGCCATTATTTCTGGCGACAGCTCTGCATAGATAATTATAGTAAACAAACTTAATCATATCTAATTTAAATACACTTTTCGCTCTTGATAGCATGCCTTTTCCCTTATCTCCTTATATCACTTTCTAACTATTATCCTATTGACAATGCTCTTAACATACCCTTTTTCTCTTTCCGAAAGTGAAATACACCACACAGATGTTCCGAATATAACAGTATATAAAACAGCATACAGAAAAACAGATACATAGCTTGCATGGACAATACCAAAATACATGGTTGCTGCCCCTGCCGCAAAAGGTAGTATCCATCCGGGAAGAAGCCTGAGCATCTCCTTATAATATGCCTTCATATCCAGCCTTACCTTTTTCTGGTAATAAATAGTCTGCACAAATATACACATAATTACGTATACTTTCCCTTTTCCCTACTATCCAAAAGTACAGTCTCCACTTCTGCCGGACATTCCTTTATAAGGTATCTGTTTAAAGCATACGATTACAAACGATTTTCATAATATAGCGTGTTTAATGAAAGCTTTGTTATAATTCCTATTTTCAATATTTTATTCTCTAAAAATAACATGTTATATTATATATACCAATTACAACTGAATGAGATTGAGATGTAACTAAACTTCATTTCTTGCTTGATGAGTATTCTTTTGTGTTTCAATTAAAACCCATCTATACATCCCCTATAAACCTCATCGTCCTTCATGAAAACACTTTTTTATAAAATTCCTCAGCCTTTTTTCTTTCGACTTCTAGGATCTCCGGCACATCTGAATAATCCACCGCAAACAGTTTGTCCCGAATCTCCCCCGACTCTTCAAATCCGTCCTTAAGCTCGTCAAAATGCCTGCCCGAGATCCCAAACTTATTAAAAAGTGTATCAAGCCTGCTACCCATGCCCTTCAGATCCGAACGCTCGGTCACAACAAACGGCCTCTTAAACAAGATTGAAAAAACCGATGCATGGAAGCTGTCCGTCACGATGAGCTGCGCATTATGTATCCAGTACAAAAACTCGTCCGGGCGGGTGTGAATATAGTAGCCGCTGTCGATGCCCATGATGTCAATGACTTTCAGACCGAGCTCATCAGCAAGCTTGCAGGTCTTTTTCTTTATTTCTCCCTTAAAGCCGCCCAAAGTATAGACAAAAATGTAGTTGTTATCAATGTACTGCGAGGGCTTTTTGAGAATTTTCAGCCACTCTGAGGTATCAATAAGCATTGTCGGGTCGAGAAGCACTGTCGCCTCTTTGCCGGTCACTTCTTTGATGAGCTCGGCGCCGCGTTCTTCGCGGACGGATAGATATTCAAAACCTTCAAGACCTTTTTTGTAAGTTTTAAGATATTTTTTCGGGAATTCGTCAAATCCGAAGCTTGGAGCAATGGTCAGGCGTTGAGATGGAACAGCAAATGTCAGGAGGAAGTATTCGAGCGCCCTTATATCTCGTTTCATATAGTGCCAAACCTGATCGCTACCTGTGACAAAATACTTTGCGTCAAGTTTTCCTTTGAGGTTGATATAACCGCAGTCTTCCCCAAGCCTAAGATATTCGTCAGAAAAAGTCTTTATATACTCTCTCCGATGACTTGATGCTTCAACATATTTCTTCTTTTCTTTTTCAAAGCCGTTTACCTGTAAAACACGATGAACAATACGTTTGAAAAACATCACAATGTTACGTTTCGGTAAAAGTTGCTGCGAACATGGTAAAGTTTCCACATCGAAGCCCATCAATTCAAAGTATTTCTGTGCGGCATAGTTCTGAAGTTTATTGCCAAAATTCACATTATCATATAATGTTACAAGTACTATCTTGTCTTTCATATAACCCACCGTCGTATAAAAAATAGCAACAAAAATGATAGATTAATCCACATTGCAAATCTATCTGAGCAATAATAGAATTATTTACCTGTCTTTGATCCTCTTGGCACGTCTCCATAAGCCTCTATTAACAACATTCCTACATAAACCTAATACCAAACTGGTGCAAAATAATAGTCAAAGGCATTCTTGCTCAATACCTCCATATCCGTATCATAATAAAATGTCCCGCACCCCCATTCTACCACAGGTATAAGGCCCATGCTTTTTGCATAGGATATACCTTCCAATACGCCTCTCATAAGGGCAAAAAATCCCCGATAGTCATTTCCTTCAGCTCCAGCTGATATATGATATATAGTTTTTCCAATATTGCTTTCACCATTATGCTTAATTAACAATGTTGAATAATCTGAATTTTTTCATAGTATCCTTGCATTAAATTATACAAATCCAAAGACTTAGCATTTCTCAGGCAAAACAAGATAATATAAAACCTTGGATTTCTTTTTATAGCAGATAGTAACTTTCTTCTTACCATATATGCTTCCTTCAATAACCACTTTATCATTTATTATAAATGTTTTCTCCAAACCATCTGATCCACAATCCCCGTATAACTCTGAATCAGTCTCACTACTTTCATGCTAACATTCTCATCCTTGTAATCCGGCACACTGGCCGCCAAGTCGCAATTATCTTTCATCTGCACTGCCATATCCACAGCCTGTAGCACCTGTTTCGTGGTAATACTTCCTACAATAAAGTTCCCCTTATCCAAGGCCTCCGGACGCTCCGTCGATGTTCTCACGCATACCGCTGCAAACGGCAGCCCTTTGGCATTGAAATATGCCGCCTCTTCTGGCAGCGTTCCACTATCAGATACCACACAAAATGCATTTATCTGCAGGTGGTTATAATCTGTGAAACTGAACGGTTGCAAAGTTCTCACTAACGGATGGAATCGAAAGTTCCTCGCCTCAATGAACTTCATACTTCGCGGATGGGTGCTATAAATCACCGGCTTCTGATAGATTTCCGCCATAACGTTCACCGCATCCATCAAATTCATAAAGTTTTGCTCATTATCAATGTTCTCTTCCCGGTGGGCCGACAGTAAAATGTACCCATCTTTTTCAAGTCCCAGCCGATCCAACACGTCACTACATAGGATCCGCTCTAAATGACTACTTAAGACCTCAGCCATTGGAGATCCGGTTACATAGGTTCTCTCCTTCGGCCTGCCCTCTGCATTCAGATATCTCCTGGCATGCTCGCTGTAACACAAGTTTACATCCGCGATATGATCTACAATTCTCCGATTCGTCTCCTCCGGCAAGTTCTCATCGAAGCACCGGTTTCCAGCCTCCATATGAAAAATCGGAATTTTCAATCGCTTAGCTGGTATAGCAGACAGCGCCGAGTTCGTGTCCCCCAGGATTAGCACTGCGTCTGGCTTCCACGACTGCATTTCCTGATAACTCCTGGCAATAATATTGCCGATGGTCTCTCCCAAGTTTTTCCCAACTGCATCTAGGTAAACATCAGGTCTTCTTAGTCCCAGATCCTCAAAGAAAATCTGGTTCAACGTATAATCATAATTTTGGCCAGTATGGATCAACCGGTGATTGAAGTATACATCGCACTTTTTGATGACTTCTGACAGCCGTATAATCTCCGGACGTGTCCCCAGAAGCGTCATCAGTTTCAGTTTTTCCATAAAGTCTTTCTCTCTTTCTTACTATTCTTGTTTCACCTTTAGCGAATAGGTATCCGGTCTCTCCGGATCAAAACACTCATTACACCACATGAATGTCACCAGATCCGTATTCCCCTCATTGATGATACTGTGAGCATACCCGCAGGGGATGTCTATCACTTCCAACCTCTCCCCGGACACATGATAGCTGAATATCTCCTTGGAGTCCGGTTTTCTAAACTGAATCAATGCTTTCCCGGCCACTACCAAAAATTTCTCATTCTTCGTGTTATGCCAGTGGTTTCCTTTCTCAACCCCGGGTCTCGAGATATTCACTGAGAACTGTCCTCGATCTGCCGTTCTCAAAATCTCAGTGAAGGATCCTCTCTGATCCGTATGCATGTCCAGTGGATATGAAAACGAATCTTCCGGCAAATAACTTAAGTAAGTACTATACAGCTTCTTGCTAAAGCTTCCTTCCGTCATGTTTGGCACCTGCAGCGTCTTTCGAGAATCCCGGAAGGTCCTCAGCAAATCTTCGATCTCTCCCAATGTCGTTTCGTAAACTGGCTCCACCTGGCACTGCCCGTATTCCATACGATTCTCCCTGCCATCCAGAGCACGCAACAATTCATCTACTACATCATCAATATAGACCAACTTAAGCTTTGTATCACGCCCATTCACCTGTAACGGCCGACCATGGGCCGTGTTGTAACAAAACGTCGCCACGACGCTATTGTAATTTGGTCGGCACCATTTTCCAAATACATTTGGGAAGCGATAGACCAGAACTTTCGCCCTGGTTCTCCTGCCGTATTCCTGCAATAGCCCCTCGCCTGCAAGTTTGCTTCTCCCGTAAGGATTATCCAATTCCGCCTGTATCGAAGATGACAGCATTATCGGACAGCAATTACAGTTGTTTTCCAATAGTTTTAAAAGTTTCAAGGTGAAACCGAAATTTCCCTCTTGAAATTCTTCTACTCGTTGTGGACGGTTAACCCCTGCTAAGTGGAATACAAAATCGCAATCCCGACAGAAAGCCTCCAAGCTTCCCGCAGAACTATCCTTGTCATATTCATAGATTTTTCCAACACCAATATTTCTTAACCTTGCCGTTAAGTTCCGGCCGATAAAACCTCTTGCACCTGTCACTAATATTTTCATCCGCACAATTCCTCCCATCCGGTAACTTTGTCGCGGATGTGTTCCATCTGCAAAAGTTTCGCCTTCAAAGGTTTCGCATCAGTGGAACCAAAACGACAGACTTCATTTTCTTTTACTATATTGTCCTTGCATGACACTCCTTTCAGGCCCATAACATCCCTGGGCATCGACGGTTTCTTAACAATTATTGACCTTCTCTTTTTTATCCATTTAACTGACAGCGGTGTAGAATACCCCCCCCCAGTCAGAGACTCCGTTGCCGTATAGAACCTATAATGTTTATATAATTCTATATGGTTGGAAATCCATTCTGACATTTCCCTGACCATAATCTCATACGATGGAATCACATATTTTCCGCCATTTATGGGCGTTGCAATAAGAGATTTATCCAAATGGACTCCTTCTATCGGGATAATATACAATGAATCACTCCTAAGATAATGATTAAATAGCTTGAGTAATTCAAACTTAGTAATACTCTCTTTCGGAACAGCATTGTACAACCCAATGACATCGTTCTCCATGACATATTCCATCGTTTTGGCCAGCTGCAATGTCGTCTGCCCTGTCCATATTGAGGCAGTATATCCATTAGCTTGCCCCTGCTGTTTCATAAACCAGTTCAATAAACCGATACCATTTTCATTCATGTCCGGACCAACGATAGAGTTCCTTAATGTGATATTCTTCTCATCCCTAAGTTCCCCGAGCGCCTTTGAACGGTCATAAAATGTTTCCCCATCACAGAAATCATCTTTTTTGTAACTGCCTCTCTTTCCGGAAAAGACACAGTCCGTACTCATATGTATTATGCGGGTATGCATATTGCGGGTCAACCATGCAAGATAATGAGGAAGATATGAATTCAGCTGGACGGCCGCAGCGTGATTTTCTTCGGCAAATTGATTCAAAATGCCTATGCAATTGATCACATAATCATAATGTCCGTCCGTAATAATCTTCTTTACAAACTGTGTATTTGTCGCATCCCCAATATAGCCCTCAACAAACGGGTTCTTTTTTAATGAAAAACCTGTTACATTATATCCCTGTTCCATAAGATATAGTGCAATCTGGTGGCCTGCCATTCCAGCAGAACCCATCACCAAAATATCTTTCATTTTCTAAGTATCACCTCAGTTTTCATAGTCTCAGTTGTTCTTTAATATAATCTGTATCCATAAGCTTCTGGACAATACCATCAACATTAAGCCGGTTTGTGTTATGGCTTGTATAAGCTTCATCTGCCATAGTATGGACTTCACCCTTAACAAAATACTTATCGTAATTCAGATCCCGGCTGTCAGCAGAGACCCGAAAATAGTTCCCCATATCTTCGCTTCTAAGCCGTTCTTCCTGAGTCAGCAGAGTTTCATACAGTTTCTCCCCATGGCGTGTTCCGATGATACGCATTCCGGTGTCTCCAAACAACTGTTGAACAGCCTTTGCCAGGTCTCCAATCGTACTGGCATCCGCCTTCTGTACAAACAGATCTCCCGGATTCGCATGCTCAAACGCAAATTGAACCAGATCTACAGCCTCATCCAGATTCATAAGAAATCTTGTCATTTCTGGATTTGTAATCGTGATCGGATTACCAGCACAAATCTGATCGACAAAAAGCGGAATAACCGATCCTCTTGAGCACATAACATTACCATACCTTGTACAGCAGATAACTGTATCACCACGTTCCGCAGCCACTCGTGCATTGGCAGTGATAACATGCTCCATCATGGCCTTACTGATACCCATGGCATTGATCGGATATGCCGCCTTGTCCGTAGACAAACACACAACTTTTTTCACACCTGCCTCAATAGCCGCATGGAGCATGTTGTCTGTTCCTTCAATATTTGTTTTTACTGCCTGCATTGGAAAGAATTCACATGACGGTACCTGCTTTAATGCCGCTGCATGAAAAACATAATCCACTCCAGGCATTGCATCCCTAATCGATCCCGGATCTCTAACATCACCTATGTAGAATTTCACTTTATCTGCATGCTTCGGACATTTTGCCTGCAGTTCATGTCTCATATCATCCTGTTTCTTTTCATCACGGGAAAAAATCCGAATCTCTCCTATATCTGAAGTAAGAAAATGTTTCAAAACAGTATTTCCAAAAGAACCGGTACCCCCTGTTATCATTAATGTTTTTCCTTTAAATGCAGACATTTCTTTGTTTTCCTTTCGCACTAATATGTATTCCGTCAATTTGAGCTCTTTTTCCTTTTTTTTCAAAACTGCAATATCTGCTGGAAATGAGAGGGTAAAAAAAAGCGCCCATAAAGATTTGCGGCGAATTGAAAACTGGATTAACAATAAATAACACAATAAAACCAATCAAAATGATCAATAAATCCCTCTGCATATCTCCCTTGATTTTTAACAAAAACTTTCCATATCCTATAAACATAGTTACTATTATGATTAGGCCTGCGATTCCAACAGAGCCTATTATATCAAAAAATTCTGAATGGAACCCAATTTCCCCGGGGGTTGCCCTACCATCAGCTATTAGACCAAAAAGTGGGTTTTGAAAAAAGGTATTAAGACTAGTTTGATACAAATCTCTTCTTGCGCCAGCATCTCCCACTGCCTTTCCTTCCAGCAACAGAATCTTCAGGTCATTCAATTTTACAGTCAAAAAACTAAATCCTGCATCTTTTGATATGTCAACAGCAAGCGAAAGTAAAAAGTCAAAATCAATAAGAATCACGCCGGTCACCAAAAGGAGTACTAACATAAAAATAATCGTTTTATCATTTTTACCTCTCGGAATGTTCATTGCCACAATAAAGACCAGTGTTAACAATACCGCAAAAGTAAGCTGAGATGCTATTACTGCCCAGATTAGCAAGATGCATAAAACAATATAAAACGGATTCTTTCTTTGTCTCCAAGCCATCAGGGAAACCGGAACTGCGAACAGCATCCCATACATCTGACTCCAACTGGCTATGTTCATCTTTCGATAAATATCTTTATATACTTCAAAATCTAGGCTCGTATCATAGGTAGACCCTCTTCCAAATTCACGTGTCGCTAATGGATATGCATTTAGCCCAACTATCGACGTAATCGCGGTCACAAAATAAATAAAAGTCAAATAAAAAAAAAGGCGTCTTATCAACCTTTCGTTTTTACTTGAATATAAAGCCATGCCGCCAAATACAAAGCTTAATGAAGCAAAACAATAATATACAAAAGATATTTCGCCTAGGTTCGTTCTCCATGTAATCTGCCAGTATAAAAAAGTAAAAGCAAACAGTATCAGAAAACATATTAGGCTCTTCAATCTTTTCAATAAGACTAACCCTCCGACAAATAATGCTGCAGCCAAAAAAACAAGCATGTAAATCATAATTGAATTTAAGAATATCATTGAAATTGGAAGACATAGGTAAAATCCCAACAAATAAATGGATATTGCTATGAGCATTTCTCCTGTTAATCTAAATCTCATAATTACACACTTTCTCTATTAATGAACAAATGATTTCTTTACAATCGTTGAAATTATGTTTTTTTTCTGTCATAATCTTGTTATTTCTGCCTAAGTTTTCTATTATAATCTGGTTATTAAATGCATATAACAATTTATTAGCCATATCTTTCGCAACACCTGTTTTAAATGTTATCGCATTATATCCATTCATAAAATACTCTCTCGTTTCTTTATAGGCTGAAATAAGAACAGGTTTGGCATAAGCGCCCGCTTCAATGCAAGGCCGGGGCTGATGTACTGATGTCGATGGAAATACTACGATATCAGACGCTACAATCAACTCATCAACCGAATCACACAATCCGACTTCAAGTAATTTTGATGTCCCCTTCAATTTATAATAATACTTTTTTACTCTTTTCTTAAAGAAATAGTGGCTGGGATGCTTTACGTCATGCATCAACTGTCCTTTTGACAATTTCGACTCATTCATATCGCCGGCAAATATCAAAAGGAATCTTTCATCCAGAATATTCATCGCTTTGAGAATTATATCCGTGCCCTTAATCTTTGCCAACCCTCCCATAAAAAGAATAACAAATTTATCTTCAGGTATTCGTTTTTTCACTCTGACAGCATACTTGTCCGCATCAATCAGCCTGTCCATATGCACACAGTCTGGAAACACTAAAGAATCACAGGTGCGGAAATTAAATTTTTTCATCTCATATTCAGATAAAAATGTAATTGCCTTCAAGTTCTTATCTAGCAATCTTCTATAAAAAGCTTTCGAGATAGAACTTGTCAAAGTTTCCCGGTCTATACAGATTACCTTTGTAAACTTTGAAAGATATACGCACGACACTGCCGCTACAAGCGTATTGGAAATCACGACATCTGGTTTGAGTGTTAGTATCTCATTACTGAATCGTCTTATCATCCTTAAACTTTTTAGAGAGTTTAATGTCGCGCCCGATATGAGCGGAGGCCGACCGGAATATATGTTTATATAAGGAATCGGTATACTTATTTCATGGGACTTACATCCGTAGCGAGTAATCTTCTCACTAAACTCGGAATACCCTTTTGGAATACAGACAATAACATTGTAATCGTCCCGTAGCATCTCACACAAATCAATCAGTGATTTTGTACCTCCACCCCAAGCTCCTGTATGATGGATAATTACAATTGTTTTCATTTATCCAACTCCTGTCTTTTACTACTTATTGTCCAGTATTCGATCTTCGTCTCTCTATCTGCTTTATAATCAAATCGGCCGTGTATTCCGGCGTATTCTGGGGGAATTTTTCTACCACATTTTCAAAAGGAATTCTCCGGCCTTTTGCTTCTTTTATAAACTTAAGGACTTCTTTCCGAGCATCATCAGCAGAAATATCCTCGCTTACATTTATAGCGTTTCCGTATTTCTCCAAATAATTTATAGCACTGTCGTTCACACCGTTCATATGGATGATTGGTTTCCCTGTTGCTATATACTCTATAACTTTCGATGGCAATGAATAATCTTCCCCAGATAAGTGATTCCCAATATCCAAAAAGAAATCTGCCCTATCCATATACTTTCTAAGTATCGCTTGTGGTACATAGCCCATTCTTTTTATAACTCCATTTGTATCGGTTTCTGCTTTTCTTAATTCTTCCTCGCAGTCTCCTCTAGAAAAAAACAAACACTTTACATCAATATATTTGGAAAGGTCTTTTACTAATTCAATCAGCTTACTTGGAGATCTGTAGTCTCTTGACAAAAGTCCTGCATAGACTATCACCACACTACTATTTGATATTTCCCCCAAAACAACTTCTATATTTTCGCTATTCGCACATACAGATTTATTTGTGATATATGGAATGTCCGTATATACCGACTTCCTGACATATTTTTTATACTTATCCTTATTATAGAACTCTTTATTATTGTTTAGGTGTATAATCAGTTCCGCGCGGTCATATAACCTTTTCTCAACGGCTTTTAGTCTGAATTTCAAATGTTTTTTAATTCCTACTTTATATACCGGATTGTTAACTAATGAATCAAATTCATATATAAAGAAATGATCAAACACGGAGCACGACAAACACACGTCCGCTGGAAACAGAGTTCCTATAATCGCATCATACTCTTTCTCCTTATTCAATTTTGTTATCATACGTCTATAATCCTTAACTCTTTTCGTAGACGGAACCGGCCATGTAAAAAGCATCAACAAATGACGTATCAAATATCTTGGGAAAAAAACTTTTTGTTTTTCGAAACTAACGTCTGATTTAATACTATAAACCTCACCATTTTTATTCGTGCTGTACAGCCCTTCCTCATCCCCCACCATTAAAACGTCACTCTGAACTCCTCTATTTAAAAGGGCTTCCTGAACATTCATAATACATAAACCTGGCGGTGTTGGTTTTGGTAAATATTCTTTTGTAACGAATAGTATCCTCATCTAATTTATCATTGCCTCCATTATGTTAACTTCCTATTCTTCCTTCTAACAGCTGCATATATCTTTGCATAAGGCATGCGAACCTTGAACAGCCTATATAAAAAACCAATCCGCCAAGACGAATATTTTAAATCACGAAGTAGAGCATTAAAATGCATTGCATAAAACAGAATACTTTTCGGAGACGCTAATCGTTGTGAACAATAGAAATCTTCATATTCTAGTTCTCCAATATTATCCAATTCCTCTTTTAATGGCTCTCCAACTAATTTTTCAAATGCTGCTTTTATAGTTTCCGGCTGAAATCGAAAAAATTTCCCCACATTATTTTTACTCATATCTTCAATAAACGTTTTAGCACCTGTCTGAATATCAATAATATATTGAGGTATTGGTTCTTCTTTCTCCAGGATCGGTACGCTTATTCCTTCAGATTCCTCATATCTAAGCGTACTCCCATGCGGTGCCAGTATCATCCTTTCAAACAAGATAACCCCTTTCATGAACATACATTCGTGATGCTCATCAAAAAAGAACGTCTTATAACGTTCCCTGTCTATCTTATCATCCGTACCGTCCAGACATCCCAGATAATAACCTTCAACATGGTATCTCCCAGTTTTTGATTTCTGGATTTCGCTCAGAATATACTGTGTCGTTCCATGCCATCCCACATCCGCCAATATGATGTCATTTGAAAACAGACCATGTTCTGCCAGATATGAATACCCTTCTTTGCTGAGTTGTTGTTCCCTTCGTGCAATCCTAGGGGAATTGAGGATATTTCGAAGCTCCGGATACTCATTAAGTTTTCTGGCATCATAGATAGCAGCTTCAACGTCTATTTCCCTGTTAATCGTTACATCTTCAAGTGAATAGCCCATATATGTAATGATCTGCTTGATTGAGTGTCTTCCTCTTGCAAACATATCACCTGATCTCATTGGATCACCAACGGCATCCGTATATGCTGGTCTTAGGCTCTTTCTTGACAAGTAAATATACTCAATATTGCTTTCCTCGCCATACATCTGTCTGTATGTCTGGTCAAACAAATACATGTCCCTAGCTATAAACCAAATTTTTGCATTGCTGTCTTGAATCTGCTCATGCAGCCATTGACAGTATCCATAAATAATCGGGCCCAGTACTTCATAGCCTAACCGTTCCGCTCTCTTTTTTAGTGTGTTTTCACGATTGTTGATAAATGAATATAGGTATTTTTTTTCTAAGCCATCGGACTCCTCCGGTCTTTCAAAATAAAGTGTATTCTTTTCATTCCTGGCAATATGCGCAAATCTTATTCCTGATTTCATAGGGCCTATGCAATCCGCATATCTGCTGTCTCCAATATGGAGCATTTTCTTAGGCTGCAGATGCTCCTTAGAGCAAACGGTCTGGAACAGTTTTCCGCTCTTTTTAGTTTGCCTGTAATCACAAGAAAGATATAATTCTTTATATCCATTATATCCTTCCCTATGAAGAACATCTTCCAAAAATACTTTTGGAAGATACATGTCTGATATAATATAGATTGTTTTCCCTTTTTCCCTGCAAGCATTATAGAGTTTCTTAATCCTTGGATTAGCTTTTAAGACCTTACTCTCCGTTTCTAATTCTTTTGCTTTCAAAAATATCTTGTCTTCCGCAGCATACTCTAATTCACTATATATTTCGTCAATAGTTATCTCATCATAACTACTCCGCTCCCGGGCCTCTCTCTCTGCTGCTTTCCTTTTCTGTGCAAAACCGGCAAACTGTTTTTTCCCCTGAGCAACAAGTATATATTCCATCAATTCAAAAACATCTGTTGGATGAAGCACATCCCGTTTTAACAATGTATCAAATATATCAAAACAAACAATCTCGTACTTTTGGCAAAGTTGACTTAATTTGTTATACCTCATCATTCAATCCCGTATATGTCCTTAAATATTATTGCCCTAATTTCCAACAAACAAAGGCCGCTTCCCTTTAAATATTCTCCCCAAATCCTGTGATATTTACTGACATATTCCCCGCTATAAAGGAGTATATCTTGATTCTTTTGATCAGAACATTACAAATCGATACCATTCTCTGGCTTTAGTTTACAACATTTCAGCAAAATACTGAGCTATCTGTCTGAATGGGTAAGGATTTGCTTATATGTTGTTGAAAACATATAAGCCACCACTACAGCCATCACAGTAAGTCCCATGAGAATCCAAAACTGACCTGCCAGTGAAAAGCTGGTCAGAAGCCCATTTCTGTTTATCAAAGCTTGCAGAAAAATTTGAATCAGGTAGATTTCCAAAGACAATTTGCCAACAAATGATAGTACTTTTCTCAGCCACATTAAGTTCATCACTGAAAATATCAGGCAGCTTCCAAGGATGACAAGCAATGCGATGGCTCCTCCACCAATACGCAATGCCAGTGTACCCATGCCCGCCGGACCAGGAATCCAGTTAGGTGTGTAGAGCCGTATCTCATAAACAGTAAGCATTGCAACAATATACACAATCCCGATCACACTTCGAAAAAATTTTTTCTTCCGATAAACAGTCTCTCCCGCATAAGTGCCAAGGATAAAAATCAGAATCCTTGAAAGAGCAATTTCAACCTTTTGATAATACCCTGGGCAAACAAACATCATCACAATATTAAGAAGTAGAACCCCCCCCAGAGGAATCCCAGCACTTTCGCACCATAACGTTTCTGAAGCTGAAAAATCAAAGGATACACAATGTAAAGCATCAAAATCAGATCAACATACCAAATACTCCAATCCCCTTCTATCCAAAAGGACAAACCACTCCAGTGGATCAAAAATGCATTGAAACCTTCCCTGTTTAGAATCAACAATTGGAGGATCCAATACGGGAGCGACAATATTAGATACGGAATAACAACACGTCTGATTCTCCTCCGATAAAATGGTACAACCGCATCATTTCTGCTCAGGGAATTATATAATCCGATTCCGGACAAAAATAGAAATAAGTCGACGCCGCAGTTACCTCTCCCCATCACTGTAGCTGCGAACGACATATGCCATTGACTGAATATAGATGCAAAATAATGGAAGCATATTACCCAAATAGCCGCTAAACCCATCAGCTCCATCCGGTAAAGTGTTAGCATTTCACAGCTGGGAGGCACATGTATATTGCTGAATTTTAGACGGCTCATCATTTCTCCCCTTCCTTCGCAAATAAGCATATACTTTACACAAATCCATTTGTATTTGAGGCAAACAATGACCACATTTACGCCATACTCGGAAACATTCGATGTATACCGGAATTTGCAAAGTCGTTTATCTTCCGGAGCGGAATCGAGTACATTTAAGTAATAGTTATCCCAGCTTAGTTCTCTGCCACCTTTTTCCAATATGTTAAGGCAAGTCCATAGCGTTCATTTGCAGCATAAAATGTCTTTATCGACATACAGCCTAAAAATCTTTTGCGCCAGTGCTAATACTGTTTTTCGTGGCAGGAATCTAAACAATTCCTTCTATCGAATTACCTCCCAGTAACGTCTTATACTGTATTCACGCCGTTCTCATCAATTCCAAGTATTTGAGAGTTTTCTCTTACATCCACCAGAGCACGGAATATATAAAAATCATTAGGAGTCGTAATTTTAATATTCTCTGCCCCACCCTGCACTGTATATAAGGTGTAGCCATAATATTTCATCAAACTGGCTGAGTCTATGAAGTCAATACCATCCTCAGCGGCCCTTTCATGAGCTTTCACAATATCTTTAAGATAAAAACTCTGCGGAGCCCTGGCCAGATCAACTTTGGATCTTTCTATGATCTGGCCAACTTTACCGTCATTTTCTTTGAGGGTAATAGTTTCAATTGCAGGACTTACCGTTATCGCTGTGCCATACCGTTTCACGGACTCAATATTGCTGCTGATCGTGGATTGTGTAACAAGCGGCCTGACGCCGTCATGGATAAGAACAATCGAATCTTCCGGATATAACTCACAAGCCTTCAGAAGCCCGTTTCTCTGGGACTCTAATGCACTCGCCCCTCCGTGAACGACTGCTTTTACTTTATTGAGCCTGAATTTATCAATAAGTCTATGACCATATTCCATCCATTCAGCAAGTACAACTAATATGATCCCGTCAATTTCAGGATGGTTTTCAAATTGCTCCAGAGTGTAAACCAGGATTGGCTTGCCATGTAACTCTAAAAATTGTTTTGGACGGGATGTTGTATTCATTCTTTTTCCAGTCCCACCTGCAAAGATCAATGCAATATTCATTTTTTTCTTTTGATACCTTTTTTCTTTTTTGTGTTTCGCGGATCTTTATCAGGGAAGTAATAAATTCCAGCGTAATCGGTATATGGATGATCCATGTCTACATAAATCAACTCGTGTTTTGCCACCTGCTCTTCAACGGGAGGCCTTTGCATATAATCGCCAAAGCAAAACTTTAAATACCCTTTATATCCTGCCATCAGCGGAACCCTCTCGCCTTCGAAATCAAACCAGACCTGCGAGGTAAACCATTCTTTTGGGAAAAGAATAAATGTAGTCTTATCCCATATCTGGCGAACATATTTGCATCTTTCCCAAGAATACCTTGCCACTCTTCGTCCTGCGTATTGCCAAATTCTATCTTTCATTTTCTTCGACGGGACGAGCGCATATGCTATCCGGGTACATATGCGAAGAAACCTTCCTCTGTTATTGGGAAGACGTTGAAAGTTAAAAAGTGAAAATAACATTCCATCAAATGTCTGAACTGCCTGCAAAAATCTCGAATCAGGAGCTGCAACTATGGAACCAAACTCAAGTGCAATACCATGGCAGATATCCTGATTCTTATTGTAAGAACAGATAAATGTCGTATTCGGATCTCTTAAAGAAGATGCTGCATGATGGTAATTAACGTTTTCATCAGTGCGACAAAATACATATCGTTCTTTATCCCCATATTTCTCCCATAACTCGGGAAAACGATCATAATCTGGTTGTGGCATTACGCAATCAATATCATCATCCCATGGGATAAAACCGTGCTCACGCACAGCACCTATAGCAGCACCTCCTATAAGATAAAACATCAGTCCATGCTCATTACAAAAATCACGAAAATATACAAGCATTTCCAATAGCTTTTGTTTCATCTTTTTACTGGTTTCTTCGTCTATTTCATAGGTTTCAAAAAAAGGATTTACTTTATTAGGCATTTTAATCCCTCCAAATGGCATACAAAATTGGACATCATACTTTCGTCTATATAAAATCTCTAAGCAGGAATACAGACGCATCTTATTAAAACTTTTCCTGATATTACTTATGTTCAGCTCTCTTTTTCCGTAAACTCCCCCATCGTTGCCTCCCCCACCGCGCTGATCCCTTCCCTTTTCAGCACGGCCATTACCGTCAGAAAGATAATCTTCCAATCCCCTAAAAACGTGACATGCTCCACATATTTCACGTCCCAGCCGAACTTTTCCTCCCAGCTGATCGCATTCCGGCCGTGCACCTGCGCCAGGCCAGTGATCCCCGGCCGCACTTCATGCCTTCTGGCCTGGTGCTTATTGTACCGTGGCAGATATTCGACCAGCAGCGGCCTCGGCCCCACTACGCTCATGTCCCCTTTTAAAACATTGAACAGCTCCGGAAGCTCATCGAGGGATGTCGACCGCAGCTTCTTTCCAAAGCCGGTAAGCCTTGCCTCATCCGGAAGCAGTTTCCCATCCTTATCCCTCTGGCTTGTCATGGACCGGAACTTATAAAGTTTAAAAACCTTCCCGTCTTTTCCCGGCCTGTCCTGGGTGAACAGGACCGGGCGGCCCAGCTTTTTCCGCACAAGCAGCGCCGTCACCAGCATCACCGGAGAAAGTACGATCGATGCCAGAAGCGCACACAGGAAATCCTGCGGCCGTTTTATGTACCTCTCATAGATACCCTGCCTATGCATTTGCTTTCTCTCCCATATTCCTGAACCTTTTCGGCATCGCATTGACGCTTATCATATCTTCCAGCTTCCCCGGCGTCCCATGGCCCGGACACACTAAAGAGAGCTGGGTCCCGAGCGATTCCAGCCATGGCATATCCTCATACCAGAACGCCCTCGTATCCCCTCCGGGCAGCCTGGTCACTGTCGGGATCGGAAGGATCTCATCTCCGGAAAACAGGATTTTCCCATCCAGAATGTATCCGGCGGAGCCGGGCGAATGCCCGCGCATAGGATGGCACAATATCCTGTGCCCGTTCCACATGATGGAACATTCATCTGGAAATTCCGCATCTGCCGCCGCTGCTTCATATCTCGGGATCAATTTCTTCGGCCCTGTTCCGTTATGCATGGCCAGCAGAGTATCCCCGATCGAAGACAGGTTGGCCTGGGATGACTGGATCCGTCTGCTGCATTCTTTCGACGCGATTACATGACATCTGAACCGGCTGCGCAGCGTCTCCAGCCCGCCGATATGGTCAAAATGTTCATGCGTCAGCAGGATAGTCAATCCCGGATTCCCACCACCGGCAGTCTCTCTGTCAGGCATCCATAATTCAGAGAACATGGCATTAGTATCCCCTCCCTCATATTCGCCCAATAAAAAAGAGACCATATCACTGCTGTCAACTGCGTCAATGATAAGCGCCTCATTTCCTTCTATTATGATATATGAATTGGCATCGAAATAATCACCTTCAAACCGGTAAATGTAAATGCCGCCACCGATGTCTACTTTGTCCATCACTTTCCACCACAATAAACCTTATATAGATATGTTTTTTCATACCATCGGTCCGCCTATTGTAACCCATCTGACCATTCTGTCTGCCAGGTATATTCCATCCCAGGGTGAATCAAAATTAAGCATCCTCCCACAGGCAGGAAACCTTACTGCTCCCCTGGCAGATGCGGCATTTGCAAACCTCAGTGCTTTCTCGCCTTCGGCCGCCAGGCCAATTGTCTGTATGTCTTCATTAACATATTCCACCGCACTCATGATGTCTTTAACCGGATGAACAAATCCTGCGGTCGTTTTATATATCTTTCATAGATGCCCTGCCTATGCATTTGCTTTCTCTCCCATATTCCTGAATCTTTTCGGCATTGTATTGCCGCTTATCATATCTTCCAACTTTCCCGGTGTCCCATGGCCCGGACACACCAAGAAAATCTGATCACTGATTGATTTCAGCCATGGCATATCCTCGTACCAGAACGCCTTCGTATTTCCCCCGGGCAGTCTGGTCAATGTCGGAATCGCAAGTATTTCGTCTCCAGAGAACAGAATACTCCCGTCAAGGATATAGCCCACAGACCCCAATGAGTGCCCGCGCATAAGATGGCAAAAAATGTTATGTCCATGCCATACAATAACGCTGTCCTGAATAAATTCTTCATCCGACGCATCCGCACCGTATCGCGGAATGGTATCGTGTGGCTCCTGTTGCATCCCGCTGTGCATTAGCAATAGAGCATCCCCTATCGAAGACAGGTTTGTCTGCGACGACTGTATCCGCGCACTGCAGTCCCCGGAAGAAACCACATGGCACCTGAATCTATCCCTTAAAACCGCCAAGCCACTGATATGGTCAAAATGCTCATGCGTCAACAGGATGGTCAGTTTCGGGGTTCCGCCGCCGGCAATCCCTCTGTCAAGCGTCCATAATTCAGAAGACACGCCATTGGCATCCTTTCCCTCATACCGATCCAATAAAAAAGAGACCATATCACTGCTGTCAACCGCGTCAATGATAAGCGCCTCATTTCCCTCCATTATGACAAATGAATTGGCATCAAGAGTTCTGCCTGTAAACTGATAGATGCTCATACCGCTGCCGATATCTATCCTCTTCATCCTCTTTCCTCAGATCGATCATCAACGTCTTTCTCCCTCCGGTAATCACCAGCCTGTCCTGCTGAAGCAGCACCGTTTTCTCCTCGACACCGGAATCTTCCAGGGAATAGCCTTCCACAAGATAATCCGTACCGTCCATACACACCTTTAACGGCTTCAGGGTCCCTGTCCTTCCGTAATCGAAGCTTCGCAGCAGCCTGTATATTTCCAAAACATCCTTGTCCGGGTCCAGTTTTCCATCCTCGGGAAGACGCTTGTTCAGGTATACATGCTCATTGGTAAGTATCTCCTTCCCGCTTATCTTTTTTTTCAGAAGTTCCGGGATAAAGAACCGGAACAGCTCCGTCCCGGCTCTCATGCCATCGCGTACCACTTCGTAAGCCGTGGTGTCTTCGGAGAGCAGAATCTTCTGCTGGATGATGATCTCACCGCGGTCTACCTCGCTTGTGACATAATGCCACGTGACGCCTGTAAATGGCTCGTTGTTATAAATGACCCATGTCGGAATGTTCATCCCCCTGTATCTGGGAAGGTACCCGTAATGGAAATTAATGATTTCCACCTCCGGCAGTTCACATATACCGGCAGGAAAAAGGTACCTGTTATTGGCGCTGATAATCAGCAGGGGCCCTGCCTGCGAAGCTTCCATAATCGCTTCCGAAATAAGCTCCTTTTTTAATAATGTCCTGTAGCGCAGGGCATATTTTACACATGCTTTTTTCAACATGGAAAACTGGTTGTTTGCCGATTCTATGGCCTCAATATATGTTATTTCCATGTCCCTGCACAGGATCCTGACACAGTCTGACGCTATTTTCCCGGAACCTATGACCAGTATTTTCTTAAACCTCATTATGCACCTCAGCCGAAACGAATTTGCTTTCCAATTTATCAATTACAGATCTGTTTCTATCATTTCGCAATGCTCAAGCCCGCCTATTTCCATAAACATGGCTCCCCAGGCCAGCCCGGAACCAAACGCAGACAGGCAGCACCTTTTCTTTTCATTCAACAGCTCATCCCTGTAATTCAGGATGGCCGTAAGCGGTATGGATGCTCCGCTGGGATTGCCATAGTTCTCAACCAGGTTCATGGGAAGTTTTTCAAATGGCAGCTGCGCCTTCTCCGCAAGCTTCTGCAACATAAAGCGGTTTGGCTGGTGGAACAGGAAACAGTCTATTTCATTGACAGAAAGGCCTGCCTCCTTAAAAGCATGTTCCAACATCGGCGGTACCTCGGTCTGGACAAAATTAAATACCCCGCCCCCGTCCATATGCATATGGTCGAGCGCCCTGAAATTTCCATCCCCCTGATCTGTCATTTCCGCTGTTTCAGGGGATGATGGCATCCGGAACGCTCCCGCGGGTATTTTAAGCGCATTCCCCCGGGAACCGTCATTATGGAACTCAAAGTAGACCTCCGGCGTATTTTTCCGATTCTCCACGACCGTTATCGCCGCCGCATCACCGATCAGCGGATAATCATTCCTGTCACGCTTTGAAATCTTATGGCTCAGTACATCTCCATTAATCAGGACGGCCTTTTTCCCCTCCATGTGTTCCAACAGCAGAAATGCCTGCATGAGCCCCAGGATAAAACCGCAACAGCCCTGCGCGATATCCATGCAGATCGTATCCGTCGGAAGCCCACAGTCCGCCTGTACGATATTGCTGACATGCGGCACAAAGTAATCCGGGCAAAGCGTTACCACAATAAGCGCACCGATTTCATCCGCACGGATCCACCCATTATCCAGCATATATCTTAGTCCGTATGTTCCAAAATCAGACACCGTAGTAGTTCCTTTCGCCAGACGGTGTTGTTTAAAACCCATCATCCTTTTTAGACGCAGTGTCTGCTTCGGCGGAAAAGTATAATTGCCGACCTCATCATCAAACAGCCCCACCGTCTCCGGTAATACACCCAGGATGGAAGTGATGGCCTTATCGATAAACCGCGTCTGCATCAGACTGTTCCTCCGGACTTCCTAATAAGCTCTATAACCGCTTCGACAGAGCAGAAATTCTCTGGGACAATGTCCAGCCCGTCTACAGTTATCCCGTATTTTTCCTCGATCATACTCGTAAGCGAGATAATATCAAAGGAATCCAGAAGGCCATCCATAATAAAATCATCGCTTTCCCCGAAGTTGACCTCTGGCTTCAATTCAATCAGCATCTCCGCGATATCGTTCATATCAATTGTCCTTTCAGTTATTTGCCAAGTTCTTTAATAACAGCCTGTCTATCTTTCCGTTTGTATTCCGTGGCAATTCGTCCGTTTTTATAAATATTCCCGGAATCATATACGCGGGGAATACCTTTCCCAATGCACTTCGGAAATCCTTTTCAGAGATTTCAGAGTCATTCTCATAATAGAGAACGATCGCCTTTTTTGCGTACTGGTAAACCGCACAGCAATACCGGACGATCTTAAGATCATTCTCTATAGCGTGTTCGATCTCTCCAAGCTCTATCCGATAACCCATATGCTTGATCAGGCTGTCTTTCCTTCCCTTGAACATGATGTTCCCGTCTTCCCGCCGGTAAACCATATCGCCGGTCCGATAGATGGTCTCCGGATAAGACTTATTTAGCGGATTCTGTGTAAAGGCTGCGGCCGTCTTCTCCGGATTATTGTAATAACCCATAGCAAGGGAAGTTCCGCGTACACAAAGTTCCCCTTCCTCCCCTGTCCCACAGGGCCGGTCATCCTCATTCAGGATCAGGATATCCGTATTGCGGTAAGGGACCCCGATCGGCAGGGGTTCGCTCTCCGCCGGCCGTTCATTGACAACGTAGAACGTGCAGTCAAGCGTGATCTCAATAGGGCCATAAAGGTTTGCGAATTTTGTATTGGGAAGATTATCGTACCACACCAAAAACTGTTTCGTGGGGAAGACTTCCCCTGCAAACCATACCAACTTCAAATCTGGCAGAGGTACACGCTCCAAAAGCTTTAAGTTGGCTATGTTGACCATGATGGACGGCACCCAGAAAATAAAACTTACCTTATTCTCCGCCAATGCCTCCAGCAATCGAACCGGGAACGATGCCAGAAACGCATCCAGAAGCACCAGCTGGGAACCGTTCACCATCAGCATACACAATTCAAAATCAAAAATATCAAACACAACCGGTGACAGGGAACCCAGTATCTCGGAACCGTCAAAGCCAAAGTTCTCATTGGAGACTGCCATAAAATCGAAGAAGCTTCTGTGATTTAAGACAACACCCTTCGGGGTCCCGGTCGACCCGGACGTATTAATGAGGCAAAACGGATCTGTATCTATGAGCCGCTTTCTCTTTTCGATGAGATGGGCTTCGCTGAATTTCACACCGCTCCAGTCAATTTCATCCATGAACACAATCGGAATATCCAGGCCCTCCAGAATACCTTTATAAATCTTCCTTGTGATAACAGCAGAGGGCTTCACCATCTCGAAGATATTCATGATTCTTTCCCTAGGTGTTTTCACATCAAGATTCATGAACGGATTGCAGGAATACATGATCCCCAGATCTGCCGTGACCGTGTTGATCTCCTTGGGGAGAAAGACCGCAATAGGAGAGTTGATCCTTCCGCCAATATTATCTTCAAGGATCGTTGCCAGTTTTTCTGCCCGGTCTTTCAAGGCGGAAAAGGTGATGCTTTCTTTTTTGTGAACCACGGCGACAGCATCCGGCTTGGCCTTCTGCGTAATTTCAAAGAAATCGAGCAAATGGGTTTTCACTTTTCTTTCTCCTTCAGCAATGCGTTATTCTACCCTTCGTGCGGTCGTATGTGTATATGTGCGTTAAATCTCCCGCCGCAAAAGGTTCTTCCAGGTAATAATTGATATTGTTTTTTATATTGTTTGCAATTTCCCTATATGCATCACATTCCGAAATGCAGGCGACATACTTATTGCCCAGTCTTTTCTTTTTCAGCATTCCTTTTTCAACCATACTGTTTTCAAAATAATCATATTTTGGCGGCAGCTTTACACCGCCACACTGTGTATGGATAACCTGCCTGCGTCTTGAACGTTTGTTATCGTAATCAACAATATCACCCTCAAACGCCATATCAAATCTGTACGGAACATCCATCATCTTCTCAACATAATGAACATATGTAAAGCAGTCTGCCATTTCCGCACCCAAAAAGAGGAATTTCACACCGTCAAGGTGATGGAGCCGGTCTAGCCCGCTGTCAACTCCAAGAGAATGATTGCTTATATTTTCAAATTTCCGCTTCAGTGCAGAGGGGACAGAAACCGAAAGAAGCGGGTCAATAGTTCTATACCTTCCGTCCAATTTTCGCACATACTCGTTAAATGCCCCCATAGAGGTTTTGCTGTTCAAAACGTCGTAATCCTCATTATTGCAAAAACTGTATGTAAACGTCGGAACGATGATTTGCTTCACGCCCAATCTTTCTACGACCTGATATAGCGTGCTGAGATACTCCCGCCGTTTAAATCCGGGCAACGGGCTGCCGAACATCACGTCGGAATGTATAAACAAGCTGCCGCAGTCCCCAGCCCCTATATCCCGAAGAGAATTGTAAACATCCTGAGCAGAATAAATTTTGCCGTTAGAATCCGAAAAAAGCCCGTCCAATGATTTCACACTCCCTCTCAATAATTCAGATGCATACGTTTATCAGCCCGCCGTCGGCGTATATTTCCCGGCCCGTAATCATCCTCGATGCATCCGAAAGTAAAAACAGGATGATGTCCGCTATATCCTCGGGTTCCGCTAGGCCAAGAACGGATTTTTTCAGAACCTCTTCGATTTGCTCTTTCGTCTTGTCCGCATGGGCTGCTTTCAACATGGGGGTGTTTACGGCTCCGGGCATCAGGGTATTGATACGAATATTCTTATCCGCCAGCTCGATGGCCATCGATGTGACCATAGCGTTCATGCCTGCTTTTGTCGCTAAATAAATTCCCTGACATTTCTGCGGATATCGGACAGAAATGGATGACACGCCCACCACGTTAGCCTTATCGTGGTACTTCTTTTTTGATAAAAGCCCCACCATTTCAGCGAAGGAATATAAATTGACCGTCATGCTCTCATCCATGTTCGCTTTATTGAACAGGGTCACCGGCAGAATTTTGGCGATCCCGGCGCTGTAAACCAATCCATCAATCTTATGCCCGTCGCTGACAATGTCATCAAAAATCTCCTTATATCCGCCGGATTCGTTCAGATCCTTGATGTAAAACCGATGGCCCGTCCCGGGCAGAAGGGGCTTTACTTCTTCGGCCCGTCTTTCGCTCCTCACGATCAAACATACCTCGGCCCCCTGCTCCGAGAGACGCACAGCGGTCGCTTTCCCTATGCCTGAGCCGGCGCCGGTAACGATAAATCTTTTTCCACTGAAGTCATACGGATTCCACATATCAGTTGCCCTCCATGCCTGCCGATACCGGAATAAGAGCGCCGGTTATGTATTTTGACTTATCCGAAATCAGAAACTCCGCCAATTCAGCAATGGCTTTTGGTGGAATGAGACCCATCGGTTGTACTTCAGATACATCCAGAAGCTCGTCCAGGCCATCAATCAATGGGGTATCAACATATGCCGATAAAATCGCGTTTACCCGAATAGACCGTTTCAAGAACTCTTTAGACGCAATGGACACTGCTGTATTTACCGCGCTTTTTGCCGCGGCATAAGCTACGGAACCTTTTCTCTTCGTATAGGTTGAAAAAGACGACATGACTACAATACTGGATCCATCAGAGGAAATACTTCTCCTGTAAAAATTCTTGCACAAGTCTACAAAAGCATAATAATGAATTTGCATTTGCCTTTTCATATCCTCATCCCGCAATGAACGAATAGGCGAATTTAAAGTAAATCCGGCGCAGTGTATCAAACCGCTCAACTTCATTCCAATTTTGATGCAATAATCGAAAATCCCACGAATTTGATCGCCATCCTCAAGGTCACATACAATGTAAGGCGCATTTCCTGTTTCCGAGGAAACCTTTTTGAGCTTTTCCTCGTTTCTTCCAACCAGTACTAGTCGATACCCCTGATCATGCAAATAGTGCGACACCACAAGACCAATGCCAGAGGTACATCCGGTTACTAATACTGTTTTTGCTTCAGACATCTTTTCCCTCCCTGAAATAATCGTCTGTAAAAATCATGGGCAAAACGTCAGAGGTATCCATTTCGAACGACACGACTCCCCAGGACAGACCGATGCCAAAACCGGAAGTGATCAGGTTTAATTTCCTTGTTCCTTCCATTTTTTCGCAGAGATCCACAATACCGACTGGAACAGAAGCACCATCCGTATTCCCATACTCCGTTAAAGAGACCGGTATTTTCTCTGCCGGTACTTTAAGCTTCTTCGCTATCTGGTTGATGATCATCAGATTTGCCTGATGAAGTATCACATAATCGTAGTCGTCCACGTTCGTGCCGAATGTCGTGAAAAACTCCTTGAAAAGCTTCGGAACCTTTGTGATGGCAAACAGGAATACGTCGTCGCCGTCCATTTTTTTTGCAATCTTAAGGTCATCCGCCTCCATACCAGGGTAAACTCCGGGGAATCTTGCTCCCGGAATCGGAGTAATGAGCGTGTTGAAACCATCGCCGTCAGAGCGAATCAGGCCTCGGATGTTTCCTTCGTCGCGCTCCAGCAAGGTAGCAGATCCTGCATCTCCAAACATCATAGTGAAAGACGTATCATCCGTAATCTGATGATTTGTATCCGCATCTCCTACCAACAGCAAAGCGCGATTGATAGTGCCGCTTTCAATAAGTCCTGCTACTATATAGATACCGTTGACATAGCCAGAGCACCCCAGATTAACGTCAAAAACAATGCAGTCCTTTTTGATGTTAAGTCTTTTATGGAGAACAAATGCGGAAGAAGGGATTTTGTAATCCGGCGTCTGCGTAATAAAAATAAGCGCGTCAATATCATCTTCGGTCAGACCTTTTTTCTCCATCAATTTTCTTGCTGCAACATAGCAAAGATCTGACGCAGTCTGACGACCGTCAGAAAGAAAACGCGCTTCTATTCCGGTAGCCTTTTTAAACTTGGCAACGGCTTCTTCTCCGAAATGGTAAGCATAGCTGTCCGTTCTGACCTTATTGTTCGGGACAGCGCACGCAAGTCCGGTGATCCGGACATTATGAAACTCCTTAGCTAGCACCTGTATTACTCCTCCATGACATTCAGGGCGTCTTGAACGGTAACAATTTTCTTGACATCCGCACCTTTGAACTCCTTACCGAATTCCTCATCCATCATTGCGATAAAGGATAGTGCAGCGATAGAATCCCACTCCTCCATATCAACCAATCTGGTTTCCGGGGTCAGCTCCTCGGCCTCAATATCAAGGATGTCCGCCAGTAATTCCATTTTCTTTTCGTTATTCATTTTTCTCCTCCTATAGAGTATTATATTTTTTTTGCGGGTACACCAATAACTGTAGTGTTTGGTTTAACCCGTCTTATAACAGCGCTGTTCATACCAATAGTGGCATAATCTCCGACAGATACGCCCGGATATGTTGAGGCAAGTGCACCAACATTCACACATTTACCGATTGAGGATTTTCCAGATATACAGGCCTTGGGACCAAATGTACAGTAATCCCCTATATCAGCATCATGCCCGATGCCCACCATGGCATTAAAGAAAACAAAATTCCCAACTCGGACATTAACGCTGATCCCTGTATACCCAAATGCTACGACCCCTTCTCCAAGCTTCGTTCCTCTCTCCACCGTCGCTGTAGGGGCAATCACAGTAGCAAACCGCGCCCCTCTATTCTTGAGAATAGGAACAATCTTTTCCTTTGTCCTGGGATTTGCAATCCCAAGTGCATACAGTTCCTCACCTTTCGGTTTCCAATCTGTTATAGAACCAAGGACTTTATAGTCTATCTCATATCCATCCAATGCATCAGGATCATCATCAATAAACCCAAGGACATTCCATGTGGGTTCAATCTCATTGATAGATTCTATTGTAGCTAAGAGCTCCCGCCCAAATCCGCTTGCTCCAACAATGATTAAATCTGTCATTTTTCTTTTTCCAGGCTCCTATATACTGAAACATTTGGGCTGAAGCGTAATGGCCCGGTTCATCTTCCTCAGGACCTGTCCATTCCCAACTTCATAGAATGCTTCCACTCCAGCGTTTTTCATTGCCATAATGCTGTCATACCACCGGACCTGCCCGGTGATCTGCAGCAGAAGATTTTTTCGAATTTCTTTTATATTCTTCGTCGGCTTTCCCGTCACATTCGATACCACGCAAGCCTTTGGCCCATGGAAACTTACTTTCTCTATCTCCTTTTCCATAACCTCTGCCGCATCCTTCATCTGCGGGCTATGGAACGCCGCACTGACATTCAACTGCCGAACCTTGACATCCTCCCTGCCGGAGAGAGCAACCGCAATCCTGTCTACGCCTTCTTTTGTACCGGAAATAACGATCTGCGTCTTTGTATTCAGATTTGCCATAACCACTCCCGGCGTTTCTTCGACATAATTCCGAAGCTCATTCTCGTCCAAACCAAGAACCGCAGCCATAATTCCTTTTCCATTCTCATCGCTCATCGCCTCTCCGCGCCTGCAGATCAACCGCAGTCCATCTGCAAAGCTGAAAACTCCTGCGGCATAAAGAGCGCTGTATTCGCCCAGGCTGTGCCCCGCCACATAGCTATATTCCAGACCGTTTTGCTTCGCCTTTTCCAGATACATGGCGGAGCAGATATAAATTGCCGGCTGGGCATATTTCGTATCCGTCAGTTTCTCTATTGGGCCGTTAAACATCAGATCTTTCAGATCATATCCTGCGATGTCACACGCTTCATCCAGCAGAGCTTTGGCTTGTTGCAACTGTTCATACAGTTCTTTTCCCATTCCGACTTCCTGGGATCCCTGTCCGGGGAATAATAATGCGTTTACCATGATTTCTCCTTTTCTGTCTACTTGAATAAGAAAAAGCCCGATCCCTTCTCATTGACTTCCGCGCCGTCACTGCAATCCCGGGAAATTGTTGCCTCAACTCCTGCTTTTACTTCCTTGCCAACTTGCCTGTGCGGATATACACAGCTGCCTGCCGCAAGGAAACATCCATCTCCGACCTTCGCATGTTCAAGAATTGATGCCCCGGTCATCACTGAAACATAATTTCCAACACTGCAGTCATTGCAGACCGTCGAGTGAATATAATACAATCCAAACTTTCCCAGCTGACTATCTACTGAAACAGTTGTCTGCGGGAAAAAAATGCTTCCTTTCCCAATCTTACTTGAATCCGCAATCACAGCTGTCGGGTGGATAATTGTCTCCCAGTTCGCCACTTTTGGGTGCGACTCAGCAATCCTTCTGCGGACGCTGCCGTCCTGAAACGCCATGACTCCACTGAATGGCACAGTCAATTCATCCAGCCGGTCCACTGGCCCAAGAACCTTATACCCATAAAACTCTTTCTGATTCTTAGCTATTTCATCATCCAGGAATCCAAGGATCAGGTATGTAGGCCTCCTTTTATTGATATCCTCAATCAGCCAGACAATCTCTTTTCCCAGGTCTCCGGCACCAATAATCACAATGTTTTTCATTTTCATCTTCCTTACAATGGAATATTCCCATGCGCCCGGAAGCCCGCCGCCTGTCTGTCCTTCAGCTTCAATGCCTCAAAGGCGCTTTGGATCCGTCCCCGTGTTTCTTCCGGAAGGATGACTTCATCAATGTATCCCCGTTCAGCCGCAATATATGGCGTCATGAACTGCCCTTCATATTCTGCCACCAGCCTGTTCTTCTCTGTTTCCGGATCCTGGGAGGCCGCGATCTGCTTCCCGTACATGATGCCGACAGCCCCTTCCGCGCCCATTACAGCCGTCTCGGCAATCGGCCAGGCGAATACGATATCGGCACCCATTCCTTTGCTGTTCATCGCTATATACGCGCCGCCATAGGCCTTCCGCAGGATCAGGGTGACCTTCGGTACCGTTGCTTCCGCATAAGCGTATAAGAGCTTGGCTCCCCGCCTGATGATTCCCCCATGCTCCTGCTTACTGCCGGGGAAGAATCCCGGTACATCCACGAGAGTCAGCAGGGGGATGTTGAAACAGTCACAGAAACGGACAAACCTCGCGGCTTTTTCAGAAGAATCAATATCCAGAGAACCTGCCATTCCCCCCTTGGGATTATTTCCTACGACGCCTATCGTCTCCCCATCGATCCGGGCGAATCCGACTATGATATTCCTGGCAAATTCTTCATGAACCTCAAAGAAAGACTCCGTATCCACGAAAGCATTGATAACTTCCTTCATGTCATACGATTTTCTCTGGTTGTCGGGTACGATTTCTTCCAGCCGGTAAGACTCATCCCTGGCCTTGCCTATCACCAATGGCGGCTTCTCATCACAATTTTCTGGCAGATATGACAGGAGTTTTTTCACCCCATCCAGACAGGCCTTGTCATCATCATAAGTAAAATGAACTACTCCGCTTTCAGCGGCATGGACATCCGCACCCCCAAGTTCTTCCGCACTGATGTCCTCCCCAACCACGGCCTTCACAACTGCCGGCCCTGTGATGAACATATTGGCCGTCCTTTTCGTCATAAAGATAAAGTCCGTAATGGCCGGCGAATAGCAGGCGCCGCCTGCGCATGGACCCATGATCACAGATATCTGCGGGATAATACCGGAGGCCTTCGTGTTCCGGTAGAAAATCCCGCTATAGCCATCTAGGGAACTGATCCCCTCCTCGATGCGGGCCCCGCCGGAATCATTGATGCTGACATACGGCGCTTTCATCTGAAGGGCCATATCCATAATATGGCAGATCTTTTTCGAATGATATTCCCCGAGAGTTCCTCCGATCACAGTGAAGTCCTGGGCGGATGCATAGACTACACGGCCATTGACAGTACCATAGCCGGTAACTACCCCGTCACCGGGTATTCTCTTTTTATCCATTCCGAAGTGTGAATCCTGAGATTCTACCAGGGTATTGATCTCCACAAAAGAGCCCTTGTCAAAAAGACAGTCCAGTCGTTCTCTGGCCGTCAGCTTCCCTTTTTTATGCTGGTTTTCGATACGCTTTTCCCCGCCGCCTGACATCGCAGAAGAACGGCGGCAGGCCAGCTCATCTCTATACTTCTTATCCCACATATTAACGTAAAATACTCTCTCTATTTCTCACACTATTTTGGGGCAATACCACAATGAAATACCGCCTGTTCCTATCCGTGGCCCCATCATTCATAATCTGTTTACTCCTATGAAATCAATTCTTCCAAAATATTCTGATCTGTGTAAGAAGCATCTGAAGCATATGCCATGTCCATTACTCCGATAATCATTGAAAGCAGCCGCGGACGATATCAATAACCCTGTTCTGCTGCTCTTCGGTCATCTTGTTGTCGCTCGGCAGGCACAGCCCCCGCCCAAAGATATCCGCTCCGACGTCTGCGGCAGCGTCTGTATTTATATAAGCATTTGACCTCGCCCTTCCGCTCCCATCCTTTGTGACGAACGGGTTCATTCGGTACACTGGCTGCAAATGCATCGGCTTCCAGATCGGGCGTCCTTCCGCATTACACCAGGTCAGCTTCTCCAAAATCTGCGTCGGGCAGCTCTTTCCTTTTTCTTCTATATATAATGCTTCCTTCTCGCCCCTCACCTGCCGGCACATCGCTTCCCGGTCGATCAGCAGACAGCTCAGCCAGAAGTTCGGTTCCATGCTCCCCTCTATGTACGGGTTCATCTGTACCGGCAGATCCCTGAACCCTTCCCTGTACCTCATGTAGATCTCTTTCTTCTGCCGGATATGCTCATCCAGATAGGGGAACTGGCCCCTCACGATCCCCGCGATGATGTTGCTCATCCGGTAGTTGTACCCCAGCTCCTCATGCTGGTACCACGGCGCCGCTTCCCGGCTCTGCGTCGACCATTTCCGGGCCTTGTCCGCTGCCTCCCTGTCATCCGTCAGCAGCATCCCTCCGGAACTCCCGGTGATGATCTTGTTCCCGTTGAAGGAGATCACGTTATAAGCGCCGAAATTCCCTGTCTGGATCCCCTTATACGTCGCTCCCAGGGATTCCGCCGCATCCTCAATCAGCAGTGCCCCATGCGCATTGCATATATCCCGGATCTGGTCCAGCTTTGCCGGCGTCCCGTACAGGTTCGCCAGCACCACCAGCTTCACCTCCGGGTAGATCCCAAATGCCTTCTCCAGCGCTTCCGGATCCATGTTCCAGGTCTCGTATTCTGAGTCAATGAAGACTGCCTCTCCGCCCTCGTAAGCCACCGGGTTTACCGTGGCGTCAAATGTCATATCCGAGCAGAAGACCCTGCGGCCCTCCAGTGTCCCATGGCCTGCCCTTGGTTGTCCGTAAAGCCTCTCCCCGGCCAGCTTCACGGCCAGGTGGAGTGCAGCAGTCCCGGATGACAGGGCCACCGCATTCCCGCAGCCCGTGTATCCGCAGGCCAGTCTCTCCAGCTCCGTCAGGTTCTCCCCCACGGTGCTGACCCAGTTTGTCTCTATGGCCTCCGTTACATACCGGAGCTCATCCCCATGCATCGTCGGGGATGAGAGCCATACCTTCTTCTCAAATGCTTCTGTCTGCATGTCCTTTCCTCTGTATCTGTTTTGTTTTCAGCCTGGCTGTATATCGTATATCTATCCCGGATTTCCTGCGTCCATTTCATTTCCGGTTTCAGAGGTCTTCCCCCTCTGAGAAACCCGGCTCGGGAAAACAGCATATACTCTCTCCATATATAAAAAGGGAAGCCGTTCATGAAACGCACTTCCCTAAACCTTCTTCAGACTGCTGAGCGGTACCTCCATTTCCAGATTCCGTCCAAACAGATATACTTTGATCCTTGCTTTCTGCTTTCCCACCCTGCAGACGACTGCCGGAAGTCCGGCAAGGCTCCCTTCCGATACGGTCACAGCATCTCCCGGAACAAACTCTGGCAGGCACCGTATCGTATCCTCCGACGTATCCTGCAAGCTCCCCTGCGGGCTTTCTTTCTGGGAAAATCCTGTTCCGACAGGCAAAGACTTTTCATTGCCAGTCCTGGCAGTACCAGCCGCTCCAACTAGGAAAGCCCTGTTATCAAGGCCTGTGTTTCCATCAGGACAGGCCACGCCAGTCCTGGCCATTTCCGGCACCCGGTATTTTTCCGGCATTTTCATCGGCGCCTCAACTTTCCCATAGGAAAGCTCCCTGCGGATGTCATCATTCAGGATGATCCCCAAACGGATCTCCTTTTCCTCCCCGGAAAGCAGTACCCTGATCACTGCGTAACGCTTCCGGAACCGGTAACTTACCGGTGGGTTTGCAGTATTTCTGCTGTCTGGTGTTAACTGTTCAGAAAGGGCCGCTTCCGAAATCGAAGGACTGGAAGGAACTTCCTTTGAAGGCCCGAAGCGACATTTATCCAGATGTTCGGAACTATCAATCTTTGAATGTCCTGAAACACATGATTTCAATGGCCCGGAAATATATGTGACATGGTCCTTCCCATCCGTCGCCACGTAAGACAGCCGGATGATGTGGTCCTCGTCCAGAAGGCTGCCCAGAAAAGCGGCCTCATCCGGATACATCGGAAGGAATGTAAGCCCGCTGTCTGCCGGTATCCCGTCTGCCAGCAGCTTCGACATGGCCGGAACCTTTTTCAGGCAGAGGAACAGCCCCTCCGGATCCCCGGATGTGATGAACACATACCCCGGGAAGACCCTACGGATATGGATCTGATTTTCCTGGTGGCGCTTCCAGAGCTGCTCATGGTAAATAACGAAGCAGTCGTCGTAGAATTCCCGGGGGACAACACGGCGAACCATCTCCACCAGCTTTTCCTCCTGTCCGGTATAAGTCTGCATGATATACCAGCGCAGCATCCAAACAGCCCCTTTCCGTATGCCTCGTAATTCAAGCCTGCAGAACCTGCAGCATTATCATTCTGATTTGCCCATGTGCTGCCAGCAGGATATAGGTCTTGCCATTCTGGTTTGCCTGGATACTGCCGACAGAACCTTGCTTTGCCATCGTAGTTTGCCCAAGCTCCGTCAGCAGGGCATAGCTTCGCCATTCCAGGCTGTCCCCAAGGACAGCCCGGATGAAAACGCTGCTGTGACGCCGTTCGGGGAAGCATTGCCTCCGGGCCCATGCTTCCCCTCCCGGGTTTGTCTAAAATCAATAGTTTTCAGAGTCTACAGTCTTAGGAGTCTGCGGTCTCCGGAATCTGTGAATTTCAATCTTACAATCCCTGTGCTCTGTGGTTTTTGGCAGACTGCCACGTTTCGTGGCAAGTTATCCACCGCCAGAAAAGTCCCACCGCATTGCGCGGAGATTCCAAGTGTGACCACTTTTTAGGCTCCAACAGGGTCTTTTTGCGTCTCAAATCTGCATATAAATGTTGCATAAAAGTGATGGGATAAATTCAGAATAAGGAGATATAAGAAAAAGAATTGTACGATAAACTGATTCGGCAGGAATATCCGGGTATTTATCAAGGCAGATAAACTTCCATGCCTTTTTGCAAAATCAAAATTCATGCAAAAAAAGAGGGCATCCTCCCAGTCATTTCAAATGGCCTTGGGAATGCCCTCTAAAATCAAAACTTATTAAAAATTATGCACTTCGCTTAACAAATAGTTTTCTGCTCAAACATGAGAGCAAAGTAAAAGAGAGATGCTGAGTAGCAGAAGCGCTCGTTTAACGCTAACCAAAGCGGAGCTCAGAGCTCAGACTCTGCGAAGTCTATGAACTTACAGCCCCAGCAATTATCATAGAAGATCTGAATTTACAGACTTTCTTTCACACACTCAGATCTTCTTTCAGACTGCGGCCCATGTCTCTCCGAGCCATCTCACTGAATCCCTGATCCCATGATACATATTTTCCGCCGGATGTCCGTACAGTTCTGCAATCAGCCCGCCGTCATACCCCTGTTTTTTTAGCCTTGTCAGGATTTCTTTCATATGTATAAATCCGCTCCCGACCGGAACGGTACATACTTTTTCACCGTCCGCACATATCGTAAACGGAAGTTCCTTTTTACTGTCCGCGCATACCGTAAACGGAGACTCTTTTTCGCTGCACGATTGAGTCCCACCTGCCCCGTCAGGCTGCACAAAATCGGACACTGCAGGGGGTTCGGTCGCTTTGCGGTTTCGTCCACAGGACAGGTTCGTTTTTCTGACAAGGTCGTTCTCACGGCACCGATCCTTCATGTGAACGGTACAGATTTTATCTTTAAACAATTCGAGAGCTTCCAGCTCGTCCTCATGATACATCACAAAATTTCCCGTATCAAAGCTGAGCTGCAATCCCTGCACATTGTCCAGGAATTCTGCTGTACCCTTTATGCTGCAGTATGGCGCGTCAAGCCCGTCAAAGTCTTCAATCGAGACGGCGATTCCCTGTTTTTTCCCATATTGAACCGCATTTCTCAGGCCTGTCCACATATTTTCCAGAAGCTGTGCGCGCTTCTCCTGGGCATCCTCCGCGATAAGGCCGGGCACCAGCAGCACATTCCCGGCATTCAATTTCACGGCAAGGTCGATCATGCCCCGGTAGCTGTCATCCGTCGGGAACTGCTCAAATCTGAAAAATCCGTAGATTCCTTCCACGCCCAGGCCCAGCTCCCGCAGTATCTTCACAATCTTTTCCTCTGCGTCGTTTTTCAGAGTGTCATAAGAAATGTAAACCTTTTCCATGCCCTCCTGTTTCAGGCCGGCCAGGGCCGTTCTGATCTCCAGGCCGTCGTTCCCGGCGCCTTCTAAAATGTTTTCGTAAAAGGCTGAAATTTTCATCGTGTCTCTCCTTTCGTATTATGGGTCCCGCTAAACATGAGCAAGTAGCCATTTTTCACATTATGACGCCTCTTTTTTCACAAGAGCTTTCCGTTTCCAGCGGCCCGTCATCAGCCAGGAAACGAGCATGATCGAACAGCTTGAGAAATCGACGCCGATCGAATACCAGACAGCCCTCTGTCCGATCGAAGTCGCCGCCATCGCATACGCGGAAAACACGCGCAGCCCCAGCGCTATAAATGTGATGACGGTCGGCGCAAACACATCGCCGGCGCCCTGCATCATGCTGCGCGTGACGAAAAGAGCCGGCGCAAACAGCAGGGCAAATGCCAGGAAATGCAGGTACTGTGTGCCCGCCTCCACGGCCGCGCCCTCGCATCCGAACATGCGGACAAATCCTTCCCCGAGGAACCAGAAACACGTTCCCATGACAATGGCCCCCGCAAACGACATTGCCAGTCCGCACAGACAGCCGCGGCGCACTCTTCCATAATCGCCGGCCCCGACGTTCTGCCCTGTAAACACGAACACTGCCTGTGAAAAACTCATGATCGGCACCGATGCGTACATGTCAAATTTGCCCGCCGCCGCGACTCCGGCCATGAATGTCGAACCGTAACGGTTCGTCAGCCTCTGGATCGAAAGTGTTCCCATGTTCGAAATCACATTCTGAAACGACATCGGAAGTCCTGTCTTCAATAGAACGACGCAGATCGAACGGTCAAACAGCCACTCGCCCTGCGGCACGGTGAGCAGAGGCTGTTTTTTTCGGATATAAAGCATGCAGGCCAGCACGGAGAGCGCCTGCGCAATCACGGTCGCGGCCGCGGCGCCCGCAACGCCCCAGTGAAACACCGCTACGAAAACGAGATCCAGCACAATATTCACCACAGACGAGAGAATCAAAAACAGCATGGTAGCCGCAGAGTCCCCGACCGCACGCAGAATTGCCGCAAATGTATTGTAGAGAAACTGAAACGTCAGCCCCATGAGAAACACGCGCAGATAGAAAAGGGCGTAACCGTACGCATCCTCCGGGACGGCGAGAATGTGTGTCAGCACCCCGCCCGCTGCCAGCTCCCCCGCCGCTGTAAATGCAAGGCCAAGCCCGATCATCAGAAGCAGCATGGTTGACACGGCGCATTTCATCTGCCGGCGCTCCCGCGCCCCGTACAGCTGCGCAATGTATACACTTCCGCCGCCCGAAAGGCCGTTCGCAACCGCAAGCAGCAGGTTTCCGAAGGTTCCCGCCGTGTTCACGGCGCCAAGCGCGGCCTCGCTTACAAAATTGCCGACCACAATCCCATCCACCGTGCTGTAAAGCATCTGCAGAAAAATGCCTCCCATGATCGGCAGGGCAAATCTCACAATCTGCTCCCAGATCCTTCCGCTTGTCATATCGTTTTTTGCCATGTCCGTCTGTCCTTCCTTGTATCCTCTTTGCAGATCCGCCCACTATGCATATCCATCCGGACGCATCTGCATAAAAATCCATTTGCTTTTCCTCTGCCATCATCCTGCTTTTTCTGCTTTTATTGCCAGTTTCATTTTCGGTTCTCCCTGACTTCTTTTTATAACGCATTCCCTGTCATGTCAATAAAGAAAATCTGCTCTGACATCTGTCGCACCATTCTCCAAATACTGCCCCGGATTCCATTTTGTTTAATCTGCCGCAAAAGCCATAGGCTCCAGTATGATCAAAATATGACTGTAAAAACTATGGCAGCGAAAAGTCCGCTGTACAGGCTTTCCGCTGCCATGAATCTTAACACATGCCGTCTCAGGACATCTGTCTCTTATTTTCTGACCTTCCACAGGTACTTTCTCGGCTCGCCCTTCAGATAAGCGGTTACTTCCTCGCCCATCATTGTGCCGGACCAGCTGTCGACGTCGGTTGTGAGGCCGGCCATATGCGGCGTGCACACGACGTTTCTCATCTTCAGCAGCGGATGGTTCGCCGGCACCGGCTCTTCCCAGTACACATCGATCGCAGCGCCCGCGATCACCTTGTTCTGCAGTGCTTCCACGAAATCCTTCTGGTCGATAACGGCTGCTCTCGCCGTGTTGATCACATATGCAGTCGGCTTCATCTTTGAGAACCAGTCCTTGTTCACCATGCCCTTCGTGGACGGGAGAACCGGAAGATGGATGCTCACGATGTCGCTCTCGCTCAGCATCGTGTCGAGATCGACTGCCTTCGCGCCGTCCTTCTCAATCCTCTCAGCCGGCATGTACGGATCGTAAGCCAGGATCTCCATGCCAAACGCCATCGCGCGGACAGCCACCTCGCGGCCGATCGCGCCGTAGCCTGCGATGCCGAGCTTCTTGCCGTACAGCTCAAAGCCGATGCCATAATCCGTAAACGGATGTTTCTCATCGAGCGGTCCAAATGTCACGTTCTTGATATCCGGTACATCATAGATGTCGTCCTTGGCCGGACCGACATGCTCGCCCTTAGAGAGGCCCGTTGCACTCAGCGTCAGGTGTCTCGCCGCAGCGATCATCAGGCCCATGTTGAACTCTGCCACGGCCACGCGGTTTCTGCCCGGCGTGTAGGACAGCTCAAGCCCTGCAGCTGCGATCGCGTCGTAATCCACCGTCGCCGGCGTTCCCTTCGCAACGCCCATGAACTTCATGCCGGAATCTGCCCATGCCTTGATCGTGTCCGCGCCCGCATACTCGTCGCCAAGCACGACCAGCTCATTGCCCATGCACTCTTCTCTCGTCATTTCCTCTGTGACGTTTCCTTTTCCATGCTTCAGCTCGCCGCAGATCGTAACATCGCACTGCTCGTTGATATACGCCATAAATTTCTCAGGGATCGGCGTACATAATGCCATTTTCTTCTTCATCTGATCATTTCCTCCATTTTTACTCTTCGTTTTCGTTGCTTTTCGTCTTCGCCCTTTTGTATCCCCCGGCCGCCCTGTATGCGCCGAATGGAACATTTCTATTTCAAAACTCTTTCCTTATCCTTATCTGTCTCTTTTTTCCGGATCCTGAACTCCGCCGTACTTCTCCGGGGATCCACCTTCCCCGGACATTCACCATGATGTCAGAAATATGCCATTTCCCTCAGGCACCTGCCGTAATACCGGAAATTATCGTTTTCCCAAGCGTTCGCCGTAATCCGGAAATTTACCGCTTCTCACGAGCATTCGCCGCAATGTCCGAAATATGCCATTTCCCTCGCGTATCCGCTATGATGCCGGAAACTATCGTTTTCCTTACGCATCCGCCGTGATCTGCAAATTTACGCCTTCCCCGGACATTCCCCGTGATCCCGGAAATTTACCGCTCTTTTATTGTATTTGTTATGATCACCGCCAGCACCGCTGAGAGCGCCATGCCGACTGCCGCGATGATGTATACGTGCGTTGTCGAGGTGTCCCCGAACAGCGCGCCGGACACACCGTTCAGCACGGTCGGCGAGATCAGCTGGCCTGCGCACATGAAGCACGTAAAGCAGGCTGACGCCATCGCCGTCGCGACCGGCCTGACCGCATTTGAGACGGCCACCATCGCTGTCGGGATGAACATTCCCTGGGAGAAGCCGCAGAGAACGGCTCCAACCGCCAGCATCGCGAAGTTCCCCGGAAACAGCACCAGCAGGACGGCGCCCAGCACAAAGCTGGTCATCGCCGCCGGAAGCGTGTACTTACCCGTGATCTTTGACACCGCCCCGAGGATCAGGCCCATCACGATCTGCGATCCGGAAAAAATTCCGGTCAGATTGCCCGACACGCCGGTGTCCCCTGCCAGGCTCCCGCTGATGTGCATCGCAATGTTCGTCGTGAAACTGATCAGGAACAGAAACTCCAGCATGCCGAGAAACGACACCTTGAACACATCCGCGTTCAGACGGATCTTTTCCGTGCTGGTCACCTTTGCCGTGCCGGTCTCGGGCAGCATCAGCGCGATCAGGATCATGGAGATAAAGCCGATCGTGTGCGTCGCATACGCCCACGTAAAGCCGTTCTTCCCCAGAATTCCCGCAAGAGTCGTGGCCGCCACCATACCTGCTCCCACACTGGCTGCCTGGATGCCCATCGCGGATGTCCGCTCGTCACCCTCAAAAAATTCTGCCACGACTGCCGTATTCAGCGCTGTCGCCAGTCCGAGCCCGATCCCGTACAGGATGCGGCACACGAACAGCAGCATGAAATTGTCCGCCAGAAGCGGAATGAAACCTGTGATCCCGGCCACAAAGCTTCCGAAGATCAGCAGCTGCTTCTTGGTAATCTTCACCACAAGCGCGCCCGAGATCAGCGCGATCACCATCGCCAGAAGCGCAGGCCCCGTGATCAGCATCTGCACAAGACTCACGCTGACGCCTGAAAAATGCTCCTGAATCTGTCCCAGCACCGGGGAGACAGAGTACTGCAGCCCCTGAAGAAATGAGATGGCGACAATCGAAATAATCACGCGTATTTTTTTCCCAGTATCCATGTTCCGGTTCCCTCCGTTTTCACTTTCTTCTAAGACTTATGTCTCATGCGGACTTATTCTTATGATAAAGCCCTTCGGATCGCTCCGTGCTCCCGCACTCCCCCAGATATTCGCAAATCGCTCCTGCTCTCTTTCGCTCGCATCCGCTTTTTTGCTCATATCTGTTAGCGTCTCTCATGCGGACTTGCACCGGTAAACTTCGTTTGCCGCGCAGGCCGCATGGAGACTGGGCTTTATCACTCAGAATGCTTTGTGCAGGATCTCCAGCACGTCCGCCTTCGTCACGCCCTGGCGCGGGTTGAAGCCGAGCACCGGCTCATGCAGCACATCGTCCGCAAGCATTTCCAGGTCGCTCTCCCTGATCCCCTGCTGTGACAGGGTGCGGATGCCGAGCTCCTTCGTCAGCCTCAGAAGCTCTTTCGAAAGCAGATACTTGTCCTCATCCAGGCTTCCGCTTACCGGCAGGCCGATCGTCTTCGCCATATCGACCATTTTCTCCGGGCAGGACTCTGCGTTAAACGCGATCACATACGGCAGAACCGTTGCGTTTGCCATGCCGTGCGCCAGCTGGAAGTGCGCGCTCAGCGTATGCGCGATCGCATGCACCAGCCCAAGGTTTGCATTCGAGAATCCGAATCCGGTAATGATGCAGCCGAGCATCATCTTCTCTCTCGCTTCCATGTCGGAGCCGTCCTTCACGGCCCTCGGCAGATATTCGTGCAGGATCTTCAGTCCGGCCAGCGAATTGTACTCCGTCAGCGGCGTCGCCATGTTGGAAATATAGCTCTCCACCGCGTGCGTGATCGCATCCATGCCGGTCGCGGCCGTCACAGACACCGGCATCGTCTTCGTGAAATCCGGGTCTGCGATCACCTTGGAAGCGACGATCTTGTTATCGATCACCACATATTTGATGACTTTCTCGGTGTCGATAAGCGCGCTGACATTCGTGATCTCGCTCGAGGTTCCCGCCGTCGTCGGAATGGCGATCAGGGGCAGAAGCGGATTTTTCACCAGATTCATGCCGCCGTACTGTCCGATCGGGCCCGGATTCGTCATCAGCACGTTGACTGCCTTTGTCAGGTCGATGCTGCTGCCGCCGCCCGCCGCCACGAACACGTCTACCTTCTCGTCCTGCGCGATCTTCGCGGCAGTCTCTACCACCTCGTTCGTCGGGTTCGGGATCACGCCGTCAAAAATGACGATCTCCACGCCGGCCTTTTTCATCTCGGCGAGCACGATGTCCGCGATCCCGGCCGCCTTCACGCCGCCGTCGTATACAAGCATGACCTTTTTCGCATTGTACTCCTTCAGGATATCCGGCAGTCTTTTGATCGCGCCGCATCCGAATACAATATCACTCTTTACAAAAAAGTCGTAAGGCATTTGTTTTCCTCCTGAAATTTGGTATCGCCCCTCTCTTCCGTCAGGGGCAGTTTGTCAGAAAGCCTGCGCCAGGCGCCTCTCCCTTATACGGCCTGGTCTGCTGCGATCAGCTCTTTCATCTTGCGGATCGCCTCTTCCGGCATCGGCTGGTACACGCCGAGAACCTTTGCGTAGTACGCGGTCTGAGCCATCTCTTCCGTGTAGATCGCAGCCGCCATTGCAGCCTTCATGTTCTTGCCGCAGCAGAACATTCCGTGATTCTTGATCAGGACAGCCCTGCCGTCAGCGCCGAGCGCCTCGACAACGCGCTCCGCCACCTCGTTGCTGCCCGGCATTGTGAACGGCACGATGCCTACCGGCACGAACTCTGTCTGAGGCGGCGTCACCGGCAGAAGCTCCCCGCTCATCGCTGCGATCGTCGCGAACATGCCGTGCGTATGTACCGTCGCCTTCACATCTTTTCTCGCCCTGATGACAGCCGAGTGCATCGGGATCTCAGATGACGGCTTGAACGGGCCGTCCAGCCACTTGCCGTTCAGGTCCACGATCGCGATCTGATCAGCCGTCATTCCCTTGTAGGAAATTCCGCTCGGCGTAACCGCAATGACATCGTCCGTGTCGTCCCTCAGCGCGATGTTGCCGGATGTGCCATGCACCAGCCCCATGTCCACTGCCTCCAGAATCGCATCCAGAACAATCTTTCTAATGTTTTCGTATTTCATGCTACCGTACCTCCTGTTTTTTTGTTTTTATCATAAATCCTTTTCCGCCGATCCTCAAATTTCCTTTTTCCTCTTCAAAACGGCAACGGCTTGTGATAAACTGAATGCAGTGCACAGGGCGCTCTGCATTCTGTTTCGGGAGGAAACAGTGCTTCGCCCCGTCTGCCGGCAATTCCACATACGCAGGATCACAATAATGTACACGCAGAGGAGACCATTTTCATGAACAACACACTGAACCTGTCGCTGCGGCAGAAAAAGCTTCTTCATATTATGCAGGGAACCGACGGCTTCATCACGGGAAATACGCTGGCCAGGCAGCTGAATGTCTCGCCCCGGACCATACGCAGCGACGTCGCGGAGATCAACCGGACGCTCGCCCCGTATCACGCCCGGATCCTCTCGGAGCGCAGCAAGGGCTATCTCTACTTTGCGGAAGAGCCGGAGCTGATCAACAACATGAATCAGATCGACTACGCCTTTTTCACAAAGGACGACCGGGTCCGCTATCTGGCATTCCGGCTCTGCCTGTCGGACGAGCCGCTCGATATTTACGACCTGGAAGACGAAATGTACGTCAGTCACACAACCCTGGAGCACGACCTGCACCACCTGCGCATGAAATATGTGCTCTCCGGGCCGCAGATCCAGTTCATCCAGAACCGGGAGCTTCTGTCACTGGAGCCGGACGAGAAAAAAAGACGGGCCGTTCTCAACCGTCTTTTTCACGAGGACTGGAATTATAATGCGCGGGACAATGCCTATTACGGCTATCATTTTCTGGACAGGGACGTCCTGGAATACATCATGGATGAAATCCCGGTCCATCTCGGCAGATACCACATCGCAATGGAGGACCCGAGCCTGGTGTCGCTGAACCTCGCCGTGGCGATCATGTACCACCGCGTCAGATCCGGCCACCCGCTTCCCGCGGCCGAACCGGTTCCGCGGAAAAACCTGCCGGTCTCCCACGCGGTCGACGATCTGTTCCGGGCGCTCGAGGCGCAGTTCGCCCGCTCCTTTTCCCGGGAAGAAAAGGACGACATCTATCTGAGGGTCGTCAATGCCTGCCTGCCCGGCGTCGCCGAGGTGAGCCGGCAGAATGTGCACTCACATTTCACCGACGTGACAATCCGTCTCGCCGACGCTTACCTGAAAAGGGTTCTGGAAATCTTCGGCCTTGATTTTTCCAAAGATGAAGATTTCTATATTACCCTGCTTTTCTATATTCAGTACCTGCAGGTGCCCGACCGCATTTTTAATGAACAGGGAAATTACGATATTGCGAAAGAAAATCTGCTCACAGAGTATGAGATCGCCTATCTCATTGAAGATCTGGCGCTCTCGCACCTGGGCTGCTATGTGACCGAGACCGAGCTTCTCTACCTGGCCTACTGTGTCTCCGGCGCGCTGGAATTTCTGTATGACACGCATCCGGAGCTCAAGCTGAAAGCCGTCATCTGCTGCCATCTGAACATGCCGGCCGCATGGTCCCTGAAGCGGAAGGTGCTCGGCGCGTTCGGCAAATACATCGATGTGACCGCTCTGCTGCCGATCAACCTGAAAAACGCCCGCGACTTCCGGGACACCGACCTGATCCTTTCGACCGTTCGGAAAAAGATCACCGACCAGCCCGGCGTCGACACGATCCAGCTCAGCCCGTTTCTGAGCCCGCGCGACTACCTGACGCTCTCGGCCTGCATCCACAGCCGGCGCGTCCAGAAGCTCTGCCATACCGGCAGCCTGCCGCTTAAGCAGCTCCTCGCCAAAGCCCACTGGCATGAAAAGGCGGAACCGGACGATAAATTTAATGTGATCGAATCCATGGCCTCCGATTTTGTCTCGGACGGCATCGTCCCGGCGGAATACGTTACAGACCTGCTGCGCCGCGAATCCATCTCAACCTTCGTGATCAGCCCCGGCATCGTATTTATGCACTCGCTGGCGCCGTCCTCCGAGACGCGGCTGTCCGTCACGACCTTCGATCACCGCGTTATCTGGAATTCCCGCAAGATCCGCATCGTCGTCCTCGCCGCGCTCCGCCCGGAAGACGCGGCCATGCTCTTCCTGCTGAGCCACACCTTCTGCAATGAGTCGCTCGACATCGAGACGCTCAAAATGCTGAAGACAAAGGATGAGATCATTTCCTTTTTCACCGGCGGCGGCGAGGCGGAGCAGTGCGGGCCGCGCTGAGGATTCCGGGCCTGTGCAGTCGGGAAATCAGGCAGTCGATCTGGTGCAGTTATCTGCGAATCGCTGCACCAGGGCCGTGCCGTCCTCACTCTCCCCGGGCATTCAGCATCAGGGTCCCGAGAACGCACACGGCAAATTCCTCCGGCAGATCATACGGGAGGTTGTGGTAGCCCGGATAGTAAAGCACCTTTTTCCCGAGGATCTCTCCCAGGCGGACCGCCGTCCGCACATAGACGGTATTTCCGCTTTTTTCTCCCGCGGCGACCGTGATCTTACCGGCCGCCGCCTTCAGCTTCTCCATGTCCGGCCGGTAGGATACCTGGGCCGGGAATTCCTGCGTGAGCATGTACTCATGGTTCCCCATCTCCCGTCGCGATGTTTCCGGATCGCGCTTCGGGCTGCGCTCGTCAAACGAGGCAATATGTCTGGCAAACTGCAGGATCGCGGTATTGTACCTTCTCCGCCCGATCAGCTCCTGCATCTGCCCGATCCACTCGCGGACGTCCGGCTCATCCATCATCACCGCATGCATCGCCGGCTCGTACATGATGAGATGCCGCACCCTCTCCGGATATGTCTGCAGGAAATTCTGCCCGATCGCCGCGCCGGCGCTCGCTCCGACCACGTACGCGCTCCCGGCGCCGAGCTCGTCCAGCAGATCGCGGATATCCCTGACCTGATCCTCCATGCAGAAGGTCCGCTCCCCCTTGCAGATACTGCGCGAATTTCCTCTGCGGTCAAACGTGATCACCCGGTAAAACCGCGACAGCAGTTCCGCCGACCGCCGGTACAGGTCTGCGTCCACAACCGCGCCGTGGATCAGCAGCAGGGGTTCCCCCTCTCCTCTCACCTCGTAATATAAAGAAACGTCTTCCTTCTCCAGATACATAGGTACTCCTCCATTCCGTACAGGATTTTCCACACAGGATTTTTAACACACGATTTCAGCGTCCGGCGGCCCTTTCTGCAGTGGTGCGCAGGAGAAATCTGTGCTATACTGATTCATATTATTTTGAATTAATTACTATTTTAAATTCATACTATTTTGATGCAGCACCTGGCCGGCCGGAATCAGGCATCGCAGAATCGGCTTTTTCTGCTTCGCGTCGCTGATCACGGAGTGAACAGCAACACAGGGACTGCAGCAGGAGGTTCGCATGATCACAGTCTATTACAGCCATTACGTGCCGGTTTCGGATTCCATCCCGGAGGTCAGCGCACAGGAGCACGCACTCGGGCGCGCCCTGCTGCTCCACGGCCTTAGGGAGCTTTATGGGCTTTGCCTGGCTCCGGAGCAGCTCGATTCCCGGCTCGCCGCAGGAACCTGCGGCAAGCCGTATCTCGCAGACCGCCCGGGCATCCAGTTTAATATCACGCACTGCGACGGGCTGGCGGCCTGCGCTTTCGGCGACCGTCCCGTCGGGATCGATGCGGAGCTCCCGGGCTATTTCGCAGAGGTTCTGATTTCCAGGGCCCTGTCCGCGGGCGAGAGGGAGCTTCTGGCAGCCGCGGCAGCGCGGGGAGAGTCGCTTCGCCGCGAATGGTTTTTCCGCCTCTGGACGCTCAAAGAAGCATACGTGAAAATGACCGGCACCGGGGTGGATGTTCCGCTGCGGGAGATCTCATTTTCCTTTCTTCCGGAAGCGCAGCAGGTAAACCCTTCCTTCCCTCCGAAAGCACGACAGGGCGTCCCATCTTCCCTGCCTTCGGATGCGCGGCATGACATTCCATCTTCCTTTCTTCCGGAAACGCGGCAGGTAAGCCCTTCCTTCCCTCCGAAAGCACAGCAGGGCGTCCCATCTTCCCTGCCTTCGGAAGTGCGGAAGGACATCCTGTCTTCCTTCCCCCCAGAAACATGGAAGGACGTCATCCAGAGCCCGGAATCATACACGATCCGGTGCTCGAAGCCACATACCTCCTGTTTTCAGCAGGTTCTCAGAACCGGGCATCTTCTGGCCCTGTGCTTTGAAGACAGGGACGGGGAACGCCCGGCTGTACGGTTTGTCTCTGTGCCGAAGGATCTGCCCGCGGCCCCGGGTTCATGACCCTGCCACGCCCTATTTTGTCCGGCTCGCACCGACCCGGCCTCATGAGCCTGCCCATCTTGTTCCATCTGGCTTGCACTGGCCCGGTTCATGACCCTGCTCCGCCCTGTCCGATCCGGTTTGCACTAGCCGTCTCTCACAGAGGCAGGCCGCCGACAGACAGCTACAGGTATCTCCCCGTGGCGCTTCGTTCATCTGCCTTTATCATATCGACGGTACCCGATGTGACGATCCTGCCGCCCTCTTTGCCGCCTCCCGGCCCCATGTCCACAATATAGTCCGCGCTGCGGATCACATCGGGATCATGCTCGATAACGATCACGGTAGCGCCCTGGTCGATCAGATTCTGAAATACGCTGAGAAGGGTTCTGACGTCGAGCGGGTGCAGCCCGATCGTCGGCTCGTCAAACACAAAGACAGAGCCGGTCTGACCCTTCCCCATCTCGCTTGCAAGCTTCAGGCGCTGTGCCTCGCCACCGGAGAGGCTCGGCGTTTCTTCGCCGAGCGTCAGATACCCAAGCCCTACGTCGTGGAGCACCTGGAGGCGGCTGTGCACCAGCTTCAGGTCGGCGCATGCCTCAAGCGCCTCATCCACGCTCATCGCCATCAGATCCGGCAGCGAGCAGGCTGTGCCGTCCTTCTTTCTGCGCAGGATGCGAAACGCCTGCCGGTCATACCGGGAGCCGCGGCAGTCCGGACACGGGATGTCCACATCCGGCAGGAACTGCACGTCGAGGCTGATCGTGCCCGTCCCGTCGCAGACCGGGCAGCGCAGCTTTCCGGTATTGTACGAAAAATCCCCTGCCTTATATCCCGCCGCTTTTGCGCCTTCCGTCCGCGCATAAATCTTGCGCAGCTCGTCGTGGACATTCGCATAGGTCGCCACCGTAGAGCGGACGTTAATCCCGATCGGGGTGGCATCGATCAGCTTCACCTGCCGGATCCCGTCCGCATCGACGGAGCGGACATGCTCCGGCAGCCTCTGGCCGGAGGTCACCGCCTCCAGGGCCGGGATCAGGCTCTCCAGTACCATCGTCGTCTTGCCGGAACCCGACACGCCGGTCACCACCGACAGCCGGCCCTTCGGGAAGCGCACCGTGAGCGGCTGCACGGTATGTATCCAGTCCGTCGTCATCCGGATCTCTCCCAGATCAAACAAGTGCTCCGCGGCGGTCTGCTTTCTCAGACTCTCCCTGCGCTCCGGCGCCAGATACGGTCCGATCAGGGAGACCGGGCTGCGCGCAAGATCCTGTACCCGTCCCCGGGCGAGCACGCTTCCCCCTCCCGCTCCTGCCTCCGGGCCAAGCTCTATCAGCCAGTCCGCGTGCGACAGAACCTGTGTATCGTGATCTACCAGCACGACGGTATTGCCGTCCGCGATCAGATCGTCCATCACACCGGTCAGCCCCTCAATATTGACCGGATGCAGGCCGATCGACGGTTCATCCAGAACATACAGCACGCCAGTCGTCCTGTTGCGCACCGCGCGGGCCAGCTGCATCCGCTGGCGCTCCCCGGTGGAGAGCGTCGAAGCCGCACGGTCGAGCGACAGGTAGGAGAGCCCAAGGTCAGTGAGGCGCTTTGCCGTACTCTGGAAGGATTCGCAGATGCTCTCCGCCATCGGGCGCATCTCCTCCGGCAGCGACTCCGGCACGCCCTTCACCCACTCGACCAGCTCTGACAGGGTCTTTTCACACGCCTGATCCAGCGAGATCCCGCGAAGCCGCGGTGCGCGGGCGCGCTCCGAGAGCCTTGTCCCATGGCAGTCCGGACAGACATCCTGCTTCAGGAATTTTTCCACGCGCTTCATTCCCTTTTCGTCCTTCACCTTTGCCAGCGCGTTTTCTACTGTGTAGACGGCATTGTAATAGGTAAAATCGATCTCGCCCGCCTCGTTTGTAGTTTTTGATTTGTAAAAAATATGTTTTTTGACCGCCGGGCCATTGTAGACAATGTCACGCTCTTCCTCCGTCAGCTCGGAAAACGGCACGTCTGTCCGCACGCCCATTGCACGGCAGACGTCGGTCATCAGCGACCACATCAGGGAGTTCCACGGCGCCACGGCCCCGTCATCGATCGATATCGATTCGTCCGGCACGAGCGTCGCCCGGTCGACGGTGCGCACGATCCCGGTGCCGCCGCAGGTATGGCACGCGCCCTGGCTGTTAAACGCAAGCTCTTCCGCGGCAGGGCCGTAAAAATGCTCCCCGCACACCGGGCATACCAGCTCCCTGTCCGCCGCTATGTCCAGCGTCGGGCTATGGTAATGCCCGTTCGGGCACGGATGGCTGGCAAGCCGTGAGAACATCAGCCGCAGGCTGTTCAAAAGCTCTGTGGATGTTCCGAATGTGCTGCGGATCCCCGGCACTCCGGGCCGCTGATGCAGCGCGAGCGCCGCCGGGATATAGCGCACCTCGTCCACCTGCGCCTTCATGGCCTGCGTCATTCTTCTGCGCGTATACGTGGACAACGCCTCCAGATATCTTCTGGAGCCCTCCGCATACAGCACGCCGAGCGCCAGGGAGGATTTCCCGGAGCCGGATACGCCGGCGATCCCGACGATCTGGTTCAGCGGTATGTCAATATCAATATTTTTCAGATTATGTACCCTTGCCCCGCGGATCTCGATACAGCGCGGGGCGCCTGTCTCTTTTTTCATCACGATCCAATCTCCTGGCCATAGGAATCTATATGCTCCATCAGCTTTTTGAAATCTCCATGCGGAAAGGCGCTGATGTCCCGGGCCTCCCGGTTGATCATGCAGTCCGTCAGCAGAAAAACCCGCATCCCGATGTCCCGTGCAGTCATATCCTCCCCGACGTCGTTTCCGACCATCAGGCATTCCCCGGGATCGAGCCCCATCCGCCTGGCGGCCTCAGCATAATATGCGGTATTGGGCTTGCAGTATCCGATGTTCTCATATGTCGTGAAAAATTCAAACTCCTCCGGTTCCAGACCGGCCCAGCGGATACGTGCCTCGGTCGCCACACGCGGGAAGAGCGGATTCGTCGCGAGCGCCACGCGAAACCCCTTCTCCTTCAGCGCCCTGACCGTCCCTGCCGCCTGCTCATTATATCCGCAGAACATTTTTGCACTGTTAAATTCATTCCGGTAAAACTCTTCGATTATCTCCCGGTCTGCAAGTCCCGCTTCCCCGTAGATCTCCGCAAATTTTCTCCAGAAAGCAGCCTCGTTGCTGACACTTCCGTCATTTTTCACCATCTCCGCCGTCCCGCTCCAGACCGCGCTGACAAGCTGATCCGCCTCATAGCCGTACGGCGCGAGCTTTCTGGCAAGCAGCCCGAAATACCCCCGCGTAAATTCATCCTGATCCATCGGGAGCAGCGTCCCGTCCAGATCAAACAATACTGCCTTCAGTTCCATCCTCTGCTCTCCATTTCCGTACTCTTTGTTTTGGTATCCTTCCGTTCCCCGCCGCAGTGCAGTCCCTGCCGGATCCTTCCTTCACCTGCCTGCTTCTCCTGCCGCAGTAATTTTTATCATAACACAAAATCGCCGGAGAGGAATCACTTTTTGCAGAAATTCCTCTCCGGCTTTCTATTCATATATCATGAGCTGTCCGGAAAATGATGCCATACGGGTTTAGAAGAAATCTTCTCCCTGCAGCGCGTCGTAGCCTTCCTCGCCGGTCCTCACCTTGATGACGTTCGCCACGTTGTAGACAAAGATCTTACCGTCCCCGATGTGCCCGGTGTACAGCGCTTTCTTTGCCGCCGCGATCACCGCGTCCGGCGATACCTTGCTCACGACGACATCCACCTGGATCTTCGGGAGCAGGTTCAGATCCATCTGCACGCCGCGGTAGTACTCTGCCTTGCCCTTCTGCGTGCCGCAGCCGAGCACATTGGTCACAGTCATGCCGGTAACGCCGATCGCGTTCAGCGCCTCCTTCAGCTCGTCGAACTTGCTCTGCTTCGCCACGATCGTGATCCTCGTGATATTCGTATCGCTCGCAACGGCCGCGCCTGAACTCTTCAGCTGTACCGGCACCGCCTCATCCACATGCACCGGCTTCTCCGGGAGCGATGCGGCAGAGACGTCGCGCGTGCCGCCGAAGTTGTTGATGCTGGAGGTCTGCGCAAAGTCCGCATAAGCCGAGGCAAGTCCGTGCTCGTGGATATCCAGGCCCTCGATCTCCTCCGTCGCGGAAGCCCGCAGCCCGACTGTCCTTTTCAGCACGTTAAAGATGATCACCATCGTCACCGCCACCCACGCGATCACACAGACCACGCCGAGCAGCTGGGTCAGGAAGAAGTGGAAGCCGCCGCCGTAGAGTACGCCGAGCCTCTCGCCGTTTCCAAAATCATAGTATGCAAACAGTCCGGTCAGAAGCGTGCCCGTCGCACCGCAGATGCCATGGACGCCGACTGCGCCCACCGGGTCGTCTACCTTCAGCTTCTGATCCACAAACTCGATCCCAAGCACCACCGCAAAGCCTGCGATGACGCCAATGGCTGCCGCGCCCACCGGGGTCACCGTATCGCAGCCGGCCGTGATCGCAACCAGACCTGCCAGGGAGCCGTTCAGCGTCATGGAGACATCCGGCTTCTTGTAGCGAACCCAGGTGAAAAGCATTACGGTCACGGTAGCGACGGCCGCCGCAAGGTTCGTCGTGTAGAAAATCCTGGCCGCTCTCGCCGCATTGTCCCCGGAGAGGGCAACCGTCGAGCATCCGTTGAATCCGAACCAGCAGAACCAGAGGATAAACACGCCGAGCGCCGCGAGCGTCATGCTGTGGCCAAGGATCGCGTTCGGCTTGCCGTTCTTGTCATATTTGCCGATACGCGGCCCGAGCACCGCCGCGCCGATGAACGCCGCAACACCGCCGACCATATGTACCGCCGTCGAACCTGCGAAATCATGGAATCCCAGCTGGGCAAGCCATCCGCCGCCCCAGATCCAGTGGCCGGAAATCGGATATACAAACAGGCTGATCAGCGCGCTGTAGACACAGTATGCCGAGAATTTTGTCCGCTCCGCCATCGCACCAGAAACGATGGTCGCGGAAGTCGCGCAGAATACAGTCTGGAAAATCATCGTCGCATAGTCGTCTGTTTTCATGCAGAACAGGTCAATCCCCCCGAACAGAGGCGCTGTGCTGCCAAACATGATCCCAAATCCGATGAACCAGTAGATCGGTGTGCCGATACAGAAATCCATCAGGTTCTTCATCACAATGTTTCCGGCGTTTTTCGCCCTTGTCAGTCCGGTCTCTACCATCGCGAAGCCGGCCTGCATAAAGAATACCAGCGCCGCGCCGATCAGTATCCACGAAGTGTCCAGACTGCTTGTCAAAGCTTTTAATTCTTCCATAAAATCCATACCTCCTCCTGATTTCAGACGATCACAGAGCCCGCTGCCCCGGCAAAAACGCCTGCGGAGACAAACACAGCACGTTTCGGATGCCGTCTGCAAAAGATCTGTGATATGCAAAGCTGCTGGAGACTTGGCCGGCCTGTCAAGAGTTTTGCAGTATCTGCCCCGCGGAGACCCGCTCCGCGAATCCACGCTGCGGGAGGACGAATGAAATCCTCTGCACGTGAAAAGGGCGCTGCGGTAATCCACAGCGCCCTTGCCTGACAGTACGTAGTCTACACCCAAATTCCACGACGGTCAACCAAAATAATAAACTTTTTATAAATTCAGCCGTTTTATAAGAAATGCACAATTTTTGTTTTCATTTTTATGAAATATGCACATATCTCTTCTGCTGTTTATCTCTCCAGGAGGGTTTTCAGCTCCCTTACGCTGGCGACGATCTGTCCGGGCACGGCCCCCGCCGCGAGCAGGAAGTCCCGGCTGCGGAACCCCCAGGAGACCAGGATGCAGTCGAGCCCCGCATTCCTGGCGGTCTGCAGGTCAACATCCGAGTCCCCGACATAGACGGCGCGCCCGCACTCCACGCCGAGCTCTGCAAGCGCCTGAAGCACAGAATCCGGCTCCGGCTTTTTCCGGACGCCCTCCCGCTCGCCGATGGCGGCCTCCACAAGCTCTTTAAAGTAGACGTCCCGCAGCTTCTTCACCGCAAAGTCCGCCTTGTTGGATACGATCGCCGCGTGTATGTCCGTCCTCTTCAGCCAGTCCAGCAGAGAGAGGATCCCGGGATACGCCTCGGTCTCATCCATGCAGTGCTCTCCGTAATGTTCCCGGAAGAAATCCAGGATCCTCTCAAACTCCGGATGCGACTCTCCGCCCGGCACCGCTCTCTGTATCAGCTTTCGGATCCCGTTCCCGACAAACGCCCGCACCTCATCCGGCGTGCGCTCCGGCAGGCCGAACTGCCTCATCGCCGCGTTCACACTGGCGGCAAGATCCGCAAGGGTGTCCAGCAGGGTTCCGTCCAGGTCAAAAATGACCGCGTCATACGGCCTTTCCCTTCCGCAGTCTTTTATTTGCTTTTCTTTTTGCTTTTCTTTTTGCTTTTCTTTTTGCTTTTCTTTTTGCTTTTCTTTTTGCTTTTCTTTTTGTTCTTCTGCTTTCTTCTCCGTATTTTCCATGCTGTCTCAAGCTCTCCCATTCATTATCTGCTGTCAGTCTTTTCCGTGCTGCCCCATACGCTCTTATCTATTAGATGATTTAAAGGCAGATGAATATGAAAAACATGCGTCAGGCCGCCGCCCTCTCCGGGACGCGATCCTGCCTGTCTGCCGCCGCAGTTCTTCTCCTGTCCTCCGCCACAGTCCTCTGCCGGTCTGCCCCTGCAGCTCTCTGCATGTCTGCTCCCGCGGCCCTTTGCCTGTCTGCCGCTGCGGCTCTCTGCCCGTTCGCTCCCGCACAGCCGTACGCTTTCACACAGCGCGCCGCCGTCCTGAAGCGCCCGAACAGCTCTGCCAGATGGCTGGCCCCGATCAGCGCCGCCGCCGTCAGGATTGCAAACAATACCCACAGAAATGCCAGCACCGGCGCCGGGGATGTGCTGATCCTTATCCCGAACACCGCGAGGACAAGCAGCTCTTCCAGAAGCGCTGCCGCCGCGCAGAATCTCCGTCCGTCCCTCGTAAGCTCCCGGTATATCGGATCGCAGCTGTCCCGCGTCAGCTCGCGGTATACCGGATCACAGCTGTCCCGCCGGCCGCAGTTCCGGCTGTCTTTGGCGTCTCTCTCGTTCTCTGTTCTGAATTTCCCTTTGGTTTCCTCTTTGATTTCCCCTCTGAATCTCCCCGTGTTCTCCATATCCGTGCTCCCCTGAATCCCCTCATATAATCGAATATATGTTCTGAACATTTGTTCTGACATGCATTCTACTACATCTCCTGGGATTTTGCAAGCACTTTTTCGAACTTCTGTTCTGTTTTTTCACGGTTCTTTTCATTCGGCTACATGTTCGTCAAAAGCTGCGCCAGCGCCTCATGCACCCTATCCTCTTGAATCACTTTCTTACAGCCTCAGCAGCAAGTGCTTCGGCCTGGTCTGAACAGTAACTATCCTACCATAAAACCGCGGAGAAGTTAAGATATTTTCTCACAATCTGCCCGGCTGTATGTTATAGTATTAGCTGGCAGTATTAGCTGGCGGCAGATACCTGACGGAAACCTCTGCCGCAGATCTTTATCGCAGATTCAGATACCTGACGGAAACCTTACAGCATCTGTAAGTGGCGGGCTCCGCTTTCTTCTGGTAAGATGGCAGTACAGAGAAGGAGGAACCCTTTATGAATACCAGAACAGACATTCTGCAGGTGGAAAACCTGACAAAAACCTACGGCAGGGGCGCTAATCAGACAGAGGCCCTGAAAAACATTTCCTTCCGGGTGCTGGAGGGGGAGTTCCTGGGGATCATGGGCGCCAGCGGCTCCGGAAAAACCACGCTGCTGAACTGCATCGCCACGATGCTCAGGCCCACCTCGGGAAAGATCATCCTCAGGGGCCAGGACATCTCCGGCTTCCGCGGCGCAAGGCTGGCCGATTACCGGGGCCGGGAAATCGGATACCTGTTTCAGGAGTTTGAGCTTCTGGACAACCTGACGGCAGGGGAGAACATCGCGCTCCCCCTCTCGCTGCACGGCATGGCGCAGGGGCAGGCAGAGAAGAAGATCCGGGCGGTCTCCGACATGCTGGACATCTCCCAGGTGCTGGATAAGTTTCCGTCCGAGATCTCCGGCGGCCAGAAGCAGCGGGTGGCGGCGGCGCGGGCGCTGGTCTCCGATCCGGCCATTCTGCTGGCCGACGAGCCAACCGGGGCCCTGGACAGCAAAAACTCCAGAACGCTGCTCGATAAATTGTCGGACGTGAACCGCACGCAGAATAAGACCATCATGATGGTGACCCATGACCCCGGCGCCGCAAGCTACTGCTCGCGGATCCTCTTCATCCAGGACGGGCAGCTTTTCCACGAGCTGCGCCGGAACGTACAGAGTGAACCGAGGCAGGCATTTTATGAGCGTATTGTGACTGTGCTGGCACAGCTGGGAGGAGGAAGCGCCAATGTACTTTAAGCAGATACGGCAGAATGCCGCCAGAAACCGGAGGGGGAACGGCCTGTTTTTCGGCTCTCTCGTCATCGCGATCATAGCCTTTTATACCCTGCTCTCCCTCGGCGGGCAAGACGTCGTGCAGTTCCTCTCCACAATAGAAAGCGACGCTGTGGCAAAGCTTCTGGGAATGCTTCCCATTGTATATGCCGTCTCTTTGTTCTTTGTCTTTTTCCTCGTCTACTTTGCCTGCCGGTACCAGACAGACAGCCGCAGGCGGGAGCTTGGGCTGTACCTGATCCTTGGGATGAAAAAGGGCCGCCTGTTCGCCCTGCTGTTCGCCGAAACACTGTGGAGCAGCATGCTCTCTCTGCTCGCAGGCCTTCCCACGGCGCTCCTGCTGACAGAGGGGATCAGCCTCGCCACGGCGAAAATCGCGGGACTGGGGATCATCGGGCACCGTTTTTCCTTTTCTCTGAATGCGGTGCTGTGGACGGTGTGCGGCTTCGTCTTCGTTCAGCTTTTGTCCATGCTGATCATCTGTATCGGGCTTGGCCGGACAGAGCCTGCGGATTTTTTCCGCGGCGGCGACACCGGAAGGCAGGCCGTCCCCTCCGTCCCCGGAAGCATGCTTTTCCTGTGCCTGGGAGCCGGATTTCTGCTCCTCGCATATTATCTCGGCATCTTCCGCCTGCGGACACTGCATTTTTCCGTCATGCTTGCCGTCGTCGTCCTGGGGATTGCCGGCACCTTTCTTCTGTACCGCGGACTGGGCGGATTTCTCGGGCGGCGCATCCGAAACGGGGGACGTTCGAAGGCCGGGCTCCGGACCTTTACCGCAAGGCAGGTACAGGAAAATGTCCTCTCCCAGCACAGATCGCTCGCCGTGTCCTCTCTGCTGCTGATGATGGCGCTCGCCTGCATTTCCTTCGGCATCGCCATGGGGCTCGGCAGCTCTGTCAGCAGCCGCAGCGCTGATTTTTCGCTCTTCGGAGAAGAGGCCCAGATTGACGCCGTTCTCGAGCGGCAGGAGATCCGGGAAATGACCGGGGAAAGCTATCCCCTGTATCTGTCCCACACAGGAAACAGCCGCGGCAGTTTTTCCGAAGGCCGGGAACATATTTATGACACCTCCGCGCTGGAGGCCGCGCTCTCCGGCGTCAGCGGAGCACAGAACATCCTCGAGAATGTTCAGGACCGCGGACTGGAATACGTGATCGCAGAGAGCTCGTACAACAGCATCCTGGAGAGTCTGGGCCGGGAGCGGCTCGACCTGTCCGGAGGAAAGGCAGCGCTCTACTCTTCCATGGCAAACGACGGTGACTTCGGCTCCATGCTTCAGGAGGCGCTGTCACAGCATGTGAGCGTCGGCATAGACGGAAGCGATTATGAGCTCCTTCCCGCCCTCTTTTACGACAACATCGTGGCCGACCAGGCCATCACTCTTTACCTTGGGTGGATCGTGCCGGATGAGCTCTACGCGAAGCTCGCCAAAAACCCGGAACCATACTGCCGGAATGTGCGGCTGCGCGGCGATGTGGTGGAAGAAACGGGTCTGATGCAGGCGGTCCGGAAAATGGACGCGCTGCTTTCGGACACCGGCATCGAGTACGACAGCTATCTCGGAGGGATCGGCAGAAATCTCTTCTATACGGTCGCGTCGTGCTACCTCACGATCTACCTCGGCGCGCTGTTCTGGCTGATCGCAAACACGGTGATCGGGCTGAAATATCTGATCAGCCAGCGCCGGACCAGGCACCGCTATGAGATCCTGTCCATGCTGGGCGCTGACAGGGATTCCATGCACCGCTCTGTGAAGAAGCAGATTGACCTTTATTTCGCTCTGGTGCTGGCCACCGCACTGGCCAGCGGCGCGGCGGCGATCGTCACAATGTTTACCAGCTTTGCCCGGCTGCCGGTCGGCGTTTCCGTCCGGAAGACGGCGGCGCTCTCCGCACTGGCTCTGATCTCCTTCGCCGGGCTGGAGGCGCTCTATATCCATATTGTAAAGCAGACAGCCGGCCGGGAGATCAGCCGGTCCGAGCGGAGGTGATCCTATGTCCCGGATCGTGATCGTGGAGGACGACCGCTACCTGCGGGAGGAACTGCTCCACACCTTTGAAAAAGCCGGCTATGACGCTGCGGCCCCCGCTTCCTTTGAAACAGTGGAGGCGGAGATCGCGGCGCTGCGGCCGGATCTTGTCGTGCTTGATGTAAATCTGCCGGGAAAATCCGGCTATGATCTGTGCAGAAGCCTGAAGGCGAAGTCCTCCTTTCCGATCCTGATCCTGACCGCGCGGGACACCCTCGCCGACGAGCTGACCGCCCTGGGGCTGGGGGCCGATGATTTTCTTGCAAAGCCGTGCCATCCGGACCGGCTTCTGGCAAGGGCGGCGCGCCTTCTGCAGACATGGCAAAGGCTGCGCTCGCTTCTCTCCGCCGGCCCTCTGACACTGGATACGGATACCTACAAGCTGACCTGGCGCGGCCGCGTGCTGCTGCTCCCCGAGACAGAGGGAAAAATCCTGAGGTTTCTGATGGAGCGCTGTCCGGACACCGTGGGAAGAGGGGAGCTGTTTTCCGCCGTCTGGGGGACGGACGAGTTCGTGGATGAGAACATTCTTCAGGTCAATATGAGCCGTCTGCGGAAGAACCTGGCCGGGATCGGCCTGGGAGATGCTGTGAAAAATATCAGAGGAAAGGGATATATATTAGAGGTGGCTGACTTATGAAGCTTTTTATCAGGCGTTCCCTGCACTGGCTTCTTCTGTTTCTGCTGACAGACGCGGTATTTCTCTTTGCGACATGGCTTCTGCGCCCCGCGGCCTTCCGCTATATGCTGCTGTTCCTCGGCCTGTTCACGGCCGTCTCACTGGCGGCCGGCATCGGCGCGGAGATTCACATCCGAAAAAAAGAGGAAGACGCCCTCCTGCACTTTCTGGAGCTTTCGAAGGAACAGACGGGCGCGGAGCTCCCTGCACACTTTTCAGGCAGCCGGGCGGCAGATATGCTCTGCGCACAGATTTTTTCGCTGCAGGCGCAGATCAGTGAAAAGCTCGCCGAGACAAACGAATACCACGACTATATCGAGGCGTGGGTGCATGAGGCGAAAACACCGCTCGCGCTCTCCACGATGATCCTGGACAACCACAGGGACGAGATGCCGCCCTACGTGTACACGCGGCTGCAGTACGCACAGCACCAGCTGCATGAAGATATCGAGCGGATCCTGTACTATGCGCGGCTGCAGGCGGATCATCCGGACATACAGCTCTCCCGCTTCCGCCTGGATGAGTGCGCCGCGGAGGCGCTTTCGGAGTACCGGCCTTTTCTGGAGGAACAGCACATATCGGCAGTACTGGCCCTGAAGCCGGCCGAAGTGGATTCTGACCGGAGGATTGTTCTGTTCATGATCTCTCAGCTTTTCAGCAATGCCGTAAAATACGCGGACAGTGAAAAAGGAAAAATAGCGGTCGGCATCCGGCAGGAAGGGGACGAAATTCATCTGGATATCTGCAATAACGGCAAAAGCGTGCCGCCGGAGGACACGCCTTTTCTCTTTGACAAGGGCTTCACGGGCAGCCGTCCCGGCAGCCGGAAGGCCACCGGGATGGGCCTGTATCTTGTCAGCAAATATGGTCAGAAGCTGTGCGTCGGGGTGCGCCTGAAAGAGCAGATCCCCTGCGAGAGCGGGTTCGGGATCGAACTGATCTTCACCCGCTGAGAAACAGATGTTATTCTTTTTCCAGTATTCCGGTGATATAGTTTTTCACCTCTCCGGGCGCGATCCCCAGAGCGGAAGCCAGCTCATTGTGGAGCATCTCCTCGGCGCGCTTCATGCAGCGCTCATCCACCTGGCTCAGGCGGCGTCCTCTTGCGGCGGCGCGTTTCTTTTTGATATACACGGCCCGGACCACCCGCACCAGATCCACACAGTTTCCGCTGTTCAGATAACCCTGATAGTGCTCGTTGAGCAGACGCGGATTGTTGTTCTCGCAGACCTCCCCGTCGATCTCAGGGATCTGGTCGATCAGCGCCAGCGCCTCCTCCCTCGTCATCACCGGACGCGTATAGACAGAAGTATCTACCGGAGCAAAAATCCTGCCGCCCTGATAGACCGGAGACAGTGTATAGTAATCTACATCCTTTCTGACGCCCTGCATATCCAGAGGGCCGATGGCCTCCACGCGGCACACACCTGTCGTGCCATAGACAATCTGTTCTCCAATCCGATACATTTTCCGAACCTCCTTTGATCCTGCTGCCGTACCCGAATAAAAACCGGCATCTGTCCAGTATCCTCAAAGCTACAATGATCCCTTTTTAAATATTGTAACAAATTGTCCGTTCAAAATCAAAGGACGTTTTGAACAAAGTTTCCGCTTCCGCCCGTTATGCAATCTGCCAATCTCGACAGAATCCGGCTCCGCAGGCCATGTCCGCCGCTTTCCCGCCCGCGCCCGTCTTCACCGGGCCGCGCGGATCCTACTCAAACTGTGAGGCGTAGAGCCGGTAATAGAAGCCTCTGCGCGCCATCAGCTCGTCGTGCGTGCCCTGCTCGATCACATCCCCGTGGTCGACGACCAGGATGCGGTCTGCATTCTGGATCGTTGAGAGCCGGTGTGCGATCACGAAGCAGGTCCTGCCAGCCATGAGGCGGCGCATCGCCTGCTGCACCTGGCGCTCCGTGCTGGTGTCCACATTGCTGGTCGCCTCGTCCAGGATCAGCATCTGTGTGTTGTAGAGCATCGCGCGCGCGATCGTCAGCAGCTGCTTCTGGCCCTTGCTGATGTTCGTGCCGTCCTCGCTGATCACCGTCTGATAGCCGTCCGGCAGCCGCATGATATAGCTGTGGATGCGGGCGGCCTTCGCCGCGGCGACCACCTCCTCCATTGTCGCATTTTCCTTGCCGTAGGCAATATTGTCGTAGATCGTGCCGCCGAACACCCACGTCTCCTGCAGCACCATCGCATAGGCGCGCCGCAGGCTGTCCCGCGTGAGCGCGCGGATCTCATTTCCGTCCACGAGGATCTCCCCGGCGCCGACATCGTAAAAACGCATCAGCAGATTGATGATCGTGCTCTTGCCCGCGCCGGTCGGCCCGACGATCGCGATCGTCTGTCCCTCCCGGGCCTCCATGCTGAGGTCGTGCAGGATCGTCCTGCCAGGCACGTATCCGAAGGACACATGGCGCGCCTCCACGTCTCCGCGGACATTTTCGAGCACCTTCGCTCCGCGGATGTCCTCCGTCTCCTCCGCCTCGTCCAGCAGGCGGAACACGCGCTCGGCCGCGGCCAGGGCCGAGTAGATCTCATTGATGATGTTTGCGATCTCATTGATCGGCCCGGAGAATTTTCTCGAATAGAGCACAAACGAAGAGATCTGGCCGAGGTCGACGATCCGCCACAGGTAGAGCACCGCCCCCACCAGGCCGATCAGCGCCAGGCCGAGGTTGTTGATGAATCCCACCGTCGGCCCCATCGTCATTCCGAGCGAGTCCGCGTCGCGGTAGGCGTCCGCGGCCGCGTGGTTAATCGCGCTGAATTCCTCGCAGACCCCGTCCTCGTAAGCGTAGGCAAGGATCGTCTTCTGTCCGGTAAACATTTCCTCCACAAATCCGTTCATGCGGCCGTAGGAAGCGCTGCGCTTCGAGTACAGCGGGCGTGTCCTGCGCCCCATGCGCCGCGTGTACAGCACCGCCATCGGGATCGTCACCAGCATGCACACCACGAGCGGCAGGGAGATCACGCACATCATCACAAATGACCCGACCACCGTGACGACGCTCGTGATGATCTGCACCACGTCCGTCGAGAGGCTGGTGCTCAGCACATCGATGTCATAGCTGACGCGGCTGATGATGTCGCCCGCCTGGTTGCGGTCGAAAAATCCCACCGGCATCGCCATAAGCTTGCGGAACACATCGTCGCGCATCTTCTGGGCCACGCGGCGGCTGACGCGCATCATCCCCACATTGACAAAAAAGGTCAGCAGGCCGCTCGCCGTATAAGCGATCAGCATGCAGCGCCCATAATAAAATACCACCGCAAAATCCACTTTCCCGGCTCCTGCCCCGGCCGCATGGATCGCCTGGCCGGCAAAGCCCGGCCCGAGCAGATTGCCGACATTGCTCAGAAAAGCAAGGGCAGTCAGGCCGAGCACTGTCCATTTATAGCCGCTTAAGTAGGACAGGATGCGCAGAAGCGTCCCCTTCGCATCCTTCGGCTTCTCCTTTTTTCCTCCGCGGTCTCCCGGTCCCGGCATGGTTCTTTCCTCCCTCTGAAGATCAATGCGCCGCCCTGCGGCTGACCACGCATCACCTGAGAGCGCAGCGCCCGGCGCGCAGTCTCACTCTCTGCGCGGTCACGCCAGCGCGCCCATCTGTGTCTCGAAAATCTCCCGGTACTCCGGGCAGGCTGCGAGCAGGTGCTCATGGTCGCCATAGCCGATGCAGCGCCCGTCGTCCATCACGAGAATGTTTGTCATATTCATCACCGAGCTGACGCGCTGGGCGATCAGGATGGTCGTCGTGTTCCTGTGGTGCTCCAGTACGGCCCTGCGCAGGGCGGCGTCCGTCCGGTAATCCAGCGCGGAAGAAGAGTCATCCAGGATCAGGACCTCCGGATCCGCTGCGAGCGCCCGGGCGATCAGCAGCCTCTGTCTCTGCCCTCCGGACAGATTCGCTCCCCGGATATCGGCCACGTGGTCAAGGCCGTCCGTCAGGCCAGCGATGTACTCTGCGGCCATCGCGTCCTCCACGGCCCCCTGCATCGCCGCTTCCGTCACCTGGCGCCCGAAGGAAATATTGCGCCGCAGCGTGTCATTGAATACCATGTCGTTCTGAAAAGCCACACCGAATTTCCTGTGCAGCTCATCCTTTTCGTACGTGCGTACGTCGCGTCCGTCCACAAAAACGCCGCCCTCTGAGGCGTCATAAAAGCGCATCAGCAGGTTCACGATCGTCGTCTTTCCGCAGCCCGTCGGGCCGATGATCCCGAGGCTCTCGCCGCGCCGGATCGCAAAGCTGATATCGTCCAGGCATTTCTCGCGGCCGCCGGGCGTGCTCTGAGCCTCTCCCCGCGCCGGGATCTCATGGCCTGTCTTCTTCGCCTCCCGGGCCGTGCCATTCCGGCGCGTCCTCTCCGTTTCCCGGGCCGGGGCATCCCGGCGTGTCTTCTTCGTCTCCCGGGCCGGCCCATCCCGGCGCGTCTTCTCTGTCTCCCGGATCGGGACATCCCGGTCTGTCCCCTCATCTTCCTCTCCGTACCGGAAGCTGACATGCTCAAAGCGGATAAACTCATCCCCCGCGGGCTGCATGGCCTCGTCCGGCCTGAGCACGCGCTGGTCCTCCGGCGTATCGAGCACCTCCGAAATGCGGTTTGCAGACGCCGTGGCCTTGCTGAACATCATGAAAATGCGGTTCAGCCCCATAACCCCCTGCAGAACCATATTAAAATAGGTAAGAAATGCGAGGATCACGCCGGGCTCCGCCGCGCCGCTGTTCACCCGCACCGCCCCGATGAACACCACGGCCGTCAGTCCGACGTTCAGGCTGAGCTGCATGATCGGCCCGGGCAGCGCCATCACCGTGCCCGCCCTGATGTCCCTGTCCGCCATCCGGTCGTTGCTGGCGGCAAATCTGCGCTTCTCATAGTCCGCCTTAGACAGCGCCTTTACCACACGGATCCCGCTGATGTTCTCCCGCATCACGCGCACGACGTCATCAAGGCTCTGCTGCACCTGGTTGTAGAGCGGGATCCCGTATCGGGAGACCCCGAGCACCACCAGAAGAAGGATCGGCAGCATCACACAGAGGATGGACGCGAGCACCCAGTCCATCATCAGCGTGATCGCGATCCCTCCGAGCAGCATGATCGGGGCGCGGACGCAGAGCGTCTGCAGCATCTGCGCGCAGGACTGCACGTTATAGCTGTCGCTCGTCATGCGGCTGATCAGGCTCGGCAGGCCGAACTCATCGAACTGGTTTCCCGACAGATTCGCCGTACGCGCAAACAGATCCTGCCGGATCCGGTAGGACACGTTGTGCGCATTCTCCACCGCCCTGCGGTTTCCCGCGATGTTGAAAGTCCGTGCGAGCAGGGCCGTCGCGATCATCAGGGCGCCCCAGAGAAAGATCTCATGCAACACGCCCTTCGGAACCGTAACGTCGATGATGTGCTCCAGTATGTACGGCAGAAGAAGCTCCGTCATTGTCGCCAGCAGCTTCAGCGCGATCACCAGCGCGATCATCCCTCTGTATGGTTTCATATACTGGAAAAAACGTCTCATATAAACACCCTTTCCATGCTCAAACAAGGAGCTGCCGCAAAATACCTGTCGGGCTGCCGCAAATCCGCTGTTCATCTGTATGTACAGCCGGATTGTGGCAAACCCTCCCTGTATATTTTCGTCAGCCCCTGTTACTCATCCTGTATTTTACTTTATTTCACGCCAGTTTTCCTGTCACAGCTCATCGAGCAGCTCGGTCAGCCGCGCCATATTGACCGGCTTGGACAGATGCGCGTTCATCCCGCTCTTCATCGACCGCTTCCTGTCCTCGTCAAACGCGTTTGCGGACAGCGCGACGATCGGGATCCCGGCAAGCCGCGGATCCGTCAGGCGGCGGATCTCCTGCGCGGCCTGGTTGCCGTCCATCACCGGCATCTGGATATCCATCAGGATCAGGGCGTATTCCCCCGGCCGCGAGTTTTTCACCATGTCCACGGCGATCTTCCCGTTTACCGCCGTGTCCACCCGGAACCCGGAGAACCGCAGAAGCTCGACCTCTATCTCAAGATTGATCTCGTTGTCCTCGACAAGCAGGATCTTCTGTCCGCTGCGGAGCCTGTCGAGCGTGGTCTCTCTGTACTCCTCCGTGCTGCCGCGCCTCTGGATCAGACGGAAGCTGAGTGTGACGGTAAAGCGGCTGCCCCTGTCCTGCTCGCTGGACACCTCAATGATGCCGCCCATCTTGTCCACGATATTTTTCGTGATCGCGAGCCCGAGTCCCGTCCCTTCCACACCGCTCTGGGTCGTATTCTTTTCCCTCTCGAACGGCTCAAAAAGATGCGGCAGGAAATCCCTGCCAATGCCGATCCCCGTGTCCTCCACCACAAACCGGTAGACCGCGTAATCTCCCGACAGGCGCCTCGTCTCCTCCGCCGTGATGGAGACGGTTCCGCCCTTCAGCGTGTATTTGACGGCATTTTTCGCAAGATGCGCGAGAACCTCCTTCAGCTTTCCGCCGTCCGCGTAGACATCCGGGTGTTCGAGGCCGGAGACGTCGCAGGATACCGCGATCGACTTCGCCTGCGCGAACGGCAGAGTCTCATTGTACACTTCCCCGACGATCTCCCTCAGGCCGCACTCAGTCTCCTCGATATGGATCTGATCCGACTCGATCTTTGTGATCTCGAGCACATCGCTCAGAAGCTGGAGCAGAAGCTTCCCGGAGCTCTCAATGCCGTCTACGTATTCGCGGATCATCTCCGGGCTGTCCATGTGCCTCTGTACAAGCTGCGTGTAGCCCATGATCGCGTTCAGCGGCGTCCTCAGATCGTGCGACATGTTGGCGAGGAACGCATTCCGCGCGACATTCGCCGTCTTGGCCTGCTCCAGCGCCACCTCCAGCACACGCCTCTGTTCAAGCTCATGCCGGACCTCGTTGTCCACGCTGCGGAAGCCCAGGACCACCTGCGTCACCTGCGGCCCCTTCCCCACGTTCACAACGTGGAGCTGCCGGTACGCCTCGCGGTTCTCCACGAGGATGCGGAAGTGGAGCTGGAACGCATTCCGGTTCGACAGCTTTTTGCGTATGTTGTCTGTGGAAAGCATCCTCCGGAGCATCTCCTGGTCCTCCGGATGCACCCACAGGCTGATATAGCGCCCGAAGAAATCCATCACCCCGTCTATCCGGGATTTTCCCCCGAACAGGGGGCGGAACTGTTCTCCCAGCCGGTAGACACAGATCATATCCTCCTTCAGGTCCACATAGAGGATCGAAGCGTAGTCAATGCTGAGCCCCTCGATCACCTCCAGGTGCCGGAAATGCTCCTGGCTGATCGTCTCGAGCTCCCTGCTGTACACCTCGGCCTGGTTCTTCCATTTTTCCTCCCTGCGGATGCTCTCATTTTGAAGCGCGGCGCGCTCCGCCGTCAGGCGGGCCTTCTTCTCCGTCGCGTCCCCGATGAACACATAGAAAATGCCGCCGTCCTCCGTATCCACAAAGTGGCCGTAGTCGTCCACCCAGCGCACTTCCCCGTCCCTGCGGATGATCCGGTATTCCACATAATCCAGGTCATACCGGCTGTCGCGGATCTGTTCCACAATGCTCGACTCTACCATGTCCAGATCCTCCGGGTGCACGATCCCGCGGAAGGAATTTCCGGTCCACTCCCGGAATTCCTCTATCGTGTCGCAGCAGAACAGGCGCAGCATCGCGTCGTTGGCATAGAGAAGCTCTTCGCCGCCCGTCGCCCGGTAGATAAAAAAGCCGCCCGGCATCTCGTCCGCAAAGCTCTTCAGCTGCAGCGCGCAGCTCTTCCTGTACGCGTCCTCAAGAGACAGGGACTCCCCGCCGTATTTTCCGAGCAGCCTCATAAAATCCTGGTCGTCTCTGCCAAAGCGCGCAAACGCAGACATCATATATTCAATTGACCGGCGATTATCTTCTCTGTCCTCACCCAATGCAGCGTCCTCCGGAACTTTCTGATATCTAATCATATCATTTTCTTTTTCAGATGTCATCAGAAAAATTCAACAGAATGAATAAACTTTCACGCTTTATTTATCACTTTCCCGGCCCCCGCGTGAATCACTTTCTTACGGCCTCAGCAACAAGTGCTCCGGCCTGAGCTGAACAGTAACGCCCCCGCCATAAGGGCATCCGGCAGCAGATTTTTCCCTTGAATTCTGACAGAATTAGAAATATAATACGGAACAGATGGGTTTTATACTATTTTTTCTGAAATGCGGAGGTTTTTCATGAATGTTCTCTTCGACCACGAGCAGCTGCTGAAGCTCGTATCCAGCCTGTACCTGCTCACCGGCATCCGCGCCAACATCCTCAACAGCCAGGGGCGCGATATCTGTCTCAGCTCCGACCACGCGCCGTTCTGTGAGCGGATCAACTCCACGGCGGAGGGGCACGAGCGCTGTGTCGCCTGCGACGCGCGCGCCGTGCGGGAATGCGCCGACCACGGCCCCGGCTTCTATTCCTACCGCTGCCATGCGGGCATCTGCGAGGCCGTCCTGCCGGTGCGCTCCGGCCCCGGCCTGCCGCCGCTGGCCTACCTGATCTACGGACAGCTGCTCGACGATACGCCGATCGAAGAACAGTGGGAAAACTGCCGCCGGACGCTGGACTGGTGCTCCGAGCGCGAGACGGAGGATCTGCGGAGCGCGTTTTTCCAGTTCCGGCAGTACTCCGCCGCACAGCTGCGCGCCTACTCAGAGATCCTGGAGGCGCTCTCTTCCTATATTCAGCGCAAGGAAATGATCCTGGCCGCGGAGCGCACGGACGCCGAGCGGCTCGCGCTCTATCTGGACCAGCACTACATAGAAAAGCTGTCTCTGGCGTCGATCTCGTCCCAGCTCCACATCGGCCGCACGCGCCTGTGCCTCCTGGCGAGGGAACTGTCCGGCGGCAAAACGCTCTCCTGGCTGATCACCCAGCGCCGGATCAGCGCGGCCAGGACTCTGCTGATCCAGAGCGACCAGCCGGTCTCCGCGATCGCAGAGGCTGTAGGGATCGGGGACTACAATTATTTCTCCAAGGTCTTCCGCTCCGTCACCGGCACGACCCCCAGCGCATTCCGCAAGGCGCACCGGCACGGGCAGACTTCCCCGGACGCTGACGCCTGAGGGCTGTCCCTCATCATTTCCCGGATGCGGACACCTGAGGGCCGTCCCCCATCATTTCCCGGATGCAGACGTCTGAAGACTGTTCCTCATCATTTCCCGGATGCGGACGCCTGATGGCCGTCCTTCATAATCCCCTGGACGCGGATGTCTGAAGGCTGTCTCTCACAATTTCTTCGGCGTGCCTTTATCGTCTTACAAAGCTTCTTTTTGCAATTATACATGTGAAAATTGCCTGTTTTTTCAGAATTTGTACGATTTTTCTATGATATGTACGTTTTTCTCTATAACAACGCAAAGTGAACAAGTATAATATTAAACACCCGGATGCTTTTGTGAAATATTACCAGGGATCCGGCCGCGAATTTCGTGAAAAAAGAGAACATTCGCGGAGACATTAAGGCAATATGACAACATGAAAAAGGAGGGTTTCAAACAATGAAAAAGATTCTTGCAGCAACTCTTGCACTTGCCATGGTACTGGGAATGGCTCCGACTGCTCTGGCAGAGGGCGGTGAAAAGACCACTCTGAACGTGATCATCTCTCAGTACGGCGATCACACCCAGGAATGGTGGCTCGGCGAGGACGGATTCGAGGGCGCCTTTGAGGCGGCAAACCCGGATATCGACCTGAACATCGAGATCGTTTCCTGGAACGATCTGTACACGGTGGTCAACACCAGAATCTCCACGAATCAGACTCCTGATATTCTGAATATCGACACATTCGCAGACTATGTCGCTGACGATCTGCTGATGCCGGCAGAGGAATATACTTCTGACGAGTTAAAGGCCAAGATCCTTCCGAGCTTCTGGAATGCAAACGAGATGAACGGCACCGTCTGGGCGCTTCCGATCCTGGCTTCTGTCCGCGCCTTCTTCTACAACGAGGACATCCTGAACGCGGCGGGCGCAAAGGTTCCCGGCACCTGGGATGAGGTTCTGGACGCATGTGCGGCGATCAAGGCATACGATGAGAACATTGTTCCGTGGAGCCTTGACATCTCCACAGACGAGGGCCAGGCCGCTTTCTCCTACTACACCTGGAACAACGGCGGCGGATTCGTAGACGAGGACGGCAACTGGGCGCTCAACAGCGCGGCCAACGTAGAGGCGGTTGAGTTTATGAAGACTCTCATCGACTCCGGCTACTGCACCGCTGATCCGTACACCGAGACACGTTATCCGCAGCAGGATGCGTTCGCTGCAGGCTCCCTTGCCATGATGCTCGGGCCGTGCAACCTGTACGATATCGCTGCAGACGTCAATTTCGCAGTTGCCACCATGCCGACCAAGGAAGCAGACGCGGCTCCCGTCCAGATGGGCGTGTGCGACCGTCTGATGGCATTCCGCGACGACGACGCTCCGGATCAGGAAGCGCGCACCGCTGCGATCAGCAAATTCTTCGACGCATTCTATGATGCAGATACGTATGCGGGATACATGGTATTCGAGGGCTTCCTGCCTGTCACCTCTGACTCCGCAGACATCCTTGTGGAGAACGCCGAGCAGTACCAGAAGGGCGGCGACGGCGGTGCCGGCAACAGCGATTACTTCGACGCATTCTGCACGATGCTCGCTTCCTGCGACTTCTATCCGACCGCCAAGCCGGAATGGAACGACGTGAAGCAGGGCGTGATCAATGCGGAACAGCAGATCTGCCAGGGCGCGGACGCTCAGGAGACGCTGGATGCGCTGCAGGAGGAGATCCTGCTGCTCGCAGAGGAAAATGAAGCGGAAACTGAGGCAGAAGCTGAATAAACAGTAAATGTCATCACAGACTGGTTCGAACAGGAGCCGGACATGGTTCCGGCTCCTGTTTTTTCGCCTGCGGGAAGTCTGCCTGAAGATTCTGATCCTTCCGGGCCTCCCGCACGGCAGGACGCTGTGCGCGGCAGACGCGCACGGATACTATTTTAAATGCAAGGGGGCGAATGGATGAAAAAACATGCCGCGCTGAAAAAGATCGAACCCTACGTATGGATGCTTCCGAGCCTTGCTCTGATGGCGGTGATGATCGCAATCCCGATCGTGACGGTATTCCAGCTGTCTCTGTCCGAGATCTCGCGTGCAGGCGTCATCAAAGGCTACAATGATTTTAAGAATTTCAAACAGATCTTCGCATCGCCTACCTTCTGGCATACGCTTCAGAATACCCTGGTGTGGACCGTATCCGTCGTGGGATTTTCCACTGTCCTCGGTTTTATCATCGCAATGGTGCTCAACCAGGAATTTGTGGGACGCAAAATTGTCCGGGCGATCGTAGTGTTTCCCTGGGCGACATCCCTGATCATCCAGTCTGTCATCTGGAAATATATCATCAACGCCGACTACGGTTCACTGAACGTGATCCTGCAGAAGCTCGGCATCATCAAAGCCTATGTAAACTGGGCGCCAAATGCCGCGGCGTATTTCGCCTGGGAGTGCTGGATCGGCATCTTCGTCACCTTTCCGTTTGTCACCTTCTGCGTCCTCTCCGGGCTGCAGAGCATTGACTACGCCTTTTACGAGGCTGCGGACATCGACGGGGCCGGCTTCTGGCAGAAGCTGCGGATGATCACGCTCCCGCTTCTGAAGCCCAGCCTTACCGTATCCACGGTGCTGAATATTATTTACGTATTCAACTCGTTCCCGATCATCTGGACGATCACCAAAGGCGATCCTGCGGACCGGACACATACCCTGGCAACCTATCTCTACAAGCTGTCGTTCTACAACGGCAAATCCGGCCAGGCCGCCGCGGTCTCCGTGATCGGTTTCGTCATCCTTTGTATCTGCGCGAGCACTTATATGATCCTGTCCCTGCGGGCGGAAAAGGAGGAGCAATGACACGGAAAACTAAAAAAATCTGGAAGAAAGTTTTTATCTATCTGTTCGTGATCGTTCTGTGCGTCGTCATCCTCTACCCGTATTTCGTCATGTTCACGACCGCCGCGAAGGACCGCAATGAAATGTATGCGCTCAACATGACGATCTTTCCGGTCGAGTGGAAATGGTCGAATTTCATCGAAATCTGGTCTGCGGCCCCGATTTTCCGGTACTTTATGAACTCGGTGATCGTGGCAGGCGGAGCGACACTCGTCGCGATCCTCTGCGGCATCCCGGCGGCCTACGCGATGAGCCGCATGCAGTTCAGGGGCAAGACCGTTTTTCTCGGGCTCGTCATCATGAGCCAGATGTTCGCACCGGTCGTGCTGCTCGTCGGCATCTACAAGCTGATGACGAACCTCGGCCTCGTGAACAGCCTGCTCGGCCTGATCCTTTTGAACGCCGCATTCAACCAGGCGTTCGCGATCTGGCTGCTGCGCGGAACGTTTCTGTCCATCTCCCCCGAGATGGAGCAGGCCTCCAAGATCGACGGCTGCGGAACGGTCGGCGCCCTGATCCGGGTGCTCCTGCCGATGGCCGCACCCGGCATCGTCACCACGCTGATCTTCGTGTTCATCAATTCCTGGAATGAATACACGATCGCGCTGACGCTGATGTCCACGGACACGCTGAAGCCCATCACGGTCGGCATCAATGTCTTCTACGGCTTCAACATGATCCAGTGGCAGTACCTGTTCGCGACCTCACTGTTCGCGACCGTGCCGGTCATCATCCTCTTCCTGTGCATCGAAAAGCATCTGGCGGCGGGGCTGACCGCAGGAGGCGTGAAAGGATAGCAAAAACAGAGGCTGCCGCAAAATACTCGCCGGGCTGTGCCAAACCCGGCCTGTATATTCTGCGGCAGCCTCATAGCTGTTTTCAAACGCGATACTAGATGATCTGCCTGACCCTGTGATATATTTCCAACCCGTCCTTTTTGCCAAACTGTTTCAGTGCGTCCAGGTAAAGAACCTTAAGCGGCCTGGGAGATTCCACCATGTCCATAATCTGCTCAATGAGGCCCTCATAATCCGTATTGGCAAAGCTGTCCTCCAGTTCTCTGCGGATCCTCCGCTGTTCCACATACTTCCCGTACTCTTCTTCGAGGGGAAGTTCCTGTTTCTCCATGCGGATCTGCCGCTGTCGGAAGCTGTTTTCCCCCGACGAAAAGATGCACTTCTCTATGTCCGGACACAAAATGATCTCTCTGGGCACAGCCGCACAGCTTTCCCAGTATTCCCTGACCGCACGGAATCCCGTGTCATTGCTCACGATGGCAGTCATGCCGCTGTAGCCGCGGCCATAGATCTCTCCGATGCGGGAAGCGATATAAAAATCCAGCGCATTCTTTCCTGATTTCTGCAGTTTGCAGAGATAGAAGCCGCACCCTGATTCTTTCAGCTGACACAATCTTTTCTGCTCAATCTTCATACAGGCCGGGCTGTAAAATATAGTCACCGCATCATCCGGCTGAAGATATTCCGCTCCCTGCAGCCCCTTGCTCCTTGTGTTTTCATAATCAATCATGAAATGTATCAAGCAGACAGCCTCTTTTCTTCATTGCGTCATTACCATATAACATTGCCATATAAAAGGAAGTTGCTTCCTCACACACCGGAAGCCTCTGCACTCAGCACGCCGGCGTGCGGCAGCAGGCTTTCCTGTCCCACAAAGAATGCCTGCAGCACTAACCCGCCAGAAATTCCAGGTATTTCTCATAATATACAAGAAGCCATCCGCCTTCAGAATGCCCGCCGGGCACAAAATTTCTTCTTCTGGTTCCGCATATCAGCATATCGACAGGCACACAGAATAATTCGCTCAGCGCATATAAATTGTCCACCGTCGGAAGACTTTTCCCGGCAAACCAGTGGTAGATACTCTGGGGAGCGGAAAATCCCAGGTACTCCTGAATATCTCTGACCTTCATTCCCCGCCCGACCATGATCCGCCTGATATTCTGACCCGTTTTGTGCACATCGATTTTAGGGAAATCCGGCCGCATGTCATCCGCTCCTTCTCAATATCTCCTGATATTATGGTTTATTTTTTATTATATTACGGCAGGCACGTTCTGTCATTGAATTTCTGGTACAACTCACAGCAGATTTCCGTCTGTATCGTAAAACACATCGCAGTAAACAAGCCTCCCGGAAACCTTACCCTTTATAGATTCGTCCAAAAATAAAATCTGTAAATGCTCATTGTCAAATTCATTCTCCGATACCGTAATCCCATACGGTTTCCCGCTTTCAAACCCAAACCGGGAATAATAGCTTCCTCCCGGTACGGCAATCCAGGAAAACCTGATTTTCCGGCCCTGTTCTTATTTATGCAGCTATTGCGTTAGCATTTATATTTTCAATAACCTTTCGGATTCCCATCCACACGCTCATATCTGTGAAAATTTCCACAACGCTTCCCTGATCCGTAAACGGGGACTCCTGCAATACCGAGAGATCCTTCATCACACCATTATGAACAATATACTCCACAATTTGATTCACAAAATATATCTGCCTGCTGTCAAGTCCGCTGCCGTCCAGATAATCTGAAAAAGCGGCCTTAGCGGCCTTCATATCAAGTCCTACAATTTCGCGCACAAATTCGCCAAGCGGTTTTGTCCCATATTCCTGCTCATATTCCTCCTTAGTGCCAAGCTTAGACCAGAGAATCTTTTCCAATTCTTCAATATCTCCGTGAGAAAGCGGTATGTTGGATTTAAGCTTCTGAATCACCTCATGATCCTGATGCTCACGAATATAATATTCTGCCTTCGCTTTATAATTTTTCAGGTCATCATTTTCAAGCTCAGATTCATTCCAGGAAACGGAAAGAATATCATCCTCAAAATTCGTGTCATAGCGAAGCTTGTCATGCGGAATATATTTCATCAGGCTGCGCAGCCTCTCTCTGATTTCTTCGAATTCGTTGATCCCACAATTATTGATGTAATCCGTGTGAAGAATCTTATCAAGCAATTCTGCCTGCCCTTTTATTTCCGGAATATTGGCCACACCGGCAATTCCGCTCACGCGCCTGAATAAATCGCTGCGTGCTCTGCCATATTTCTTTCCCGCAAGAAAGGCAAGCTCTATTCCGTACATAAGCGCATCAAAACGCACAGCGCTCGCCTCATCGTCATCCGGCAGGATAAGCGGGGCCAATTCTTCACGGACAAGCAAAGTGTCCTCGTAAGTCAGTGTCTGATAATTCATCTCCGCTGAATATAAATCCACATATTTCAAATGCTGCCTGACTGCAAAATTATCTCTCGGAAGCTCCTGCACTTTTCCGGCCATCATTTTAACCAAAGCATTGCGATATGCGATCAGTCTGTCCACCTGGCAGGTCAGGTCCTGAAGCTTATAAGCTATTTCAAATTGAAGATTAAAGACCGCCCCCTGCAGAGCAACCATATTTGCGGTTGGTCGTCCCTTGCTCATACGGAAAAACTCAAAATTACCGCAAAAATCAAAAATATAAAATTTGCTCTTGTCCTCTCCGTCAATCAGGCCTTTACAAAGCCTTGTACCACGCCCGATCATCTGCCAGAACTTGGCATAGCTCATTACTTTCTTAAAGAACACCAGATTCACAACCTCCGGCACATCGATGCCGGTATCCATCATATCGACGGATATTGCAATCTGCGGCAGCTTGCCAGCTTCGGAAAACTCATCAATCAGGGACTGCGCATAATTGATCCTGTTGTCTATTACCTGCGCAAAGCCGTTCAGATGCGGATAATCTTTATTAAATATCTTCAATATCCTTTCTGCATGATCGTGGTTTTTGGCAAATATGATCGTCTTTCCAAGCTTCTGTCCATAATCTGTCTTAATGCCCTCTGTCATGACGGTGTGAAGTACCTGTCTTATCGTATCTTCATTAAAAACCCAGGAATTCAGTGCCGATGAGCTGATAGCCTCCGGCACATCGCCATCCTCCATTTCAAAAGTTTTTTCATAGATTTCCTTATCCTCCTCAGAAAGATCCGCATAAACGATTCCCTGTTCAATAAATTTGGTTTTTGTTTCTACTGACAGAAAATCCACAAGATATCCGTCCTTAACAGCCTGAGCAAGTTCATATCCATAAGTCGGAACTCCCTGCTCCAGGTCAAATATCTCGTACGTATTCTTATCAATATCATTCTTCGGCGTAGCTGTAAGACCAACCAGCAGAGCATCGAAATAGGTAAAAATATCTTTATATTTGTTATAAATCGATCTGTGAGCCTCATCGCAGATAACAAGATCAAAATGCCCGCTGGTAAACAGCTTTTGTCCCTCTGCCTTTACAGAATCAATGCAGCTCATCATTGTCTGATAAGTAGAAAATACACAATGTGCATTATAATTGTCCTTCTCCTCACAGAGGTTTGTCACGGAAAGAGTCGGATAGTTATTGACAAAAGCTCTTTTGGCCTGCGTCACAAGTGATGTTCGATCTGCCAGGAAGAGAATATTCTTAATCCATCCGGCGTCAAGAAGCACATGGCACAACTCTATAACAGTCCTCGTTTTCCCGGAACCTGTGGCCATGACAAGCAGCGCTTTGCGGCGGTTCTTCTTGTCAAAACTGTCGCATACCGCTTTAACGGCTGCTTCCTGATAATATCTGCCGGCAATCTTCTTATCCACGTGAATGTGAGCAAGGGATGTCCGCAGCTGTCTGAGATTAAACAGCTTCTCAAGGTCTGCTTTGGAATAGATACACGCAGCTTTTCTCTCCGGGTACTGTCCGTCAATAATTCTGGTTTCAAATCCGTTTGTCAGAAATATGCAGGGTCTCCTGTGGCATTGTTTTTCAAGAAGATCGGCATAGAGCTTTGCCTGCTGCCGTCCTTTCGATACATCCGTACACGTGCGCTTTGCCTCAATCACGGCCAGGGGTTTATGCGCGTTATCATAGAGAACATAATCTGCAAATCCCGCCTCAGATTTATTTGGCATCCCCGGTAGCTCCACTTCATTGAGCCAGTCAGAGCCCTCCACCCATCCGGCATCCATCAGCATTGCATCAATATAGATCCTGCGCGTCTTATATTCAGACAGGTCCAGCGGCTTGGGAACATATGTCTCTGCCTGCTCTGCTCTTCTTGCAGTGAGTTCTTTCTTGAGGAATTGATTCTCCGCGATCAGCTTCTCAAGATCAACATCCGGAATCTCCTTCTGTGCAGGAGCCGCCTCTTCTTTTGTAAGCAAAGCCCTGTCAAAAACATGCTCTTCATATTCATCCGCATAGCAATAGCACACAAAATCAAGGAATATCTGAAGATTTTCAAGGCACAGAACCGCCTGGTCCTCCGTAATTCTTCCACCCGAATGTGCAGCATTATTTCCCATCCGGCGAATAAAGTTCATGCGTTTCAGCAGATCTTCATCGATGATATCACGGAACTCTTCCGTGCTCATAAGGCTGACCAGATTATCCTGATAAGGCTTATGAAGAGCGGCATCTACGGAATACATCCACTTGACCGCAAATTCCATTGCCCTGCGGCAATTAAGGACGCAGGAAGCAGCATCAATATATAATATTTTCTCAGCCGCAATCGCCACATCGGAGAATGAGGCAAATTTAGGCTCTTCTTTCAGATAATCAAAGTTAGACATAAACTACCTCCTGCAAAATATCATGAAATATGAGCATTCTATCCAAAATGCTGACACTTGAATGGGGCAAATAATAGCTGTATTTTATCTATAGCTTTATTTCATGCAATTTTTATCCTTTCTTTACCAACATCCTACGCCACTATATTCTTGAATTCTTTTATCCAAAATATCTCTGCATCAAACTGTCAAAAAGTGTCTGCGCTTCATCTAATGCTGCCTGTATGGCAACTTTTGATTTGTCGACTTGAGCGACAAAGGCGGAGAATTGATTCTGTAGCTCCAATGGAGGTGAAACAACTTGCAATTTTTTTAATTTTACCCCAGACAAATGAGCAATTGTAGCTTTTGCTCCTGCAATAGAAGTAAAACCACCATGATCGCAATTATATTTAAACCACCAAGACAAGTAATCAGGATGGATAACATCACGATCACACCTCACGCGATGCAACGCTTTCTGAAAAAAACATGGCTGTAAATCATTATGCCATACAGCGCAACGACCAATCTCTCCACCCTCACATACCAAAAGATCTCCCTCTTTCAGTTCAAATTCAACACGTTCTCTTTCATCAAAATCCATCTGGTTTAACGTGTCCAATTCAAACCGAAACCACTGTACATTAAAATTTGCCAAATATGGGAAAGCATTTTCTCCTGTTTGTTGTTTTGCATCCAACATCTTACCTAAACGTGATGAGGTTATTTCAGAAAATATGTGCGCTGTCCAGCCTTTAGTGTTATGAATCACATCTCCGAACATCTCAACAAATCGGGCTTTGACAAGGTTGTCCAATAAATGAAGTTCTTGTTTTCGAATATGAATAATCCTTTCTATTTGCTCAAGAAGAATTGCAATCTCTTTTTGCCTTTGAATATCGGGAAGCGGTACATCAAAGCCCTTCAATATTGACATATTGATATTATTTTGCGCAACACCTCGACCGATATCGCCAACATATCTTTTCCTCGATTTCAAATAATAATACAAATAATCTGTCAAAACTCTAGTGGAATCTTTTATTGAAATTCCTGCAATAGCTTGATTGGTGCAGGCATCAATATTTAAGATTCCAACCTCTCCAAGTGTCGCAAAAATAGTGTAAAGAATTGTACCTTTGCGCAACATTTTTGCAGCCGAGCCATTCATGCCCTCCGCTGTTATAAATTCATCCGCTTCATATACATACTTATCTTTTATATTTCCTATTTTAATCCAGGGTATTGTTCCGCCCTGCCAGAAGTCCATTCTCGTTCGGGAAGGTGTCCCACCAGAAACAATATCACAAAGTTCTCCTAATTTCTGAGTTTTCATCGTCATCCCCACAAATACAAATTTATTATAGCAACACCCTTAAAACACACCGCATTACTCATTTAAAAGCCTTTCCAGCTCATCCATCTCATGATTTATCTGCCTCTCAAGTTCCCTGAGATTCGCCATGATCTCAGATGTCGGCGGGTACTCCACCGGAACATATTTCACTTCCTTATATTTGTTTATGGACAGGTCATAGTCATTATCTGCAATTTCCTTTTTTGATACCATAAATGACTTGTCCGTGCGCTTCCTGTCTTTCTCCGCACTCAGATTTTTGAAACGGCTAATGATATCGGGGATATCATTGTCCGATATAGGCGTTCTCTTATCATCAAGACTAAGTCCGTCAGCAGTCATATCATAAAACCATACATCATCCGTTCCGCCATGCCCTGTTTTGGTAAACACAAGGATTCCTGTCGAAACTCCGGCATACGGTTTAAACACCCCTGATGGCATTGAAATCACTGTCTCAAGCCGCTGGTTCTCCACAAGCTCCTGCCGGATCGCTTTATGCGCTTTGGAAGATCCAAACAGCACTCCGTCCGGTACGATACAGGCACATCTGCCTCCTATCTTAAGCATTCTCACAAAAAGAGCCAGAAACAGGAGCTCTGTTTTTTTCGTCTTACATATCTTCTGCAAATCCACAGACACCGTATCCGCATCAAGATTTCCTTTAAAAGGCGGATTGGCCAATATCAAAGTATACATATCCCTGTCCGGATTCTGATCCGACAAGCTGTCCCGATACTCAATAAAAGGATTCTCTACACCGTGTGTCATCATATTCATGGCTCCTATGCGCAGCATCGTTCTGTCCATATCATAGCCATGAAACATCTCATTCATAAAATGATTTCGGTTCTGCTTGTCAAGGAGCACTTCTTTCTTATATTTATCTCTCAGATAATCGCCGCTTGTAACAAGGAATCCGGATGTACCGCAGGCAGGGTCACAGATAAGATCTGACGGCTTCGGATCCATCATTTCAACCATCATGCGGATGATGTGTCTCGGCGTCCTGAACTGGCCGTTTACGCCTGACTGCGCAATCTTGGAAAGCAGATATTCATAGACATCACCCCGGATATCTGTCTGATGCAGTTCCTTCATCATGGAATAAATCTCATCCATGGCATCTACAATTTTAGAGAGCATAAGAGGAGTATTTATCTTAAATATGGCATCATCCATATATTTACTGTATGCGCTGCTTTTATCTCCATGAAGGTTCTTAATGAAAGGAAATACCCACTCCTGCACAACAGAATACATTCTCTGTGCCGGAAAGTCATGAAAAACAGACCACTTAAGCTGACAGCCGTCCACCTTTCGATCACCGATTTCCACTTCGTCTGCGAAAATGCTCCTATAAGGAAGTCCCAGCATAGCCGCTTCCTTAGCGCGAAGATTATCTGTGTCATCCAGATCTCTGATAAACATCAGATAGGTCATCTGTTCTACGACATCAAGAGGATTTGTGATTCCTCCATTCCAGAATATTTCCCACAGGCTGTCAATCTTATTTCCAAGTTCTCCGATCATCATCTTTCTCCTTTATTCCTTCTCCCTGTTCCAGACATACTTTGTATATCTGCCGCCGCCTATCTTTATGATGTCCTCCGATTCCAGGAGAGCGGCAAGCGTTCTTTGCACTGTAATTTGACTGATATCCGGGCACCGTTCCAGAATCTGCGATTTCGTTATCTCTCCATAGGTACTTTGAATCAGCTTTGCAATGCGCTCCGGTTTAGACAAACCGCTTGTGATCAATATTTCCACTCTCATGGAAAAATCCCTGTAAGCGGCAGCCACTACACCCAGCATATACTGCACAAAGGGAATATAGTCATTTTCTCCTGCAAGCCATTCGGCAGAACTTTCCTGCAAGCTTGCATAATAAGAATCCTTAGTCTTTTCAATCAGGCGTTCAATACTGATATACTTTCCAACAATATATCCCGCCCTGTAAAGCAAAAGCAAAGTAAGAAGTCTGCTCATTCTGCCATTTCCATCGTCAAACGGGTGAATACAAAGAAAATCCAGAATAAACATGGGTATTAAAATAAGCGGATCAATTCTGCTTCTTCCCATAGCCCTGCCAAATTCGTCACATAGATTTTGCATAGCTTCCGGAGTTTCCCATGCAGCAACCGGCCTGAATCTTACATGCTTATTTCCCTGCGCATCCTCTTCTTCTATAATATTGTCAGCAGATTTATACCTGCCGCCAATATCATAACCTTCAAATTTATAAAGATCTCTGTGAAGCTGCAATATCATATTGGGCTTAACCGGTATATGATCATGACTTTCATGAATTGTATTCAGCACATCCCTGTATCCTGCAATTTCCCGCTCATTTCTGGTCCTGGGAGTTGTCTTGTCCCTGACCAATGCCTTTAACCGGGCATCTGATGTATATATACCTTCTATCTTATTAGATGCTTCGGTGCTCTGTATCCTGGCTATTTCTACAAGCTGCATCAGCGTATCTGCCTTTGCCTCTATGAACAGCGATTGCTCGCCCTTAAATTCATGGATCTGCGTAAGCAAAGCAACGATGTCCGGTGTAAGCAACTTTTCCCATTTATTGTTATAATCAAATGATCTCATTTTATTAACCTCATAAAGGAACTCAATTTACTCATTCTATCTAATAATGATACAATTAAATAATATCATTTGATTTTCCTGCAGTCAAGTATAATTTATTTATTAAATAGATATAAAAAAACGGATAACGCAAAAGAACTGACAGACTTCCATTTGAAAAATCTGTCAGCTCTTTCTTTTTATCGTCATTGAATTTCTCGCGGTAAGCCATATCGGATTCGTATGCGGTGGACAGCCGCGGGTTCTTTTTGATCTTCTTCGCATAGTGCATTGTGAAAAGGATCGTCAGGCCGGTAAAGATGATCCACAGCGGAATACGGAACCAGGCGCCCGACATTACCGGAACGCCGGCGATCCCCTGTGCAACGGCCAGGCCGAACGGATTCTGCCAGGAGGTACCGAAACCGATCTGGGTCGCCACATAGGAACACATGATGCCAACGATCGCGTCGTAGCCCATAGCGATAAACATCGGCACCAGGATCATGACGAACGGAATCGCCTCCTCACCCATGCCAAACACCGCTCCGCCGAGGGAGAAAAGAATGGTCAGGATCGGAATCAGCAAAATTTCCTTGCCGTTCAGGATCGTAATGATCTGCATGATACCCGCGTCGATCGCCCCGGTGCGCAGCACGATGCCGAACGCGCCGCCCACGACCAGGATAAACACGATAATGCCGACCGCGGTGCCCCATTTATCACCGACGGTCATACCTTCAAACACGTAATTCAGGATGCCCTGCCCGCCAAAATCCTCCGTCCCGAACAGCGGAGCCACCTTTGTCACCTTGTTGCCGTTTTCATCCAGCACATACTGAAAGCTATCCGGATCGATCACCGTGCGGGTGCTCTCCGTGCCATTGACCGTATACGTAACCTCCGTTTTAATCAGATACTCAAACTTCCCACACCATTTGGTGTGATGAACCTTGAAAAATCAATACTTTAGCCAATAAAAATGGCATAAAC